>NZ_MAOS01000094.1:0-191743 GCF_001721285.1 Pandoraea sp. ISTKB
CTGGCGGAACGCGTCAAACGCGATGCCGAACGTCTGGCCGCCCGGCAGGCCGCTGCCAACCGTGTGCCGGAGATCGCCTTCCCCGAAGCGCTGCCGGTGTCCGGCCGACGCGAGGAGATCGCGCGCGCTATCGCCGGCCATCAGGTCGTGATCGTGAGCGGTGAGACCGGCTCGGGCAAGACCACACAGCTTCCCAAGATTTGTCTGGCGCTGGGGCGCGGCCTGGGCGCGGGCGGCACCGGCCTCATCGGGCACACGCAACCGCGCCGGATCGCCGCCTCGGCCACGGCACGCCGCATTGCCGACGAACTGAACACGCCGTTGGGCGAAATCGTCGGCTTCAAGGTGCGCTTCAACGACACGCTCTCGAATGGCGCGTCCGTCAAACTGATGACGGACGGGATTCTGCTCGCCGAGACGCAGACCGATCCGCTGTTGCGTGCGTACGACACTATCATCATCGACGAGGCGCACGAGCGCAGTCTGAACATCGACTTCCTGCTCGGCTATCTCAAGCAGTTGCTGCCGCGCCGCCCCGATCTGAAGGTCATCATCACCTCGGCGACCATCGACGCCGACCGCTTCGCCCGCCACTTCGGCACGGGCGAGGGGGAGGCGCTGCGTCCGGCACCGGTCATCGAAGTGAGCGGACGTCTGTATCCGGTCGAGGTGCGCTATCGACCGATTCAGGACGACGTGCGCATCGCGAACGCCGAGGGACGTGAAGGACGTGATGCACGCGAGGGCAGCCGCGCCAGCGCGCGCGACCGCGAACGCGATCTGATGGACGGCATCGTCGACGCCGTCGACGAACTCTGTCGTGAAGGCTCGGGCGACGTGCTCGTCTTCCTGCCCGGCGAGCGCGAAATTCGCGAGGCGGCCGAATCGCTGCGCAAGCACCATCCGCCGCACACCGAGATTCTGCCGCTGTTCGCGCGCCTGTCGGCGACCGATCAGGAGCGGGTGTTCAAGCCGTCCAACGCGCGACGCATCGTGCTCGCCACCAACGTCGCCGAGACGTCGCTGACCGTGCCGGGCATCCGTTATGTCGTCGACGCGGGCACGGCGCGCGTGAAGCGCTACTCGTACCGCAACAAGGTCGAGCAGTTGCAGATCGAGTCGATCTCGCAGGCGGCGGCCAACCAGCGGGCAGGGCGATGCGGCCGTGTGGCCGACGGCGTGTGTATCCGTCTGTACGACGAAGCCGACTTCCAGTCGCGCGCGCGCTTTACCGATCCGGAAATCCTGCGCTCGTCGCTGGCCGCCGTCATCTTGCGGATGCAGTCGCTGCGACTCGCGAAGGTCGAGGAATTCCCGTTCATCGAGCCGCCGCCGGGCCGCGCCATCGCCGACGGCTATCAGTTGCTGAACGAACTGGGCGCCGTCGACGACGCCAATCAGCTCACGCCGCTCGGTCGCGAACTGGCGCGTCTGCCGCTGGACCCGCGCGTGGGGCGCATGATCCTCGCCGCGCGCGACCAGCAGTCGCTGCGCGAAGTGCTGATCATCGCCAGCGGTCTGGCCGTGCAGGACCCGCGCGACCGGCCGATCGAAGCGCAGGACGCCGCCGACAACGCCCATAAGAAGTTCGCCGACGAGCGGTCCGAATTCCTTTCCTGGATCAAGATCTGGAAGTGGTTCGAAGAGGCTATCGCGCACAAGAAGTCGAACCGTCTGCTCGCACAGGCGTGCCGCGAGAACTTCCTGTCGCAACTGCGGCTGCGCGAATGGCGCGACGTGCACAGCCAGTTGCTCACCGTGGTGCGCGAGCAAGGCTGGCGCCTCAACGAGTCCGAGGCGACCTACGAGCAAGTGCATCTGGCCTTGCTCGCGGGGTTGCTCGGCAATATCGGCTGCAAGGCCGACGACGATCCGCACTTCCTAGGCGCACACGGCATCAAGTTCCACATCTGGCCGGGGTCCTCGCTCGTCAAGAAGGCCGGACGCTGGGTGATGGCCGGCGAACTCGTCGAGACGAGCCGCCTCTACGCACGCTGCATCGCGCGCATCGAACCGGAGTGGATCGAGCGCGTGGGCAAGCATCTGGTGAAGACGTCGCTGTCCGACGCGCACTGGGAGAAGAAGGCCGCGCAGGTCGTCGCCTACGAGCGCGGCACGCTCTACGGCCTGACGATCTACGCCCGCCGACGCATGAACTTCGGCCCGCGCGATCCGCGTCGTGCGCGTGAGATTTTCCTGCGCAGCGCCCTCGTCGAAGGCGAATGGGAAACGAAGCTCCCGTTCTACGCGCATAACCGCAAGCTCATCGCGGACATCGAGCAACTCGAACACAAGTCGCGTCGTCAGGACGTGCTGGTCGACGACGAACTGATCTACGCGTACTACGACGCGCACGTGCCCGCCGATCTGTACGACGGCGCGAGCTTCGAGCATTGGTATCGGGAGACGTCGAAGGGCGCGCCGAAACTGCTCTATCTCGTGCGCGACGATCTGATGCGTCACGAGGCAGCGGGCGTGACGACCGACCTCTTCCCGAAGAAGACGGCGATCGCGGGCATCGAAATGGCGCTCACGTACCACTTCGAGCCGGGTACGCCGCGCGACGGTGTCACGCTCGCCGTGCCCCTCTACGCGCTCAATCAGGTCGACGCCCGCCGCTGCGAGTGGCTGGTGCCGGGCATGCTCAAGGAGAAGGCGCACCTGCTGATGAAGTCGTTGCCGCAGAAGCTGCGCCGTCACTTCGTGCCGTTGCCGGAATACGCGGCAGGCTTCGTCGACCGGGCGACGTTCGGGCAGGGGGCGTTGCTCGACGCCCTGATGGCCGACGCGCGCGAGTTGACCGGCGTCATGCTCAAGTCGAGCGACTTCAAGCTGGAAGTGCTCCCGGCGCACCTGTCGATGAACTTCAAGGTGATCGACGAGCACGGGCGTCAGCTCGGGATGGGGCGCAACCTTGCACAACTGCGCGCCGAACTCGGCCAGCAGGCGCAACGTACCTTCCAGCAACTCGCGGCGAAGAGCGGGGCGACGCCGACCGGTGTCGTGTCGGCGGACGCCGGGCCAGCGCAAGGCCAAGGCGGGCGTGATGGCGCGAAGGCCGGTCAGTCGGGCAAGGGGACTGGCAAAGTCGCGGCGCCAACCGCTTCGTCGTCGTCGGCCGTCGAACCCGGTCGTTACGACAACCTCACGACGTGGAGCTTCGGCGAACTGCCGGAAATGCTCGAGATCCGGCGGGGCGGACAGACGCTGTTCGGCTACCCGGCGCTCGTCGACCGGGCAGACCATTGCGATCTGGAAGTGTTCGACGACCCGGACGAGGCGCAGCGCCAGCATCGTGCCGGTCTGCGACGTCTTTTCGCGATCCAGTTGCGCGAGCAGGTGAAGTACCTCGAGAAGAACATCCCCGGTTTGCAGCAGATGGCCATGCAATACATGAGTCTCGGCACGCAGGAGGAACTGCGCGACCAGATTGTCGATCTGGCGCTGGAGCGCGCCTGTTTGCAGTTGCCGTGGCCGAGCGACAATGCGTCGTTCGTGGCGCGCAAGGACGAAGGGCGGGGACGTCTGACGTTGCTCGCGCAGGAGATCGCGCGGCTGGCCGGACAGATTCTGACCGAGTATGCAGCGCTACAGAAGAAGCTGGCGCAGGCCAAGCCGTTCGCGCAGGCGTACGCCGATCTGACGGCGCAGTTGCAGCGGCTGATCGGCAAGCGCTTCCTGATCGACACGCCGTACGCGCAACTGGCGCATTTCCCGCGCTATCTGAAAGCGATGACGGGCCGTATCGACAAGCTCAAGGCCGATCCGACCCGCGACGCACGAGCCATGAGCGAACTGGGGCCATTGCTGCAAAACTGGCAGCGCGCGACATCGCAACGACGCGATCATGGCGACGTGCGGCTCGACGAGTTCCGCTGGCTGCTCGAAGAGTTGCGGGTCTCGCTCTTCGCACAGGAGTTGCGCACGCCGATGCCGGTGTCGGTCAAACGTCTGCACAAGGTCTGGGAGGCGTTGCAGCGCTGACATGGCGTGGCGCTATGGCGTCGGTGTCACGTTGCCGGGGCCATCCGGGCCTGTCGCGATTTGCGCCAGGTCATGAAGTGTCGGAATCGTGTTTCGCCTGATCAAAAAATGTAGGTGGGGCGCGCCTTGGCGGTGCGTTCCCGGCCTACAATAGCGAGACTTTTTCCAGAGACTTCGTGATGCGCAAACTTCTGCTCGCTGCCGCTCTGGCAGCTTCCTTCGGTCTTGCGGCGCTGTCCGCTCCGGCCCGGGCGGCCGCCCCTGCGCCCGACAGCGTCGTGGTCGTGCTGAACTCGGCCGACGCCAGTGTCAGCCTGATCGACAAGGCCACGCAGAAGGTGATTCAGACGTTCCCGGTCGGCAAGGAGCCGCATCACCTGATGGCGACGCCCGACAACCAGTCGCTCATCGTCGCCAATTCGGTCGGCAACAACCTCGTCTTCCTCGATCCGAAGACGGGGCAGATCCAGCGCAAGATCGAGAACATCGAGGATCCGTACCAGATCGGCTTTTCGCCGGACAAGAAGTGGTTCGTGGCCAATGCGCTGCGTCTGGATCGGGTGGACGTGTACCGCTTCGACGGCAAGAACCTGAGCGTCGCCCAGCGGATTCCCATCAAGAAGATGCCGAGCCACCTCGTGTTCACGCAGGACAGCAAGCTCGTGTTCATCTCGTTGCAGGAATCGAACGAGGTCGCCGCCATCGATCTGGCCACCCAGAAGGTGATCTGGAAGATGAAGGTCGGTGACAGCCCGGCGGGCGTGTGGCTCACGCCGAACGACAAGTATCTGCTCGTGGGCATGACCGGTGCGGACTATGCCGCGGTGGTCGACTGGCGTAACCAGAAGGTCGTCAAGACGATTCCGACGGGCAAGGGCGCGCACAACTTCCGCTCGCTCGCCGACGGCAAGCACGTGCTGATCTCGAACCGGGTGTCGAGCACGATCAGCATCATCGATCAGGACTCGCTCACGAACGTGGGCAACATCACCGGGCTGCTGCCGGGGCCGGACGACATGGAACTCACCGCCGACAAGAAGACGCTGTGGGTCACGTTCCGCTGGGCGCGCAAGGTCGGCATCATCGATCTGACGTCGCGCAAGCTGATCAATACGATTCCGGTCGGACGCTCGCCGCACGGGATCTATTTCTACGACCGCGCACCGGTGCTGTAACATCAAGGCCTTACTCCCAAGGCTCTGCCGAACGGGTGTCCTCGCGACGCCCGTTTCGGTTCGTACAGCACCTGAATGAACGATATTCTTCGCGCGCTCGGCCGCGCGCTCGTGAGTCTGCTGCATCCGCGCATGCTGTGGCTCACCGCAATGCCCTTCATCGTCTCCGGTCTTCTCTGGGGCGCCGTGATCTGGTTCGGATGGGAACCGTTCACCGATTTCCTTCGCGTCTGGCTTGAACAGTGGGAATTCACGCAGTGGATTTACCGCTTCTTCGGCTATTTCGGGGTGGACAGCGTGCGCATGGCGCTCGCGCCGTTCATCCTGGTGGCGCTGCTCGTCCCCCTGATCGTCGTGACCGCGCTGCTGCTCATTGCGGGCTGGTCGATGCCGGCGGTGCTGCGGCATCTGTCGCGCCGTCACTTCATTCATCTCGAAGCCCGGCAGGGCGGCTCGTTCTGGGGCAGCCTCGGTCAGTCGCTCGGTGCGACGGTCGTGTTTCTGATCGCCGCGCTCGTCACGCTGCCGCTCTGGCTGGTGCCGCCGTTTTTCGCCATCGTGCCGCCGTTGCTGTGGGGCTGGTTGACCTATCGGGTGATGACTTACGACGCGCTGGCGTTTCACGCGAGTCCAGAGGAGCGGCGCAGGCTGGTGCGCGAGAAGCGGCTGCCGTTGCTCGTGATCGGCGTGGCTACCGGTTTGCTCGGCTCGTTGCCGACGCTGCTGTGGGTCTCATCCGTCATCATGATCGTGTTGTTCCCGGTCATTGCGCTGCTGGCGATCTGGCTGTACGTGGTGATCTTCGTGTTCTCGGCGCTGTGGTTCGCCCACTATTGCCTGCGGGCGTTGTCGCGCATGCGCGCGGAAGAGGCGCACCGCGAGCCGGTGTTTGCCGGAACCGTGCTGCCGGTGGCTGGCATGCCGACGTCCGAGAGCGAAGATCTGCCGCCGGCGCAGGCATTGCCGGAATCCCCGGAGTCGCCCCTTTTGCCGGGGCCACGCTCCCCCAACGGTTCGCCGTGAAAGTGGCACAATCGTCGAATGGCACGCGCCCGAGGCTCGGCGCGACGCAATCCCCCAGGCACTGACGACAAGAGAAAGGAAGCATCATGGCGGTCGGCATCATCATCATCGGCGACGAAATCCTCTCGGGACGCCGTCACGACAAGCATCTGCCCAAGTTCATCGAATTGCTCACCGAGCGCGGCATGCAGCTTGGCTGGGCCGAGTATGTCGGCGACGATCCGGCGCGCATCACGGCCACGCTGCGCCGCACGTTCGCCAGCGACGACATCGTGTTCGTGACCGGGGGTATCGGCGCCACGCCGGACGACCACACTCGCCAGTGCGCGGCGGCGGCGCTCAACGTGCCGCTGGCGCTCACGCCGGAAGCCGAAGCGCTCATCATGGAACGTATTGCCGACACGAGCCCCGATGGCGTTGCGGACATGTCGCTGCCCGATAACCGCCATCGTCTGAAGATGGGCGAGTTCCCGGTCGGCGCACGTGTGCTGCCGAATCCGTATAACAAGATTCCGGGGTTCTCCGTCGAGCAGCATCACTTCATGCCGGGCTTTCCGGTCATGGCGTGGCCGATGATGGCCTGGGCGCTCGATACCTACTACGCCGACCTGCATCACCTGACGAAGCACGCCGAGCGTTCGGTGCTCGTGTTCGGACTGGCCGAATCGACGCTCACGCCGCTCATGGAAGCCATCGAAGCGGAGTACGACGGCATCAAGGTGTTCAGTCTGCCGAGCGTGGGCGACGCCGAACGTGGCGCGATTTACGCACGTCGTCACATCGATCTCGGCGTGAAGGGCGATCCCACGCTGGTCGGTGCGGCGTTCGAGCGTCTGATGGCGGGCGTGAATGCGCTGGGCGGCGAGATCGTGCATCCGGCCGAGGCGGTCGCGTTGCCGGAGGGGACGGTACCGTCGGCCAAATGACGATGGGATCGTGAGTCCGTCGCGGGACGCCTGATGCGTTCGGCGGCGGTCTGAGCGGATTTGAACAGCGAAACGGCGCTTGCCTCGATGGGGCAAGCGCCGTTTTGTTTCTGCGGGGAATGCATGCTGGCGCACGCGCGTCACCAATCGTCGCGCCGCCGTGATTGGCAAGCGGCTAGCCGCTTGCCGGTGCGTGTGCTGCCGTGGCGGCGTGACTTATAACCCGGTCGGAACCCGGTCAGAACCCGGCGAGCACGAGCTTGCCGATGGTGCGGCCGCCTTCGAGTTGCGCGTGGGCGCGTCGCAGGTTGGTGGCGTTGATCGGGCCCAGCACCTCGCCGACCGTGGTGCGCAGCGTGCCGGCGTCGACCAGTCGCGCGACTTCGGTCAGGAGCTTGTGCTGCGCGATCATGTCCGGCGTCTCGTACATGGCGCGCGTGAACATGAACTCCCAGACGAATGTGGCGCTCTTGCTCTTGAGCAAACCGATTTCGAGCGGCCCGGCGTTCTCCACGATCGAGCAGATCTTGCCTTGCGGGGCGACGGCCTCGGCCATTGCGGGGAAGTGTGTGTCCGTATCGTTCAGGCACAGCACGAAATCCACCTGCGGCAGACCGATGGCCTTCAACTGCGTGGGCATGTCTTGATAGTGATCGATGACGTGCTGCGCGCCGAGTTGACGGCACCAGTCGCCCGACTCCGGCCGCGAGGCGGTCGCCACGATCGTCAGCTTCGCCAGTCGGCGGGCCAGCTGAATGGCGATGGACCCCACACCGCCTGCGCCGCCCACGATCAGGATCGACTTGCCTTCGTCGCTGCCGTCCGGTGCGATGCCCAGACGATCGAACAGGGCTTCCCACGCGGTGATCGTCGTGAGCGGCAGTGCGGCCGCGTTCGCGAAGTCGAGCGACGTCGGCATGTGGCCCACGATCCGTTCGTCCACCAGATGGAATTCGCTGTTCGCGCCGGGGCGCGTGATGCTGCCGGCGTAGTAGACCGGGTCGCCGACCTTGAAGAGGGTCACTTCCGGCCCGATGGCGGCAACGGTTCCGGCGGCGTCCCAACCCAGCACGCGCGGCGTGGCTTCGGTCTTGTCCTTCGGGGCGCGCACCTTGGTGTCGACCGGATTGACGGAAATGGCTTCGACCTTGACCAGCACGTCGCGACCGGCGGGCGTCGGGGTGGGGAGTTCGATGTCTTCGAGCGACTTCGGGTCGTCGATCGGCAGGTAACGGGTCAATCCAATGGCTTTCATGTGCTTTCTCCTGAAGTGGCGGCCCGTCGCCCGCCTTGTGGCGATCTGGCGACGCGCCGAATCCGATAACGAGAGATTACGGCTAGTCGATTGCTTTGATAATTCGGATAATGCGGAAAAGATTTTTTGGAAATTCCGATAAATGTCCTTGGACCTCGATACCGTAGCGTTGTTCGTTCGGGTGGCCGCGCTGGGAAACGTGTCGGCGGCGGGGCGCGAGCGGGGCTTGTCCCCGGCGGCGGCCAGCACGCGTCTGGTGCAACTGGAGACCGCGCTGGGCGCCCGCTTGCTGCACCGGACGACACGGCGCGTCGCGCTCACGCAGGAGGGCGAGGTGTTTCTGCTGCAGGCGCAGGCGTTGCTCGTGGCCGAAGCGCAGGCGCTGGCGAGCGTCGGGCAAGGGCTGGCTGCGCCACAAGGGCGTTTGCGGGTGTCGTGCTCATCGTCGTTCGGGCGGCAGCACGTCTCCCCGGCACTGCCGGCGTTTCTCGAGCGCTATCCCGGGATTTCGCTGGATTTCCGGCTCACGGATCGTGTCGTCGATCTGCTGGAGGAAGGGGTGGATCTCGCCATTCGTGTCGGTGCCCTGCGGGATTCGACGCTGGTCGCCCGAAAGCTCGCGTCGAATACGCGCACACTGTGTGCGTCTCCCGCCTATCTGGCGGCGCACGGCACGCCCCGGCATCCGGGGGATCTCGCCGCTCACGACTGTCTGATTCTCGGGGATCAGCGCGACTGGCGCTTCGTGACGCCGGGCGGCACGTTGAATGTGCGCGTGAGCGGGCGTCTGGCTTCCGATAACGGCGAGGTGTTGCGCGACGCGGTACTCGCCGGCATTGGCATTGCGCTCAAGTCGACGTGGGATATCGGGGCGCATCTGAAGCACGGCGAACTCGTGCCGGTGCTGCCCGCGTACCCGCTGGCGGAGGAGGTCGCTATCTGGGCGGTCTATCCGAGCCGGGCCTTCGTGCCGCCGAAAACCCATGCGCTCATCGAATTTCTGCAGGAACGTTTCGGTCCCGTGCCGTATTGGGATGTGGACGCCGGCGTGGACAACGGAACCGCGCTGAGACGGTGACGTGGCGACGTGGCGGGGTACGCCTCAATGCAGGCGATGCGTGCGAGGCAATTGCGTGCCCGTATCCTCGTGGCCGATGGCGGGGCTGGCGTGGTGCAACACGAGCCGCCAGCCGTCTGCCTCCTTCAGGTAGACGTTGGTCGCCAGCACGAACGCGTAACGCGCTTCCGGACGGGTTTCGACCTGTATCTGCTCAAGCACGTTGTGGACGGCGCACAGCGGGTTGTGCGCGACTTGAAGGTGACTGACCGTTACCTGAAGGCCGCCTTTGGTGAGAATTTGCCGCCAACTCGCGCGTACGGCCGCGGGGCCGACCTGGCGGGGGCCCGAGGGATGGATGCAGACGACTTCCTCGTCTTCCGACCAGACGTCCATCAGCGTATCGGTGTCGCCGGCGCGCAACGCTTCGTAGAACGCGTGCTCGGCGTCTTCCGGGCTAAGAAATATGGTTGCGGGCATAACGACGGCCTCCGTCGGGGTCCAACGCTCGAAACACCGCCCGGCGGATGTGCCGCGTGGTGAACGCGCCGATTATGGAGGGTTTGCCCGGGCTTGTCGAACGCGCGACGGATTGGTGTTGCCGCGGGTCGTCGTGGCGGGCAGCAGGGGCCTGATTTGCCCGGCGGTGCCTGCGGGTGCCGGATTGGCTGATGTGCCGAAAGCCCGCGGCTGGCAGATGGGCGCGCGGTGAGCGACGTTTGATCTGGCGCAAGGCATCCACCGGGCTGGGCCGGTAGCTTATGGGTAACGCAGAAGTGCCGTCCGAGCGATGGGACGGTAACGAAGCGAGCGAAACGAGTGAATCGTGCGGGGAAGTTAGGGGAAGTGCGAGCCGGTGAGGGGGCGCGGGAGCGGGGGCGCTCGTGCGCCCCCGGACGCCGGATCAGCAGTGATGCACGCCGGCGAGCTCGCGCAGGGCGACACCGTCGATGATCTTGACGTGACGCTGGCGGATTTCGATCATGCCGTTCTGCGCGAAGCGCGAGAACAGGCGGCTGACCGTCTCCAGCTTGAGGCCGAGGAAGCTTCCGATTTCTTCGCGGCTCATGCGCAGCACGAACTCGTTCGCCGCGTAACCGCGCGCCGACAGCCGCTCCGACAGATTCAGGAGGAAAACGGCCAGACGTTCCTCGGCGCGCATCGTCCCGAGCGCAAGCAGTTGCTGGTGCTCGTTACGGATTTCCTGACTCATCAGGCGATGCAACTGGCGCTGTAGCGACGGCACCTGACGCGACAGCGTCTCCAACTCGTTGAAGCGGGCGATGCAAAGTTCGCTGTCTTCCAGCGCGACGGCGGTCGTCGGATGATGGTTGTCGGCGACGGCATCCAGACCGATCAACTCGCCCTGGAGGTGAAAGCCGACGACCTGCTCGCGGCCATCGGGGGCCGTGACGCAGCTCTTGAGCGACCCGAAGCGAATGCCGTAGACGGCGTTCAGATCATCGTTGGCGTGATAAAGCACTTCGCCTTTCTTGAGGCGGCGGCGCTCGCTGACGAGTGCGTCAAGTCGTTCCAGCTCCGGCTCAGGGATGCCGACGGGCAGGCAGAACTGCCCCAGTGAGCAGGTGGAACAACGAGGCTGGGCAACCGGAATGGGGTTGCCGGGAATGCGACCGATCTCGGTGGTCATGGTGGCCCCTGAAGTTATTTTGAGAGTTTACCATGAGGCGTCGACTCGCTATTTCGGCTGGCGGGACGCCGAGGTTTCGACGATGCTTTACGGGCGTCAGTGTTTCAGTAATAATTGCGCACATACCGGACGTCCGTCTCGCCGCACTATCGGCCTGGGCGTTTTCCCGGCAGGTCGTTTCGAAGCATTCTGGTCGCGCCGCCGTCACTACGACCGAACACAAAAGGGCGCGCGCTTATGCGAAGCGGTTGTTTTTTCGATCGACGACCGTTTCTCGTGTTCCAAGCATCCATTTATTCCTGATACCGGGTTGCCAAGCCCCCGGTCTGCTTAGTCGCACATGAATACCCAAGAGGCGAAACTCGTCCTCGAGACCGCGTTGATTTGCGCGCAGGAGCCGCTCAAGGTCGGCGATCTGCGTAAGCTTTTCAATGACGCCGTGTCCGGTGACACGGTGCGCGCGCTGCTCGAGGAAATCCGCGTGCAATGGGATGGCCGAGGTGTGGAATTGGTGGCACTGGCCACCGGCTGGCGTTTCCAGAGCCGTCCGCGCATGCGTGAATACCTTGACCGCCTCAATCCGGAGAAGCCGCCGAAGTACTCGCGCGCCGTGATGGAGACGCTAGCGATCATTGCGTATCGCCAGCCGGTCACGCGCGGCGATATCGAAGAGATTCGCGGCGTAACGGTCAATACGCAGATCATCAAGCAGCTCGAGGATCGTGGCTGGATCGAGGTGATTGGTCACCGCGACGTGCCGGGACGCCCCGGCCTGTACGCCACGACCAAGGACTTCCTCGACGATCTGGGCTTGCGCGCGCTCGATGCGCTGCCGCCGCTGGAAGATCCGGCGGCGCAGGCGCAGATCGATTTGCTCGCGCAGCAGAACATCGAATTCGGCGAGCGTGCCGAGGGGGATGACGGTGACGAGGCGGTGTCTGATGATGCGCCGGTCGCCGACGCCGAAGCACTTGCGCTGCTGGCGCAGACACGCGCCGACGATCTGCCGCTCGCACAAGGATTGCCGGAGGATCAGCGTCCGCTTCCGCCTGGCGGCGACGCTGGCGAGGCGGTGACGGAAGATGCCTTGCTGGACGCCGTGTTGGCCGAAGCCGAGGCGGAATCGTCGACGGATGCCGGGCAGCCGGTCGCGACGGACGTTGTCGTCGATACGTCGGACGATGCCGAGATTGGCCCGTCTGCCGAAATTTCCCCGGATACCGAGGAACTCGACGAACCGGCGCACGTCAGTGAGCAGGACAGCATGCCGCAAGGCGATGTGTCCGGCGTGGCCGATGTGAGCGATGACGATTGGCGCGACGATGCATCGGCCGGGCTCGATGGCGAGCGGTCGGATGACGACGTCGCGCAATACAAGGAATTTTCCGAAGTATCGGAGGCTGTCGTTCCTGTCGGCGAGGATTCGCCGCAAGATATGCAGGACGCCGGTACGGAAGAAGGCACGACGCATGCGGCAGATCCCGCAGCGTCGTTGGCGCAAGAGGTTTCCCCGCACGCTGTCGACTCGGCAGCGAACGAAGCCGCTGCCGGGCAGCCCACGCCCGGTGCGCTGGATGACGACGAGAACGACGGGGACGACAAGAATCTCGTCACCGGTACCTGAGGCGGCGGCGCCTGGCGCCGTACTCACCCGAAGGGCCGTTTGCGATAAGAACGAAGCCGCGGCACGCATTTGCCGCGCATTCATGGTGCGAACACGGATCAGGGCAGCGATTTACGCCTGCCCGCAACGATCCCGTTTTCCAATGAGGTTGTGTTGAAACAAAACGAAGAATCCCAGGACCTGCACGCACGCGATGCCGGTGCCGATGCACGTTCGCCGGAAGGCGAGGGCGGCGATGAAAAGGCGTCGCGCCGCGGTTTGCGCCGTGGTCCGCGCAGTCTGATCGCCCGCCGTCGTGCGGCCCAGCAGGCCAAGCGCGAAGGCGACGATAACGGTGAAGTCGCCGGTTCGGACGCAGCGCAAGGTGCGTTGTCCTCGTCGTCCCTAGATGCGCCGCAGGCGTCGGATGCCGATGGTGCGCCTTCGGCGGCGCAAGGGCGTGCCCGCACGAACTCGCGCAAGCCGCGTGGTGCCAAGCGCGACGATGCGCAACAGCCGCAGCCCTCTGGTGGCGCCAATGGCGCTGCACCGGGCGGCCGTGCGAAGCGAGGTGCGCAAGGCGGACAGGGCGGACCGAGCGGACAAGGCGCGCAGGGCGGCCAAGGTGGTCAGAGCCCGTCCGGCAAGCCGCAAGGCCGTGGTCGCAAGGGACCGGCTGGCGGTGCGCGGGGTAAGGGCGGTGCCGGCAATGCTGGCAATGCAGGCAATTCGGGTGATGGCGATCTGTTCGCGTTCGTCACGTCGGGTGGATTCGATGCGGAAGACGGCGAAGGCGATAACGCGGCTTCGGCACGCGCTCAGCGCGGCCGCCGCCCGGCAGACCGTCGCGTGCTGTCTCCGGACGACGAAGCGCCGAAGCTGCATAAGGTGTTGGCCGAAGCCGGCATGGGTTCGCGTCGCGAGATGGAGGAGCTGATCCTCGCCGGTCGCGTCTCCGTGAACTCGGAACCGGCGCACATCGGCCAGCGCATTCTGCCGACCGATCAGGTTCGTATCAACGGCAAGCTCGTCAAGCGCCGTATCACCAGCAAGCCGCCGCGCGTGCTGCTGTATCACAAACCGGCAGGCGAAATCGTCAGTCATTCCGATCCGGAAGGCCGCACGTCGGTGTTCGATCGTCTGCCGCCGATGAAGACGGCCAAATGGCTCGCAGTCGGGCGTCTCGATTTCAACACCGAAGGTCTGCTGATCCTGACGACGTCGGGCGATCTGGCGAACCGCTTCATGCACCCGCGCTATGAGATCGAGCGCGAGTACGCGGTGCGCACCGTCGGTCAGTTGAGCGAAGCGTCGCGTCAGCAACTGCTGCACGGCATCAAGCTGGACGATGGCGAGGCCAACTTCCTGCGCTTGAAGGACGGCGGTGGCGAGGGCTCGAACCACTGGTATCACGTGGCGCTGGCCGAAGGTCGTAACCGCGAAGTGCGTCGTATGTTCGACGCCGCAGGGTTGATGGTGAGTCGTCTGATCCGTACGCGTTACGGTCCGCTGACGCTGCCGCGTGGCCTCAAGCGAGGCCGTTACGAAGAGATGGACGAAGCGCAGGTGCGCTCGCTGTTCGCTGCGGTCGGCATGAAGGTGCCGGGGGCGGCGTCGGACGAGAAGGGCGCACGTAACGGCGGTAACGGCGGTCGCGGCGGCAAGGCCGGCGCACCGAAGGAGCCGCGTCGTCAGCCGGATCCGATGCAGACGGCCCTTGGCGTGTTCGCTCGCGAACCGGGTCAGTCGCGTCGCCCACGTGCCAATCCGCTGACGGCGTTCGTCGGTCCGAGCGGCGGCTATCCGGGGCAGACGCCTTCGCCGCGCGGCGAGGGACGCCGCTTCGGTGGCGGTAACGCGGGGGGCGGTGGTTACGGCGGCCAGTCGCGTGGTGGCAATGGTGGCGGTGGTGGTAACGGCGGTTACGGTGGTAACGGCGGCAATGGAAACGGCAATCGCAGTCGCGGCGGAAATCGCGCGAGTGGCGGCGGCGGTAACCAGGGCAACCGTGGTAACCGCGGCGGCAATCGATCCCGCTGAGTGGGTGCTCCGATTTTGCAGCGCAGCAAGGTAGCAACGGCGCTCGGTCAGGACGCTTTTCCGCCGCCAAGCGTTGCAAATCGGGCCAAAACCATATAAAATCAATGAATAAGCTGGTTTGCGTGTCGGGCGTTCTGCTGCGACGCGCACCTCATGCGCAATGAGGCTGTAAGAAATGGGCGTTTCGCCCATTTTTTTTTGCCGCGAGCGTTTTGCGCGGCCGATGCCGCCGTGTCGGGGAGTGGGTGTGCCGACTCAGGTACACCGGCCCGGACGGTCTAGGCGGGCATCGTGCGACGTCCCATGCGGGGCGCGCAGACATGTCGGGCGCTGCTGATGCGCGCGAGTTTTTCTAGGGTGAGCAAAGTTGCAATTGCCAGAACTGATCGAGACCACGGTCGAAGGCCTGGGTTACGAGCTGGTCGATCTTGAGCGCGCCGGCGGCGGACTGCTGCGCGTCTACATCGACAAGCCGGAGGGCATCACGATCGATGACTGCGAGACGGTAAGCCGTCAGCTCTCGCACGTCCTGATGGTCGAGAACGTCAATTACGACCGACTTGAAGTGTCGTCGCCGGGGCTTGACCGTCCGCTGCGCAAGCTGCGTGACTTCGAGCGTTTTGCCGGCGTCGAAGTGAGTCTCACGTTGCGTGTGCCGCTTGAAGGCCGCAAGCAGTTCCGCGGCATTTTGCAGGCGCCGCAAGGCGAAAACTTGAGCCTTGAATTCGAAGGCAAGGGCGGCCCGGCGCTGCTCGAATTCACCCTCGCGGATATTGACCGTGCGCGCCTTGTGCCGCAGATTGATTTTAGGAGTCGCAAACGATGAGTCGCGAAGTATTGCTGTTGGTCGATGCGCTCGCGCGCGAAAAGAACGTCGACAAGGATGTCGTGTTCGGCGCGCTTGAAGCAGCATTGGCTTCGGCCACCAAGAAGCGCTACACCGAAGACGTCGACATTCGCGTGCACATCGACCGTGAGTCGGGCGAGCACGAGAGCTTTCGTCGCTGGCTGGTAGTGCCGGACGAAGCGGGTTTGCAGGAGCCGGACAAGCAGATCCTGTCGTTCGAAGCCAAGGAAGAAAATCCCTCGATCGAAATCGGCGAGTTCATCGAAGAGCCGGTGGAATCGGTCGAGTTCGGCCGTATTGGTGCGCAAGCTGCGAAGCAAGTCATTTTGCAACGCATTCGCGATGCCGAGCGTGAGCAGATCCTGTCGGACTTCCTCGAGCGCGGCGAAAAGATTATGACCGGTACGGTCAAGCGTCTCGACAAGGGCAACCTGATTGTCGAGTCGGGCCGTGTCGAAGCGCTGCTGCGTCGCGATCAGCTCATCACGAAGGAAAACCTGCGTATCGGCGACCGCGTTCGCGCGTTCATCGTGAAGGTCGACCGTACGGCTCGCGGCCCGCAAATCGAACTCTCGCGTACCGCTCCCGAATTCCTGATCGAACTGTTCGGCATGGAAGTGCCGGAAATCGAACAGGGTCTGCTGGAAATCAAGTCGGCCGCTCGTGATCCGGGCGTGCGCGCCAAGATCGCCGTCGTGGCGTACGACAAGCGTATCGATCCGATCGGGACTTGCGTGGGCATTCGCGGCACGCGTGTGCAGGCGGTGCGTAACGAGCTTGGCGGCGAGAACGTCGATATCGTGCTGTGGTCGGAAGACCCCGCGCAATTCGTGATCGGCGCGCTGGCGCCGGCGGCGGTGCAGTCGATCGTCGTGGACGAAGAGAAGCACAGCATGGACGTCGTCGTCGACGAGAACGAACTGGCAGTGGCGATCGGTCGCAGCGGTCAGAACGTGCGTCTCGCGTCGGAACTGACGGGCTGGCAGATCAACATCATGACGCCGGACGAATCGGCCGAGAAGCAGAACGAGGAGCGCGGCACGCTGCGCACGTTGTTCATGCAGCGTCTCGATGTGGATGAGGAAGTGGCGGACATCCTGATCGAGGAAGGTTTCTCGAGCCTGGAAGAAATCGCCTACGTGCCCCTGAACGAAATGCTCGAAATCGAAGCATTCGACGAGGACACGGTGCACGAGCTGCGCAATCGTGCGCGCGACGCACTGCTCACGCAGGCGATTGCCACCGAGGAGAAGGTCGAAGGTGTCGCTCTCGATCTCAAGAGCCTCGACGGCATGACGCCGGAGTTGCTGGCCAAACTGGCCGAGCATGAAATTCAGACGCGCGATGATCTGGCCGAACTGGCTGTCGACGAACTGACCGAAATGACGGGCGTCGACGAAGAAGCCGCCAAGGCCCTGATCATGAAAGCGCGAGAGCACTGGTTCCAATGATGACCTGCCCCGGCATGCATATGGAACAGTGAACTTTGAAGTTAACCGCAAGGCGCCTGGCCTTGCTTGAAGAGGTTTGAATGGCGAGCATCAACGTAGCCCAATTTGCTGAAGAACTGAAAATGCCGGCCGGCGTGTTGCTGGAGCAACTCAAAGCCGCCGGCGTGGACAAACTCAGCGCCGACGATTCGGTGACGGAAGCCGACAAGGCCCGTCTGCTGGAGCACCTGCGCCGATCGCACGGCGCTGGCGACGGCGACAAAAAGAAGATTACTCTGACGCGTCGCCAGACCTCGGAAATCAAGCAGGCCGACGCGACCGGTAAGGCGCGGACGATTCAGGTCGAAGTGCGCAAGAAGCGCACGTTCGTCAAGCGCGACGACGTCGCGGAAGGCGCTGAGAACGCTGCAGCGGCTGCCGAAGACGAAGCCCTCCGTCTGCGCGAAGAAGACGCACGCCGCGAAGCGGAGCGTCTGGCAGCAGAAGCGGCCGAACTCAAGCGTCGCCAGGAACAACTGGAGCGCGAAGAGGCCGAGCGTCGCGAGCGCGAAGAGAAGGAAGCTGCCGAGCGCCGTGTGCGTGAGGAAGCGGAGCGCGTAGCCGCAGCAGCGAAGGCAGCCGAAGAGCAGAAGGCGAAGGCCGAAGCCAAGGCAGCCGACGCTGAAGCCGAAAAGCAGGCGCAAGTGGAAGCCGACAAGGCAGCCAAGGCCGACGCCGAAAAGGCAGCGCAGGCAGCACAAGCCGAGAAGGCCGCTGCCGCCAAGGCTGACGCCGAGCGCGAGCAGGCTCGCAAGGCGAGCGAAGAAGCCCGTGCAGCCGCCGAAAAGGCGAGCGCAGCGGCTGACAAGGCGCGCGCCGAAGAAGAAGCGATTCGCAAGCGTCGTGCCGCGGCCGAAGCCGAAGCCCGCGCAATTCGCGAAATGATGAATGCACCGCGTCGCGTGCTGAAGGCACCGGAGCCGGCACCTGCTGCCGCCGCGCCGGCGAAGCCCGATGCTGCGAAGGGTACGTTGCACAAGCCGGCCAAGCCGGAAGGTGCGGCTGCCAAGCCGGCAGACAAGAAGCCGGCCGCCGCGCCGGCCTCGACGACGGCGGGTGCTGCCGACAAGAAGGACAAGAAGCCGGGCGCCTGGCAGAAGGACACCGACAATCGCAACAAGCGTGGCGGCATGAAGACGCGCGGCGATACGAGCGGTGGTTCGGATGGCTGGCGCGGCGGTGGCCGTGGCGGCCGTCGCGGCGACCGTCATTCGCAGGACGATCGTCAGGCATTCCAGGCACCGACCGAACCGGTCGTGCGTGATGTGCACGTGCCGGAAACGATCAGCGTTGCCGATCTGGCGCACAAGATGTCGGTCAAGGCCGCCGAAGTCATCAAGCTGATGATGAAGATGGGCCAGATGGTGACCATCAACCAGGTGCTCGATCAGGAAACGGCGATGATCGTGGTGGAGGAACTCGGGCACCGCGCAATCGCCGCCAAGCTGGACGATCCGGAAACGCTGCTCGACCTCGGCAACGACGTGACGGAAGCCGAAGCGCTGCCGCGTCCGCCGGTGGTGACCGTGATGGGTCACGTCGACCACGGCAAGACCTCGCTGCTGGACTACATCCGTCGCGCCAAGGTGGCGTCGGGCGAAGCCGGCGGCATTACGCAGCACATCGGTGCGTATCACGTCGACACGCCGCGCGGTACGGTGACGTTCCTCGACACGCCGGGTCACGAGGCCTTTACGGCCATGCGTGCTCGCGGTGCACAGGCAACGGACATCGTGATTCTCGTGGTCGCGGCGGACGACGGTGTGATGCCGCAGACGAAGGAAGCGATTGCCCACGCGAAGTCGGCCGGTGTGCCGATCGTGGTGGCGATCAACAAGATCGACAAGCCCGAAGCCAACCCGGACCGCGTGAAGCAGGAACTGGTGGCCGAAGGTGTGGTGCCGGAAGAGTACGGTGGCGATTCGCCGTTCGTGCCGGTGTCGGCCAAGACGGGTACGGGTATCGACGATCTGCTCGAGAACGTGCTGCTGCAAGCCGAAGTGCTGGAGTTGAAGGCACCGGTGGAAGCGCCGGCCAAGGGTATCGTGATCGAAGCGAAGCTGGACAAGGGTAAGGGTCCGGTCGCCACGATTCTGGTGCAGTCGGGCACGCTCAAGCGCGGCGACATGGTGCTGGCAGGTCAGGCTTACGGTCGCGTTCGCGCCATGCTGGACGAAACCGGCAAGAACACGAAGGACGCAGGTCCGTCGATCCCGGTCGAAATCCAGGGTCTGTCGGAAGTGCCGGGCGCCGGTGAAGAAGTGCTGGTGGTTCAGGACGAACGCAAGGCACGTGAAATCGCACTGTTCCGTCAGGGCAAGTTCCGCGACGTGAAGCTGGCCAAGCAGCAAGCTGCGAAGCTGGAGAACATGTTCGAGCAGATGGCCGAAGGCGAAGTCAAGACGCTGCCCCTCATCATCAAGGCAGACGTTCAGGGTTCGCAGGAAGCACTGGCGCAGTCGCTCAACAAGCTCTCGACGCCGGAAGTGCGTGTGCAGATCGTGCACGCTGCGGTCGGTGGCATCAGCGAAAGCGACGTCAACCTGGCAACGGCTTCGAAGGCGGTCATCATCGGCTTCAACACGCGTGCCGATGCACTGGCCCGCAAGCTGGCCGAGTCGAACGGTATCGATATTCGCTACTACAACATCATCTATGACGCAGTGGATGAGGTGAAGGCAGCAATGTCGGGCATGCTGGCGCCGGAGAAGAAGGAAGAAATCACGGGTATGGTCGAAGTGCGTCAGACGTTCAAGGTGCCGAAGGTCGGTACGGTGGCCGGCTGTATGGTGCTCGACGGCTTCGTCAAGCGTTCGTCGCACGTGCGTGTGCTGCGCGACAACGTGGTCATCTTCACGGGCGAGCTGGATTCGCTCAAGCGCTTCAAGGATGACGTCAAGGAAGTCAAGTCAGGCTTCGAGTGCGGTCTGTCGGTGAAGAACTTCAACGACATTACGGAAGGCGACCAACTGGAAGCGTTTGAAATCACGGAAGTTGCGCGCTCGCTGTAACGCGATTTGCACAACGGAAGTGGAATGGCCCACCAAGCCGGGAAACCGGTGGCGTGGGCCATTGCATTACTAGCGAGTATGTTATGGCAAAGAAACGTGGCGTTCCCGGTCGAAATCTTCGCATCAACGATCAGATCCAGCGTGATCTCTCGGAGTTGATTCAGCGCGAAGTGAAGGACCCGCGCATTGGGCTGGTCACGCTGCAAAGCGTGGAAGTGACGCCTGATTACGCGCATGCGAAGGTGTTTTACACGACGCTCACCGGCGATCCGAAAGCGACCGGCGAAGCGCTCAACGAAGCCGCAGGCTACCTGCGCAATCTGCTGTTCAAGCGCTTGCACATTCACACGGTGCCGACGCTGCATTTCCACTTCGACCAGTCGATTGAACGCGCCATCGAGATGTCGCGTCTGATCGATACGGCCAACGCCACGCGTGCGAAGGAAGATGCGCAAGATGCGCAAGCCGACGACGATGCCGACGATGGCGTTGAAGGCGATCACAAGGAAGGCGACGGCAAGTAAGTCGTCGATTGACAACGTAGCCTGCCGGGCTGGCGCAAAGCGAGTCCGGCGGTGTTGCGATGCCCGAGCGCTGTCGATGCGCGCCGCGGCGTTACCCCATTCGAATTTCTCAAGTCATTCCCACACATGACGGACCCGCGTTCGCAGGCACCCCGCCAAAAGCTCCCTCGTTTCCCGCTCGACGGTGTGTTGCTGCTCGACAAGCCGCTGGGGCTGTCGTCCAACGATGCCTTGATCAAGGCCAAGCGTGCGCTTCAGGCGCTCAAGGCAGGTCACACGGGCACGCTCGATCCGTTGGCGACAGGGCTGTTGCCACTCTGTTTCGGTGAGGCGACGAAGTTCTCGCAGGACTTGCTCGAAGCCGACAAGACGTACGAAGCGCGAGTGCGTCTGGGGGAGACTACAACGACGGGCGACGCGGAAGGCGAGGTGCTGCAAACGCGTCCGGTGCAGGTGGACGAAGCCGCGATTCGTGCCGTATTACCGCGCTTCACCGGGCCGATTTCACAGGTGCCGCCGATGTACTCGGCACTCAAGCGCGACGGCAAACCCCTTTACGAGTATGCCCGCGCCGGTCAGACCATCGAGCGAGAGGCGCGGTCGGTGACGATCCATCTGCTGGAAATGACGGAATGCGCGTTGCCGGCGGAGAACGAATTCACGTTCCGCGTGACGTGCAGCAAAGGCACTTACGTGCGTACGCTGGCGGAAGACATCGGTGAAGCGCTGGGTTGCGGGGCACATCTGCGTGCGCTGCGACGTACGGCGGTCGGTCCGCTCACGCTTGAGGGCGCCGTGACGCTGGAATACCTGAATGCGCTCGATCATGCACAGCGCGTCGAGAAGCTCGCCCCGGTCGATGCGTTGCTCAAGACGTTGCCCGCCGTATGGCTCGACGATACGCTCGCGAAGCGCTTCAGTCATGGGCAACGTCTGCGTCTGGACGATCTGCGTTGTCCCGCACCCTTGCGTGCATGTGCTGCCGAGCACGACGGCATCGAAGTCAAGGTCTACGCCGAAGCCAACGCCGACACCGCTGCACGTCTGCTGGGCGTTGCACGCCTCGACGGCGAAGCGCTGCTAACACCCCAGCGGTTGCTCAAGACGCAGTGATGGGAGGCGGCGCTGGTGGCGCCGCGCCGCAATTCAGCGCGGCTTGACGTTGTCAGCCTGAAGGCCCTTGGGCCCCATGATCGTCTGGTACTCGACTTTTTGACCTTCCGTGAGAAATTTGTCCGGGTTGCTGCTCTGGATGGCAACGGCATGGACGAACACGTCTTCCCCGCCATTGTCTGGCGTGATGAAGCCAAATCCTTTGTCAGGATTAAACCATTTAACGGTTCCCATCGGCATGGTGCGCTCCTTTTCGTTGGCGTTGCGGTTCGGAAAAAACTCGCGAACCTACCGCTATTTCAGCACCAGCTTCTGCGATCGGTAACTGTCAACGTTGTCAGGTAGGTGGACGACGAATGGGCGCGTGAGCAAAAGGGGGGCAGAGGGCGTGATCAAACCTGAGCGACGGGAAGCGAAGCGTCAGGCCGCCACTTCCCGCACGTTGACCGCCAGCAAATAGGCGTCTCCACGCGTGGTCTCGTACTCGACGATCTGGCCGGTGCGAAGCTCGGGCGTGCCGGGCACGCATATTTCGGTCTCGTGGACGAAAACGACTTCGCTGCCGTCATCCGGGGTGATGAATCCGTACCCTTTGTCCGGGAAGTAATGCTTGACCGTTCCGCGCGGCATCGGCGGCTTTCCTCCGAAACGACAAATCTGCAATCCATTCGTGGGGACGATGAGACGTCCGGGAGCTGCCGTGTGCGCTAAGAGCAGTCTCTCAGGAAGTCTCGGCTTACCGGCAAGGGCAGACGGTGCGGGCCGCCCGCCCAATCCCGTCAGCTCGCGACGTTTTCCGGCTTGAGTTCGACGATGGCGTCGAGCGCTGCCTTCACGTCCATGGCGTACTTGGCCAATGCCTTCTGTTCGTCGGTTTTCGGTTCGAACGAGGGCACGCCCACCGGGTGATTGCTCTCGTCGACCGCGACGAACACCATCAGGCAATCGGTCGTCTGCCGCAGTTCGCCCCACTTCGGATCGCCGGCGTGGACCGACACGTGGATGTGCATGCTCGTGCGGCCCGTGGCCACGATACGAGCACGCAGTTCCACCAGATTGCCGACGAGAATCGGACGGCGGAAGCGAATGTTGCCGACGCTGACCGTCACGCAATAGCGGCCCGACCACGTGGCGGCGCAAGCGTACGCCACCTCATCGATCCATTTCATCAGCGAGCCCCCGTGCACTTTGCCGCCGAAGTTGACGGCGGCAGGCTCTGCCAGAAAGCGGAAGGTGACTTCGGAGCGTTCGATCGGGTTCTGCGGGGTAGTCATGATGTTTGTTTTTGCTGACGGATAGTACTTTCCCGGCCGTTCGGCGGCATAGGCAGCGTGCGCGGCATATCGCCGTGGGAGCATCGGGCCGGGGGATGCGCAATGATACTGCGATTGCGTGACATCTGCCTTCGCCTGGAAAACGGCGCGGATCCGCCTCATGCATGGGCATGGCAGCGGAGGCGGTGCTGGAAAGCGAATTACGCAAGCGTTCGGTCATAGGGCGGCGCACAGTGCTCGCGTCAGGCGGTGGGGCGTTGGTCGAGGCGCTGCCGTCACGCCGTCACGCCGTCGCGATCAGTCGCAAGCGCAGACAGTCAGCCAACGCGCGGGCAGTCGACGAGACGCTGACGGGACGCGTACAAGCACGGGGCCAGACGAGGACACGCAGCGATGATCTCAGGCATCGGCGGGCCGCAATGCGCACCGTTTCACGCTATCCCTATCGAGGCGGACACCTGCAATGTGCCGGGAGACGTCCCGCAAGCGAGCAGCATGGCCACTTCGTCTCATGCATCCGCTTTGCCTGAGCCGCAGGGCTTCCGACCGATCGACTCATCGGAGGATCCCCTGAGCCCGGTTCCCGAAAGTCACTCGGTCGCTGAAGGGTTTGAGGACGTAGCGCGCATTGACGCAGAAACGGACGCGTTGCTCAGAGCGTGGCAGCTTCGTGAGGCGAACCGTGAAAACGGTCGCGACGAGGTCATCGAGGCGAACGAGGGTAACGAAGAACACGTTGCCATCGTTATCGATCCCACCCCGGACGCCGCAAACACCGTCAATTCCATGTCGCACTATTCCTGCCTGCTCAGCAGCATCGTGCTGACGACCCATGTCGCGAGCCTTGTGTGTCAACTCGTGAGCGTGGCGTCGCCGTACTTCATGCCGGACGTCTTCGCCCGGCTTTCCGGCGAGATGGTGTGCGAACTGGTGCGGCCCACGCAGCGGCGAGTCGCGCGTGCCGTGCAGTGCAAGGTGCTGCGAATCGGTAGCGCTGTATTCACGCCGGGGATGTTGCTGTCGCCATATTTTGCGGTGCTGGCGCTGAGCGATCTCGTATGCTGGAGTGTCGAGTTCCGTCGGCCGGGAAGCTTCTCCTTCCAAGGGGACAGCCTCGCGAATCTGGTGGCGTGGATCGACAGGCAGGGCGGATTCGCAAAACTACTCGACATACTCGGTCCCGCAAAGTCGGGTGATCCGGCGGAAGCCACAAAAGTGGCGGAAATGGTAGAAGGGGCAGAAGGGGTTTCACCCTCGCGCTCGCTGCCCAGCCGCCTGATCAAGCGCATGCTCGACGAATTACGCAAGACACTCGTATCACACGGCGATCCGGCATGGCAAAAGGCCTTCGCCGTGCGGATTCGTCAGGCATCGGCGGCGCTGTTCGTCGGGCTGATCGCCCGTTTGCCGTTCAGCGACGATACGACGTCGTTGCCCGACGGTCTGCTCGACTTTTATCTGTGGCTGGAAAAGGCGGGCGGTGCGACCAAACTCGCTGCCGCAGGCTCGGAGTCGCTCGTCAAGCCGTCTACCCCGAAGGCATCGGATGAGGCAGCGGTAACCGACGACGATCTGCAAAGCATCCGGATCGATGCGCGTGACGCCGCACCTGAGTGATGGGGGGGGAGAGGTGGAGGCGGAGACGGTGATGGTTTTCGTCGTCACGCAAAATCGCAAGAACATACAAGACATCAACAAGCGACGTCCGCTATCCTGCGCATCCAGTGGTTATTGCAGGAGTGGTTGTGTCTGGAATGTCTTCTTCGGCTGCGTCGTCACAGCAGTCCGATGTCAAACTCGAAGTGGCGCGCGGCATGCGTGCGTCGTTGCCCGTCATGCTCGGTTTCGTCCCCTTTGCCATGGTGCTTGGCGCGCAGGCCACCCAGAAGGGCATGCCCGCGTGGCTGGTGCCGCTCATGACCGGTATGAACTTTGCCGGTGGATCGGAATTCACCGCCGTTCACCTCTGGTCTTCGCCGCCGCATCTCGCGCTGATCGTGGCCATGTCGTGCCTCGTCAATTCGCGTCACGTCCTGATGGGCGCGGCGTTTGCGCCGTTGCTTCGCCACGTGCCGTTGCGTCGCGCATTGCCGTCGCTGTTCCTGATGTGCGACGAAGCCTGGGCGATGGCGTTGGCCGATACCCAGGCGCGTAAGGCGGACCGCATCAGCCTGCCGTATTACCTCGGTGTCGGCGTGAACCTGTGGCTCGCGTGGATCGCTTTCACGGCCCTCGGTGCGGTGTTGGGGCCCGTGCTCGGCGACATCGAACAGTACGGTTTCGATATGGCGTTCACCGCCGTCTTCCTCGTGTTGCTGCGGGGGATGTGGCGCGGCATGCGCAAGAGCTTGCCGTGGCTGGTGAGTCTCGTTGCCGCAGCGCTAACGTACCTTTACGTGCCGGGCTCGTGGTACGTCGCTGCGGGCGCGGTGGCCGGACTGCTCGCCGCCGTGCTGATGGAGCCGCGCAATGTTTGACGTGCTCGATTCGCTCAATGCCGCCACGCTGCTGCCTGTGGCGACGGTCGCGCTCATGGCGGCCACCACGTATGCCACACGCGTCGTGGGCTTTCTCCTGTTGCGCGATCGTGTGCTGAGTCCGCGCATGCGTTCCGTCATGGAAAGCCTGCCGGGATGTGTCCTGATCTCGGTGATCGCGCCGTCGTTCGTGGCGGATCGGCCTGCCGATCTCATTGCGCTTGCGGTGACGCTGCTCGTCGCAATGCGCTGTTCGCTGCTGCCGACCGTCGTCATCAGCATCGCGGCGACCGCCGCACTGCGCTATCTCGTCGGATGAAAAAAACCCCGCTAACTTCAGCGGGGTTCAAGAAGTGCCCGGTAGTACAGAGCAGGGCCGGGCACTCGGGGGGAAGCCTGTTGCGTCAGTGGGCGCCCGCGGCAGCGTCGCCGCCACCTCCGCCACGGATCGGGCGCGTAATCCACACCATCGCGATCATCAGCACGAACAGCACGGCCGAGATCCAGAAGATGTCGTTCGCGCCGAGCATGGCCGATTGTTGCGTCACCAGCCGGTCGATGTAGCCGTGCGCTTGCGGTGTCGACATGCCGAGCTGATTGAGCGACTGCACCGAACCGTTGAACGTGGCGTCGTAGGGCGTCAGGTTTTCCGTGAGCTGCGCGTGGTGCAGCGAGATACGGTTATCCCACACGGTCGTGGCGATCGACGTCCCCACGGCACCGCAGGTAATCCGCACGAAGTTCGACAGACCCGCTGCCGCCGGAATGCGATGCCCCGGCAGGCCCGACAAGATGATGGCCGTGAGCGGGATGAAGAACATCGACATCGGCACCCCTTGCAGGAAGGTCGGAAGCATCAGCGTGCGAGTGTCGACCAGCGTGTTGAAGTGCGAGCGCAGCAGGAACACGAGGGCGAACAGCAGGAACGAGACGGTCACGACCCAGCGTGCGTCGAGCTTGGGCAGGAACTTGCCGATGATCGGCGACAGGATGATCGCGAACAACCCGACAGGCGCCATCACCAGACCGGCTTCCGTTGCCGTGTAGCCGAGATAGATCTGAAGCCACTGCGGCAGGATCACGAGGTTGCCGAAGAACAGCCCGTACCCCACGGAAATGGCGATCACGCCGCCGGTGAAGTTGACCCGCTTGAACAGTGTCAGGTCGACCACCGGGTGCTTCTCGGTGATCTCCCATATGACGAAGAAGCAGAACGACACGAGTGCCACGAGCGCCAGCACGACGATGGTCGACGAGTTGAACCAGTCGAGTTCCTTGCCCTTGTCGAGCATCACCTGCAACGACCCGACCCACAGCACGAGCAAAGCCAGACCGACGGTGTCGATCGGTTTGCGCTGCGTTGGCGTTTCACGCTTTGCGTAGATCAGCCAGGTGACGTAAGCGGCGCCGATACCGACCGGGATATTGATGTAGAAGATCCACGGCCAGTGGTAGTTGTCCGAGATCCATCCGCCGAGAATCGGGCCCATCACCGGGGCGACGAGTGTCGTCATCCCCCATAAGGCAAGGGCCATCGAACTCTTGGCGGGTGGATAGCTCGAGAGCAGCAGCGATTGCGAGAGCGGGATCATCGGCCCGGCCACGGCGCCTTGCAGCACGCGCGCCGCGAGCAGGATTTCGAGCGTCGGCGCCATGCCGCACAGCCATGAGGCCAGCACGAACAGCAGGATTGACGAGATGAACAGTCGCACTGCGCCGAAGCGCTCTGTCAGCCAGCCGGTGAGCGGCACCGAGATGGCGTTGGCGACGGCGAACGACGTAATCACCCACGTCCCCTGGCTCGACGAGACACCCAGGTCGCCGGAGATGGCGGGAATGGATACGTTGGCAATCGATGTGTCGAGCACGTTCATGAACGTGGCGAGCGACAACGCGATGGTGCCGAGTACCAGCTGCCCTCCCGAGAGCGGGGCAGGAGCGTTTTGAGTTGCCATGAGATGTCAAAGGGGGTGGGGGGCACCCCCCTCCGATTTACAGGGGACGAGCGCGGGCCGGCTGATTGCGCGTGTCGTTGGTACCACCTGCGCTGGCGCCTGCATTGGCGCTCGCACCGGCGTTCTCGGTGATGATCTTGGCGACGATGTCGTCGGCGTCGTGACCGACCTTGTCGTACACGTCGGTCGAGTACACCGGCAGGGTGGGAGCTTCGCCCAGTTCCTTGCCATCGGTGTTACGCACGTTGACCTTGACCTGCATCGACAGACCGACACGCAGCGGATGTTGCTGCAACTGCTTCGCGTCGAGCGCGATACGCACCGGCAGACGTTGCACCACCTTGATCCAGTTGCCCGTGGCGTTCTGCGCCGGCAGCAGCGAGAAGGCGCTGCCCGTGCCCGCGGAGAAGCCTGCGACCGTACCCTTGTATTCCACGGCCGAGCCGTACACGTCTGCCGTGAGGGTCACCGGCTGACCGACGCGCATGTGGGCGATCTGCACTTCCTTGAAGTTGGCATCGACCCACACTTCGTTGAGCGGCACCAGCGCCATGAGCGGCGCGCCGGTCGCCACACGCTGGCCGACCTGCACCGAACGCTTGGCCACGTAGCCGTCCACCGGGGCGGGGATCGACGTGCGTGCGTAGTCGAGATAGGCAGCGCGCACCTTGGCGGCGGCCTGCTGCACGTTCGGATGCGTGGTCACCGACGTCTTGTCCGTGAGGGCCTTGTTCGACACCAACTGGGCGCGGGCCTGTTCGAGCGCGGCTTGCGCGGTCTTCACGGCGTCCTGGGCGTGGGCCAGTTCTTCGCGCGACACGGCGCCCGTGGCGATGGCCATCTCACGACGCTTCACGTCGGCCTGTGCCTTCGTCAGTTCCGACTCGCGCATGGCGACGGTGGCCGCATACGCATCGTTGTTCACGAAGTACGTGCGCACCTGGCGCACCGTCTGCGCGAGGTTCGCTTCGGCTTGCAGCAGCGAGACACGTGCGTCGGTCTGGTCCAGTGTGACCAGCGGCTGGCCAGCCTTGACCATCTGCGTGTCGTCGACCTTCACGCCGGTGACGGTACCGGCCACCTGCGGCGTGATCTGGACCACGTTGCCGGCAACGTAGGCGTCGTCAGTGTCTTCGTAATAGCGGGCGTACAGGCCGTAGTAAGCGCCGTAGCCGATGGCCGCGATTGCGATCACGGCCGTCAGCGTCAGCATCATGCGGCGGCGCTTGCCATTGCTTTGCGCCGGCTGGGCAGGCGCTTGTTGTTGGTTCTCGCTCATCATTTGCTCCGTACTAATCTCTCAATGTGCTTTTGACGTTTGTCTTGTTTTGTGTGGCGCTCAGGGCCTTAGTGGGACTGTGCGCTGACGGATTCACCGTCCGTCTTTGCCGGGCGTTCCTGTCCGACGACGAGGCCAGCGGCCTGTGCGTCGAAGCCGCCGCCCAGCGCCTTGATCAGACCGATCTGCTGGTCGCGGCGGGCGAAGTCGATATTCACGCGCGCCTGTTCCTGCGCGAGCAGCGATGACTCGGCGGTGAGCACGGTCAGTTGCGGCGTCAGGCCAGCCTTGTAGCGATCGATCGCGAGGTCGTAGGCGCGTTGCGCGGCGTCTTGCGCCACGCGTTGCGACACCATCTGCTTGTCGGCCGAACGGATCGACGACATGCGATCGGCGATGTCGCCGAGGGCTTTGTTCAGCGTGGAGTCGTAGTTCGCCACGGCGCTCTCATAGGCCGCGTACTGTCCCTTTAGGTTGGCGCGCAACCGGCCGCCGTCGAAGATCGGCAGCGAGATCACCGGACCGGCCTGAATGTTCTGGCTGGTCGGGTCGATCAGCTTGCCCAGCCCGAAGGTGGAGAAGCCGAATGCGGCGTTCAGGTTCACGTCCGGATAGAAGCGGGCCTTGGCGACGTCCACGCCCTGGAGCTGCGATTCCACGCCCCAGCGTGCCGAGACGATGTCCGGGCGACGGCCGAGCAGCGCGAGCGGCAGGTTGTCGGGCAGGGCCGGCGTGGCCAGTTGGGCAAGCTTCGGCGGCGCGATTTCCAGACCGCGATCCGGGCCCTTGCCGAGAAGCACGCCGAGTTGGTGGCGCGTGAGCAGGATCTGACCGTCGAGCTGGGCGAGTTGCGTCTGAATGTCGGCGCTGTTGCTATCGGCCTGCTTCTGCTCGACTTGCGTGTCGAGTCCGGCGCGCACGCGATCCGACGTCAGCTTGCCGAGGTTCTGGCGTTGCTTGCCGATGCGATCGAGCACGTCGTGCAGGGCGTATTGCTGAGCCAACTGGTTGTACGCGCGGGCCACGGCGGTCGACAGGGCGAGACGCACTTCCTGATCTTCGGCTTCTTCGGCGCGCTCCGCCGAGGTAGCCTGTGCGCGTGCCGAACGGTTCTTGCCCCAGAGATCGAGTTCCCACGACAGCGAGGCGGTCAGATCGCCCTGCGTGAACCACGTGCCGCCGTAACCCGGCGGGTAAATGGTGTTCTGGGTGAATTGCGTGCGATACACGTCGCCCGAGAAGCCGACCGACGGCAG
Source organism: Pandoraea sp. ISTKB (assembly GCF_001721285.1). NCBI lineage: Bacteria > Pseudomonadati > Pseudomonadota > Betaproteobacteria > Burkholderiales > Burkholderiaceae > Pandoraea > Pandoraea sp. ISTKB. Next base: position 29,941 of record NZ_MAOS01000094.1, read on the forward strand.
CAGCGCAGCGGCCGCGCCTTCGGTCTGCGCCTGCGCGGCCTTGAGACGGGCAGCGGCCATGGCGAGATCGGGGTTGCCGACGAGGGCTTCGTCGATCAGGGAGACGAGTTGCGGATCACCGAAACGCTGCGCCCAGTCGGTGCCCGGCCACTGGCCGCCCTCGGAGGGCAGGCTGCGCTGGGTCTGATACTGATCGGGCGTGCTGATCTGCTTGTCGCTATGGATGCCGGCGAAGTTCGCACAACCGGCAAAGCCCAGCGTCACAGCCGCCAGACAAATGGCGGAAATCGCTGAGCGGGCCCGCAGACGCGGGAGGAACGGTGAGGCCGCTTTCATCGCAAAACCTTTACGAGTGAAGTCTTGTACTGACAGTAATCGGGAAACTGCTGCTGGCGAGACCTTGAAATAGTGGACTCGACAGGCTTTTTCGAAGGGAAATCAACGTATTTCGGACGTTTTCAGGATCGGCTCGCCGCCGTCATCCGACTTCGCCGTTGGCAATCACCCGTCGCAGCAGACTCTTCAGAAATCCCACTTCTTCCACGCTGAAACCACGCATCAGATGGTCGGCGGCGCGCGTGAAGATGTCCGGCATCCGGTCGGCCATGGCATAGCCGGCCTCGGTCGCACTCAGGTTCACGGTGCGTCGGTCCATCTTGCTGCGCTCGCGAACGAGCAGTCCGTGGGCTTCGAGCCGGTCGAGCAGCCTGGTCACGGCGCTCGCATCTATACAGTAGTCACGCGCCAGATCGGCTGCCGTCTTGCTTTTGCCCGTCGCCACCTTGTAGAGCATGGTGGCCTGCGTGCTGGTGAGACCGTACTGCGACGTTTCCTTCGTCAATTCCGCCAGGATCAACTGACGCACACGCGCCACCAGATACCCGAGCGAATCGTCGATGTTGTAGCCGTCGCGTGGGGGATCGGCTTGCGGCGCTTCCGGCTGAGACGTCGGCACGGTCGCGGAGGAAGTCACAGGAGGTTCGGACATTTTCGTGCTGCTGCAATAGTTGACTTGTCACGATTATAGCGGGTACTTAATTAATTTCAAGTCGATGCAATAGTTGACTAGGCAAATATTGCGATGAAAATTAGATGGAATGCTCTAGATTGGTGCGCTGCGGGGAAATCCGGGGGTGTTCGGAGGGAGGAAACGACGCCCGGAAATTTCGTGACGCCCGTGAGTCAGAACAGGCGCCGTTGTTGCAATGCAGAAAGGCCATGACGCGGGACACGCGCAAGTGGTAGAATCGCGGATTCTCCAAAGGCTTTTTCGAGCACCTCTTTCATGACCCGCGCTCTCCGTAATATCGCCATCATCGCGCACGTCGACCACGGCAAAACCACGCTCGTCGACCAGTTGCTGCGCCAGTCGGGCACCTTCCGCGAAAACCAGCAAGTCGCTGAACGCGTGATGGACTCGAACGACATTGAAAAAGAGCGCGGCATCACGATCCTCGCCAAAAACTGCGCCGTCGAATACGAAGGCACCCACATCAACATCGTCGACACGCCGGGACACGCGGACTTCGGCGGTGAAGTGGAGCGTGTGCTCTCGATGGTCGACAGCGTGCTGCTGGTCGTCGACGCTGTCGAAGGCCCGATGCCGCAAACGCGCTTCGTGACCCGCAAGGCCCTGGGCCTTGGTCTGAAGCCGATCGTCGTGGTTAACAAGATCGACCGCCCGGGCGCACGTCCGGACTGGGTCATCGACCAGACGTTCGACCTGATGGACAAGCTCGGCGCGACCAACGAACAGCTCGACTTCCCGGTCGTCTACGCTTCGGCCCTGAACGGTTTCGCGAGCCTCGATTCGGACGTTCGCGAAGGCACGATGAAGCCGCTGTTCGACGCGATTCTCGAACACGTGCCGGTGCGCGACGCCGATGCGGACGCGCCGCTGCAATTGCAGATCAGCTCGCTCGATTACTCGACGTTCGTCGGCCGTATCGGTATCGGCCGTATCACGCGTGGCCGCATCAAGCCGGGCCAGCAAGTCGTGATGCGTTCGGGCCCGGACGGTGAAATTCTCAAGCGCAAGATCAATCAGGTCCTGACGTTCAAGGGCCTGGAGCGCGTGATGACGGAAGAAGGCGCACAAGCCGGCGACATCGTGCTGATCAACGGTATCGAAGACGTGGGTATCGGCGCGACGATCTGCGACGTGGAAACGCCCGAAGCGCTGCCGCTGCTGACCGTCGACGAGCCGACGCTCACGATGAACTTCTGCGTGAACACGTCGCCGCTCGCCGGCCGTGAAGGCAAGTTCGTGACGAGCCGTCAGATCCGCGACCGTCTGGACAAGGAACTGAATCACAACGTGGCGCTGCGCGTGAAAGACACCGACGAAGATTCCGTCTTCGAAGTGTCGGGCCGTGGCGAACTGCACCTGACGATTCTGATCGAGAACATGCGTCGCGAGGGCTATGAACTGGCCGTGTCGCGTCCGCGCGTGGTGCTCAAGGAAATCGACGGCGTGAAGCACGAGCCGTACGAAATGCTGACCATCGACCTGGAAGACGAACACCAGGGCGCGGTCATGGAAGAAATCGGCCGCCGCAAGGGCGAAATGCTGGACATGGTGTCGGACGGCCGTGGTCGTACGCGCCTCGAATACCGCATTCCGGCACGTGGTCTGATCGGCTTCCAGGGCGACTTCCTGTCGATGACCCGTGGTACGGGCCTGATGAGCCACATCTTCGATGCCTACGCCCCGCTCAAGGATGGTTCGCTGGGTGAGCGTCGCAATGGCGTGCTGATCTCGCAGGACGACGGCGCTGCCGTGGCCTACGCACTGTGGAAGCTGCAAGATCGCGGCCGCATGTTCGTGTCGCCGGGCGATGCACTGTACGAAGGCATGATCATCGGTATCCACAGCCGTGACAACGACCTCGTGGTCAACCCGATCAAGGGTAAGCAGCTCACGAACGTGCGTGCGTCGGGTACCGACGAAGCCGTGCGTCTGGTGCCGCCGATCGCACTGAACCTCGAATACGCCGTGGAATTCATCGACGACGACGAACTGGTGGAAGTCACGCCGCTGACGATTCGCCTGCGCAAGCGTCACCTGAAGGAACACGAGCGCAAGCGCGCCTCGCGCGAAGAGAAGTAAAGCCGGCGATGGCGTGCGCGGCGTGGTGGACGAAAGTCCGGGCGCGTCGCGATGCCAGTCTGTTGGAAAAAAAGCCGGTGCCTTGCGCCGGCTTTTTTGTTTGCCGTCTTGTTTGCCGTCTTGTTTGCCGTTTTGATGGTGTCTTTGCTCGCGCCGAGTGTTTGAGGGCAATGTCCCAAGTGCGCCGGTGGTCAATCCCCCCTGGGGATCTGACGTGCCTTTGCCGGATCGGCGGGGCGATGCCAGATCCATTTCGTTGACGCTTGTGAATCGTTCACCAGACATGACCGAATTTGTTCGAACCGAAATCCGTGGCCGCATCGGCTTTATCACGCTGGCACGTCCGAAGGCGCTCAACGCGCTCTCGCACGACATGATTCGTGCGATGGCGTCGGCGCTTGCCGAATGGCGCGAGGATCCGGCGGTGCTTGGTGTGGTGCTGCAAGGCGAGGGAGAGAAGGGCCTGTGCGCCGGTGGCGACATTCGCTATTTCCATGAGGCGATCGGTGCCGGGCGCACGGATATCATGGATTTCTTCACCGACGAGTACGTGCTGAACTACACCATTGCTTCGTATCCGAAACCGTACATCGCGCTGATGGACGGTGTCGTGATGGGCGGTGGGATGGGAATTTCACAAGGCGCTGCGCTGCGTATCGTAACGGAAGCCACGCGCATGGCGATGCCGGAGACAGCTATCGGCCTGTTCCCCGATGTCGGCGGCGGCTTCTTTCTCGCGAACCTGGCGGGTCATCTCGGTGAATACCTCGGGACAACGGGTGTCGTGTTCGGTGCTGTCGACGCATGCGAAATCGGTCTGGCGGATGTCGTACTGCCGCGCGCCTCGTTGCCGGCACTGTGCGAGCATCTCGCCCGTGGCGATTGGCCTGACAGCGATGCTGTGCTCGACGCCGCGCGGCGTTTCTGTCGCGAAAGTCTTCCCCCGGCAGGGCTCGCGCCGGGCAAGCTGGCGCCGTTGCGCGACGTCATCGACGAGCACTTCGCGCTGGCCGACATGCCGGCGATCCTGAAGGCGCTCAAACTCGAAGCACGTTGCGAGTACTCAGGTTGGGCGGAGGAGACGGAAGACCTGCTGCGTACCAAGCGCTCGCCGCTCATGGTGTGTGTGGCGCTGGAACAGGTACGTCGCGCACGAAAACTGTCGCTGGCGGACGAACTGCGCGAAGAGTGGTTGATGATGCGCAGTGTCTTCAACCTCGACGGTCGCACGGGCGCCGAAGGCGTAGAGGGCATTCGCGCGATGGTGGTCGACAAGGACCACAAGCCACGCTGGCAACACCCGAGCATCGAAGCGGTCAAGCCGGAAGACGTCCAGCGGTTCTTCGACGGCGAGCGGCGCGGCGCAGACAATCCGCTACGCGACCTCGGCAAGTCGCCCGAATAAACCTGCGCTCGCCTTCGATCGATGTATCGGATCTACGATCCGGCATCGTCGATAGTTTCGAGGTCTTGAGCGCAAGCCGACGATTCCATCAGCGATACCGTCAACAAGTCCGACACGCGCGTGCTACCTCTGCGACCAGGGGCGATGCGTGGGTCGTCGGTGGCACGACTGACGTTACACCGCCGCCTGACAGAACTGTTCGCCGACGGCCTGATCGAGTTTGCGGCAAATGTCCGCGAACGTGCCGACCATCACGATGTGCGACATATCGCGATAGACGCGCACGTCATGACTTTCCTGTGCAGGCTGCCCGTCGCGCCGCGCTTGCTGTTCGCGCACATCACGCGATGCCTTGACGGCTTTCCCGGCAGGGCAGGCGCGACGCGTGGCCGTTGCCATGGCTGCCGCAATCGTGCGTGGCAACGTTGTGGTGCGAGTGCGCGCGGGCACCGTGTAGGAGCGGGCGATGGCGGGCGCCGATGCGAACGGACCGGACAACGCCGACAGTCCATACACCGCCGAGAGACGCGTCTGTGACGACACGCGCACGCGCGGTTGACCAAGCGACGTACGCAGCAAACCTAAGAGTCGAGCCATGATGCGATCCTTCTTCCAATGCGGGTCAGAGGGACGTGTTCTGCTGCTTAGCGCATGTCCGATGGGTTGACGATGTCCGTTGCAAGAGAGGGCATCGCAAAGCGTCGTTACAAATCGCAGGCGCAGCAGGGCACGGGCGCCGGACCCAGCCCGGCGCAGTCGGAAATGCAAAACTTCAGGGAGTGGGGCGACGCGCTACGTTGCTACGTCAGGCCGCCCCGGTATTCGCGCTGAACGACCGTCAGAGATCGTTGTTGCGGATCAAGCCGACCGCAATCCCTTCCAACGCAAAATCACCACTGCCTTCGTCGACATTGATGTTTTCGAAGTCGGGGTTTTCGGCAATCAGTTCGACGCCGCCCTTCACGCGGTGAAAACGTTTGACGGTCACGTCGTCGCCGATACGCGCCACGACGATCTGGCCTTCACGTGCGTCTGCGGCCTTTTGAACCGCGAGCAGATCGCCGTCGAGAATACCGGCATCGCGCATCGACATCCCGCGCACCTTCAACAGGTAGTCGGGCTGGCGCGCGAACATGTTCGGGTCGCACTGGAAGTTACGTTCGATATGTTCCTGCGCCAGAATCGGGCTACCCGCAGCAACGCGTCCGACCAGCGGCAACGACAGTTGCATCAGGCCCATATGCGGCAACGTGAACTGGTGGGCGCCACCGGCTTCGTCAAGACGCTTGAGGCGAATGCCGCGCGACTGACCGGCCGCCAGCTCGATCACACCTTTGCGCGCCAGCGCCCGCAGGTGCTCCTCCGCAGCGTTGGCGGAAGAAAAGCCCAGCTCGGCGGCAATCTCTGCGCGCGTCGGCGGAAAGCCGGTGCGTTCGATCGCTTGCTGAACCAGTTCGTAGACCTGCTGTTGACGGGCGGTAAGTTTGATCATGGCATCACTGTATGGAAGCACAGGTGGCTGTATTTTTGTACAGTGTTTGCAAAAACGCAAGGGAAAACTTCATGTAGTGGATGAAGTTCCTGCCACACGTCCCCGGCGTGGGGGCGTTCGGATCGCCCGACATGCCCGCGCGGCGGGCTTCCCGCTTTGGGAGGCCCGCCGCTGGCGCTTGGGTCGCTTACTTGTCCATTCGGACGATAGTGAGTGTGCCGCTCACGTTCTCCACGCGTACACGGACCTTCTCGCCCGCATGGATGCCCTTGGCCATGGCAGCGTCTTTCGCCTTGTACGCCATGGTCATGGCAGGCATACCGATGTTGGCCATCGTGCCGTGCTGGAGCATCACCATGCCAGTCGACGTATCGACGCTCTTGACGGTTGCATCGGTCAGCGCGGCGTTGGCGTCCGCCGTGGAGGCCGGTGTGGTGGTCGGTTCGGCGGGCATCGCCATATTGCCCATGTCACCGGCGGCAAACGCCGATGCGCTGAGCGAGGCCAACAGAACACCCGAGACGATAAGAACTTGCTTCATTGCTTTTCTCCAGAGAGAGTGGACGGCACGTCTGTGCCGGGGGATGCAACAGGGGAAACTACGACTACGGCGGGCGCCGCATCGGAAGACGTGCCTGCATGAGGCGCGAGAGACTTCAGACGCCGACGTTGCAACAGCAGCCACGCGGCCGGAATGACGAACATGGAAAGCAGCGGGGCGGTGATCATGCCGCCGACCATCGGCGCGGCAATGCGCTGCATGACTTCGGAGCCTGCGCCGTGACCGACCATGATCGGCACGAGGCCCGCGAGAATGACGGCGACCGTCATGGCCTTGGGGCGTACTCGCAACACCGCGCCTTCACGAATGGCGTCGATGAGCAACGCTTCGTTCAGCGTGGCGCCGTTTGCCAGATGCCGGGCCAATGCGCCACGCAGGTACAGCAACATGACCACGCCGAACTCCGCAGCCACCCCCGCCAGTGCGATGAAGCCGACCGACGTGGCGACAGACACGGCGTGCCCCAGCCCCCAAATCAGCCAGAACCCGCCCACGAGCGCGAACGGAATCGTCGACATCAGCATCAACGCATCGACCGCGGAGTTGAACGTCAGGAAGAGCAGCACGAAGATCACGGCGAGCGTGATGGGAATCACGGTGCGCAACTTCGCCGCCGCGCGTTCGAGATACTCGAACTGTCCGGACCATGCGATGGAATAGCCGGGGGGCACCGCGACTTTCTCGGCGACAAGCCGCTGCATGCCGGCGACCGCTGTTTGCAGATCGGTGTTCCGGATGTCGACGTAGACGTACCCGGACAGGCGTGCGTTCTCGCTGCGAATCATCGGCGGCCCGTCTTCGATGCGAATCGCGGCCACGTCGCCCAGACGAATCTGCGCGCCGCGATCCGTCACGATCGGCAGATCGCGAAGCGTCTGCACCGAGTCGCGGAATTCACGCGGATAGCGCAGATTGATCGGAAAACGTTCGCGACCCGCAATCACTTCGCCCACGTTGTCGCCGCCCACGGCCGAAGCCACCACGGCCTGAATGTCGGCAATCGCCAGGCCATAGCGCGCTGCCGCGAGCCTGTCGATATCGACGTCGACATAGCGCCCGCCGTTGAGGCGCTCGGCAAGCGCAGACGTGACGCCCGGTGCGTGCCTGACGGTCTCCTCGATCTGCGCCGCGATCTTGTCGATCTGTGCGAGATCGGGGCCCGATATCTTCACGCCCACAGGTGTCTTGATGCCGGTCGATAGCATGTCCAGACGGTTGCGAATCGGCGGCACCCACACGTTCGACAAGCCGGGCACTTTCACGCGGCTGTCGAGTTCGTCGATCAGCTTTTGCGGCGTCATGCCCGGGCGCCATTGATCGCGTGGTTTGAACCGGATGGTGGTCTCGAACATTTCCAGCGGTGCGGGATCGGTGGCCGAGTCGGCACGTCCGGACTTGCCGAACACCGTCTCGACTTCCGGCACGGTCTTGATGAGCCGGTCGGTCTGCTGCAACAGTTCCGAAGCCTTCGCTGCCGAAATTCCCGGCAACGCGGTCGGCATATAGAGCAGATCACCCTCATCGAGCGGCGGCATGAACTCGCCGCCGAGCCGTGAGATCGGAATCGCGGTGAGGGCCAGCGCCACGAGCGCGGCACCGATGGCGACCCACGGACGCCGCAGGGTCGCTTCGAGCAACGGCCGGTACATCGCCATCAGCACGCGGTTGATCGGGTTCGACGCCTCGTGTGGAATGCGTCCGCGAATGAGATAGCCCATCAGCACGGGCACGAGCGTCACCGACAACCCTGCCGCCGCTGCGATCGTGTACGTCTTCGTGAACGCGAGCGGTGAGAACAGCTTGCCTTCCTGCCCTTCGAGCGAAAACACCGGAATGAACGACAGCGTGATGATCAGCAGCGAGAAGAACAGCGCGGGGCCGACTTCTGCGGCCGACTCGGCGATGAGCGTCCATCGTCGCGATGCGCTCAGTCGTTCGCCGGGGTGTTCGTGCTCGAACGCTTCGAGATGCTTGTGGGCGTTCTCGATCATCACGATCGCGGCGTCGATCATGGCGCCGATGGCGATCGCAATGCCGCCGAGCGACATCAGGTTCGCATTCACGCCCTGATAGCGCATGACGATGAACGCCGTGAGCACACCCAGCGGCAACGACAGGATGGCGACCAGTGCGCTGCGCAGATGGAACAGGAAGACGGCGCACACGATCCCGACGATGACGAACTCCTCGATGAGTTTGTCTTTCAGGTTGTAGACGGCGCGCTCGATCAGTTGCGAGCGGTCGTACGTCGTGACCAGTTCCACGCCGGGCGGCAGCGAGCGCTTCAGATCGGAGAGCTTCGCCTTGACGGCTTCGATGGTCGTGAGCGCGTTCTTGCCCGAGCGCATCACGACGACCCCGCCTGCGACTTCGCCCTGACCGTTCAGTTCGGCAACACCGCGTCGCATCTCCGGTCCGACCTGAATACGTGCGACATCGCCGAGCAGGACCGGTGTGCCGCCGGCGTCGGTGCGGAGCACGACATGGCGGAAGTCGTCGAGCGAGCGCAGATACGCCGTCGAGCGCACCATGTACTCCGACTCCGCCATCTCCACGACCGACCCGCCGGACGCCTGATTGGCCTTCGATAACGCTTCGGTGACCGTCGCCTGCGAGATGCCGAACGCCCGCAGCTTGTCCGGGTCGAGCACGACCTGATACTGACGCACCATGCCGCCGATGGAGGCGACTTCGGAGACGTCGGGCACGGCCTTGAGCTCGAACTTCAGGAACCAGTCGTTGAGCGCACGCAGTTGTCCCAGATCGTGACGTCCGGTGCGGTCGACGAGCGCGTACTCGTAGACCCAGCCCACACCGGTGGCATCCGGGCCGAGCGATACTTTCGCGCCCTGCGGCAGACGGCTTTGCACCTGATTCAGATACTCCAGCACGCGCGAACGCGCCCAGTACTGATCCGTCTTGTCGTCGAACAGCACGTAGACGAACGCATCGCCGAACGACGAGTACGCGCGGATCGTTTTCGCGCCGGGCACGCCAAGCAACGTCGTGGTCAGCGGGTACGTCACCTGATCTTCGATGACCTGTGGTGCCTTTCCGGGGTAGGACGCCTTGATGATGACCTGGGTATCGGAGAGATCGGGCAGGGCGTCGAGTGGCGTCTGCGTGAGCGAGTAGACGCCCCACGCAGCGATGAGCAGCGACGCGAGCAGGACCAGCAGCCGGTTGTGAATCGACCAGCGAATGAGACGCGCAATCATTGACGGTCTCCTTCGGCTGCTGAAGACGCCATGCCCGACATTTCCGGCATGGTCTGCGTGGTTGACGTTGCCGATGACGCCGACGCTGCCGGCATGGCGGCCGCATCGCTCATCTTCGGCAACACCGACTTCAGGCTGGCTTCGGAGTCGATCAGGAACTGACCGGACGCCACCACTTCCTGACCTTCTGTCAGTCCCGCGAGAATCGCCGTGTCTGCACCGGTATCGCTGCCTGTGGTGACGGTGACGGGTTGCAGGCGTCCGTCGGCGTTGCGCACGATCACGACGGCGCGCTTGCCGGTGGTGATGACGGCCTCGGACGGCACGAGCAGTTGCGATACCGGTTTCGCATCGCTCAGATGCGCGCGCACGAGCATGCCCGGCGTGAGACGCTCCCCGGAGTTGTCCAGCTCGAGACGCGCTTGCAGCGTACGACTGCCGGGATTGATGCCGGGCAGGATTTCGCGAACGCGTCCGGTGATGTGTTGCGCGTCGTCGGCAGCGAGCGTGGCGTCGACCTTCATGCCGGGCCGCACGCGCAGCGCCATCGCTTCCGGAATCTCCACCACCAGCCAGAGCTTCGAGAGTCCTGCGACCTTCGCGAGTGTCTGGCCCGGTGACACCATCGCCCCGTTGCGCACATTCAATTCAGTCAGCACGCCCGCGCGCGGCGCGCTCAGCACCACGTGGGTTTGCGGCTGGCCGGTGCGCTCAAGGCTGGCGATCAACGTCTCCGGAATGGAAAGGGCGCGCATGCGGGCGCGGGATGCATCGAGCAGCGCGCCATTCATTCCGCCATTCATCCCGCTGTGAAGCAGCGCGAGAAACTCCTCCTGCGGTGCAAGCCAGTCCGGCACGAACAGCGACGCCACCGGTGTGCCCTGTGCCACGTGCTGCATCGGGGCGTTTGTATAGAGACGGTCGATGTAGCCGGTCACGCGCGACTGCACGACGTCCGCCTGCGACTCGTCGAATTGCGTGGCGCCAACGACGTCGAAACCGGCGGCCACCTCGGCACGCCGGACCGTGGCATAGCGAATGCCGAGGTTCTGCTGCAACCCGGCGTCGATCCGGACGCCGCCGGAACCATTGCCCGCGCCGTCCCCGGCGTCGGCTTCGTCGGCATACACAGGCATGAGTTGCATGTCCATGAACGGCGACTTGCCGGGCTTATCGAAGTGCTGGCTCGGCATCATCGGGTCGTGCCAGTACAGTACGCGACGCGCTTTGCCGTCAGGGGCGGCGGCGTCGCTCGGGGAGGCAGAGGCCTGCGCACTCGCCGAGGCAAAGTGTCGTCCGCCAAGGTAGCCGACGCTCAGCAATGCGCTCGCCGAGAAGAGTGCCGCGCAGGCGTAAATCACAGTGTTCTTTTTCATGAGGATGTCTCTTAACGGGCGGCGGCCATCGACGGCGGAATCACCTGGTACTCGAGCTGAGCCCAGACCAGTGAGACTTCGCGCTGGAGGTCGATGACTTGCAGTTGTGCGTCGAGCAGGCTGCGGCGTGAGGCGAAGACGTCGGCCAGCGAGCCGGTGCCGGCTCGATAGGCCGCCGTTGCGAGCGCCACGCGTTGTTCGGCAGCGGGCAGGAGGGTGCTTTGCAGATTCGCGATGCGCTCGCGCCCGTTCGAGAGCGAGGTGGCGAGGGTGCGAATGTCCGCTTCGACCTGACGCCGTGTGTCCTGATAGGTCAGACGGGCCTTGTCGGCGAGTTCGGCCTTCTCCGCCACGTCGCGGTCCTGACGCTGTGCGCGGTTGATCGGCAACGGAATGCTCACCCCGATGGAGACCATGTTCGAGTACTGCGCGCCACGCTGTTGATACGACACTTCCCACTTCCAGTTCGGCGTGCGATTGCTGGTGGCGACTGCGGTGTCTGCATCGGCGACGGCGATGTCGTCGGCGCCTTCTGCCAGCATCGGCTGCACGCGGGCCAGTTGCTCCGGGCTCAGCGACGGCACGGTCGAATCCAGTGACGGCGGCTCGCCCGACACGTCGGTGACCGGTGCGACGGTCCAGCGCGACAAGGCAATGAGAGCCGTGCGCTCGGCTTGCAGCGCCTTGAGGGCCTGATCCTGCGCGAGGGCCAGCATTTGTCGCGCCTGTGCGACGTCGGTCGCGGTGGACTTCGCGCCACGAAACGATGCGGTGGTCGCATCGAGTTCGTGGGTCATGTGCGAGACGAGTGCCTGCGCCACCGTTGCCGATTGCTTGGCGTAAGCGGCGTTCAGCCATGCGGCGGCTGTCTGCTGGCGGACGTTGGCGACTTGCGCCAGATACCCGGAGCGTTGCCGGTCGACGACCCGGTCACCGAAGTCCGAACGGAGCCGGCGCTTGTCCGACGACACCCACTCCTGTTCGATGCCGATACGTCGCATCGTCATGAAGTCCTGGCCGACGGTGAACCGCTGATCACCGTTCACGGGCAGGTTGTCGATGCCTGCCTTGAGTTCGGGGTCGGGGAGCTGTCCGGCACGAGCAGCCGCTTGGGTGCTCGCCCGGACGGATGCCTGCGCCGCTTGCAGTGAAGCGGAACGATCCATGGCCGATTGCAGGGAGGCGGCCAACGACAGGCCTGCGTCTTGCGCCAGCGCTGTGGCGCTGGCAGCGGATAACAAGAGAAATACGGCGCACGCGCGTGCGCTGACGCGCCGGTTGCCCGGTGCGTTGAAAATCGGATGCATGTGAAACCCCACGCGTACGAATGCCATGCGGCATTCGCGTCCTGAAAAGGACGATCTCGCCGTTCAGACGGCGAACCAATGGTCAGAGCAGGGGGTTACAGCGAGGTGGGTGGACGCCAGAGGCCGTCGGGGGCGCGTGAGCGCAGGGCGTCGGTGTAGAAGAAGCCGGTCTTGCGGGCGACGCTGGCCGCGCGTGCGACTTCAGGCGTGATCGTCGGGTGATAGAGGCTGCCGAGGTTGCACTGCGCGGCGACCTTGCACAAGGGGGCCTTGGTCTTGCCGCCGGACGGCATCGACATGCCGTCGCAATGATCCATGCCCGACGAGACTGCCATCGCGCTCATGTCCATCGATGACGTCATGGTTGTCATGGCCGTCATCGCCATCGTGTCGCCCGGTTCGCCGGACATCGACATCTGCATCGGACAATCGCCCGCCATGCCGCTGGCCGCCAGCCCACTGAGGGGAAGCGTTGCGCACAGCAACAGGACGAGGATGAGGCGGAGCAGTTTCACGCTGCGGAGTATAGCCGCAATCTGCGGCGTTTGAATATGACGTGGTGACGCCGTGGCGGCGTCGGCCGTCGCCACGGCGTTATTCATCAGGCTGTAAACCATTGGCGCAGGGCATCCCTGAGGCCGTCGACGTCGTCGGTGCGATCGTCCTCATTGCGCCATGCAATGCAGGCGTCGGGGCGCAACAGCATCGACGGCCCTTCGCTCACCGTCACGCAACGAACGCTCGGTGTCGCCGCGGCGACGATCTGCGATGCGCGTTGCCATGGCGTCGCGTCGAGCAGTAAGCCGTTGCCTTCCTGCATGGCGTCGTAGAGATAGACGCCATCGGCAAGTTGCCAGTCGCCCGCGAGTCGGCCGATGTCCGGATGCGTGGCGTCGGTGGCGCCAAGGTCGTAGCGTGTCGACACGCCGGTCATCATCTCGCCGATGAAGCGATTGACGTCGTCGAAGTCCATCAACCGGGCAATCAGATCGCGCATCGCACCCGATTGCGGATCGGGCCGCAGGATCGCCACCTGCGCACGCGTGTTCGCCAGCACGGCTTCGGCCACGGGGCGGCGCTCGGCTGAGTAGGTCGAGAGCAGGCTGTCGGGCATGTCGCCGCGGATCACGGCGGCAAGTTTCCAGCCGAGATTGGCGGCGTCGAGCAAGCCCAGACTCAGCCCCTGCCCGCCGAAGGGGGAGTGCACGTGGGCGGCGTCGCCGGCGAGAAACACGCGCCCCAGCCGGTAGGTGTCGACGAGTCGCGTGTTGTCCGCCCATCGGCTCGCACTGTGCAACGTGTTCACGCGGACGTCTTTCCCGCTGGTGCGGCGCAGGACTTCCTCGATCTCCTCTCGTGTCACTGGCGCCTGACGGTCGCGCGGCGGGCCGGAAAAGTCGAGCATGAAGAGGCGTCCGGGCACCGGGCCGTAGCAGAACACGCCGTGCGCCGTGCGATTCCAGCCGACGGGGACCAGCAGCTCCGGATGGTCGACATCCGCGATGGCTTGGTAGAACGTGAGCGTCGGCTCGGTGCCGGGGAACGCAAAGCCGCTCAACTTGCGTACGGTGCTGCGTCCGCCGTCGCAGCCGATGAGGTAATCGGCTCGAAGATGACCGTCGCCTGACGGTGAGGTCCAGCGCACTTGCACGCTGTCGTCCGATGCCTCGACGGCGGTGATGTCGTGCTCGCGACGTACGTCGATACCCAACGCCCGCGCCCGTTCGGCCAGCATCGCTTCGAGGCTTGGCTGATCGACATGCCGAGGTCGACGATCGGGATCGACCTGAGCGTCGCGCCGAATGAGGGAAAGCCCGGCGAAATGGCCATTAAACTTTGACGCGCGTACCCGCAGGTCCGACCCCGTCTGTTCGGTGAACGCGCGCATGGCGTCAGCGCCGCGCGCCTGCGCCTCGTTCACGGCAGCGCGCATGCCGCGTCGCAGTAGCGCTTCGCCTGCCAGTGGCCCGAAGGAGAGCGCCTTCATCGCCTGACTCGGCGAGGCCAGGCGCTCCAGCACGACCACTTGTGCACCGCCGAGCGTCAGTTCGATGGCGCTCAACAGACCGACCGGCCCGGCACCCGCAATTACCACATCGATGTGTTTCGTCATATACTTCGTATATAAATGTACTAAGTACATGTAAACTAGGTCATCGGAATCGACATGTCAACGCCAACCGATTTGAAATCACTGAGGTCACGCAAGCGCCTTGCCACGCGACAGGGCATTTCCAACGCGGCGACGCGGCTTTTCCACGAGCATGGGTTCGATCACGTGACGGTGGACCAGATCGCCGCCGCCGCCGACGTGGGTCGCATGACGGTTTTCAACCACTTCCCGCGCAAGGAGGACATGTTCTTCGACCGCGACGAGGAGGGGCGTGAAGCGCTGCGCGAGGCGATCCGTGGGGGAGCTGACGGTGTTTCGCCGGTCGAAGCGTTGCGTCTGCTGGCGCACCGGCTGGTCGCGCAAGGCAGCCCGTTCGTGGATTTCTCGGCGCAAAGCCAGGGATTCGTGAAGACGATCGAAGGCAGCGAAACCCTTAAGGCGCGTGCCCGGGCGATTCGGGACGAACTGGCCGACGTGGTGGCACAGGCCCTCGCCGAGCGCGCCGGACAGGCGTCGCCGGACGTGCAGGCCCAACTGGCGGCCGCGCTGCTGCTCGCGGCCTGGACGGTCGCCTTCCTGCACGCGCACCGGACTTTCCGGGAAACGCAGGACACCGCCATCGCCGAGAAAAGCTTCCTGAGCCTTGTGGATCAAGGCGCAGCGGGGATCGTGACGGCATTGGCAGGCTCCCCTTACGTCTGACGGACGGTATTCATCACACGGAAAGCCCTCCCACGGGGTGTTCGCGGTCATCAGCACAAATTCTCTAATCCTTATTCCGGCATAAACAAAAGCGAAAATATTATTTTTAATTATTTAGACGGACTCATAGACTGGCCTCCTACACACGAGAAGCAAACAAGGAGTGCAAGTCATGAACAAAGCAGCACGGGGATGGAAAGCTAAGAAGCTGGTAGTCGCGCTGGGCGGTCTGGCATTGGCCGCCGGCATGACGATTCAGGCGCAGGCCGCAAGCCTGTCGCTGCTCAACGTGTCGTACGACCCGACGCGCGAGCTGTACGCCGATTACAACAAGGCTTTCGAAGCCCATTACAAGCAAGTCTCCGGCGACACGGTGACGGTGAAAGCCTCGCACGGCGGCTCGGGCAAGCAGGCCCGTACCGTGCTCGATGGCGCACCCGCCGACGTCGTCACGCTCGGCATCTCGGCCGACATCGATGAACTGGCTTCCGCTGGCCTGGTGAACAAGGACTGGCAGAAGCGTCTGCCGGACAACGCCACGCCGTACACGTCGACCATCGTGTTGCTGGTGCGCAAGGGCAACCCCAAGAACATCAAGGACTGGAACGACCTCGCCAAGCCGGGCATCAGCGTGGTGACGCCGAACCCGAAGACGTCGGCCGGCGCCCGCTGGAACTACCTCGCGGCCTGGCTCTACGCGCTCAAGCAACCGGGCGGCAACGAGCAGAAGGCGCAGGAATTCGTCAAGGCGATCTATAAGAACGTCGGCGTGCTGGATTCGGGCGCGCGTGGGGCGACCACGACCTTCGTGGAGCGTGGCATCGGCGACGTGCTGATCGCCTGGGAAAACGAAGCGCTGCTGTCGGTGAAGGATCTCGGTCCGGACAAGTTCGACATCGTGGTGCCGTCGTCGTCGATCCTGACGGAGCCGCCGGTGGCCATCGTTGACAAGAACGTGGACAAGCACGGTACCCGCAAGGCCGCCGAAGCCTATCTGCAATGGCTGTACTCGCCGCAAGGTCAGGAAATCGCCGCGAAGCACTTCTATCGTCCGCGTTCGCCGGAAATCGCCAAAAAGTATGAGGCGCAGTATCCGAAGCTCAAGCTCTACACGGTCGACGCCGATCTGGGCGGCTGGACGAAGACGCAGGCCAAGCACTTCGCCGACGGCGGCATCTTCGACCAGATCTACACCAAGAAGTAATCAGGCAGGGACCTTCGCATGAGTACCGCACTCTTTCCTCTGTGGCGTAAGCCAAGTGCCTTGCCGGGCTTTGGCCTGACGATGGGCTACACCGTCGCGTACCTGAGCCTTGTGGTGCTGGTGCCGTTGCTGATGGTCTTCATCAAGGCAAGCTCGCTCGACTGGGCGAGTTTCGTCACCGCCGTGAGTTCGCCGCGCGTGCTGGCGTCGTACCGCCTCACGTTCGGCATCTCGCTCGCGGCGGCGTCGCTTAACGCCGTGTTCGGTTTCATCCTAGCGTGGGTGCTGGTGCGCTACACGTTCCCGGGCAAGCGCTTCGTCGATGCGCTGATCGACCTGCCGTTCGCGTTGCCGACCTCGGTGGCGGGTATCGTGCTCGCCGCGATCTACGCGCCGAACGGCTGGGTCGGACGCTGGTTCGAACCGCTCGGCATCAAGATCGCCTTCACGCCGCTGGGCATTTTCGTGGCGCTGACCTTCATCGGTCTGCCGTTCGTCGTGCGCACGCTGCAACCGGTGCTCGAAGAGTTCGAGCGCGAGCAGGAAGAAGCGGCGGCGTGCCTTGGGGCCACACGCTGGCAGACGCTGCGTCACGTGATTCTCCCGGCGGTGTTGCCGGCGTTGCTGACGGGTTTTGCGCTGGCGTTTGCGCGTGCCGTCGGCGAGTACGGCTCGGTCATTTTCATCGCGGGCAACATCCCGATGGTCTCCGAGATCACGTCGCTGCTGATCATCACCAAGCTCGAACAATATGACTTCGCCGGCGCGGCGGCGCTCGCCGTGGTCATGCTGCTGATCTCGTTCGTGCTGCTGTTGCTCATCAATACCCTGCAATGGTGGCTGCAACGTCGTCATTCGGGCCGTCGTGCCAGCGGTTTGTAACTGGCTGACGTCACCAGGCACAACGCACCGATCACGCACAACCCGGTCCGCCTTCGAAGAGAACGTTTCGATCATGTCCGATTCACTCACACTGTCGCGCACCTTGCCGCAAACCGCCAAGGCACGCCAATCCGATCCGACCGACGAGCCCGCGTTCGTCAAGGCCATCCTCATCGGCGTAGCGCTGCTGTTCTTCGCGCTGTTTCTCGTGCTGCCGCTCGCCTCGGTGTTCGTCACGGCACTAGGCAAGGGTTTCGCCGCTTACTGGGATGGCCTGACCAACGACGACGCGCTGTCGGCCATCCGCCTGACGCTGTTGATCGCGGTGATCGCCGTACCGCTGAATCTGGTGTTCGGCGTGGCGGCATCGTGGGCGATCGCGCGCTTCGAATTCCGGGGCAAGAGCGTACTGACGACGCTCATCGACCTGCCGTTTTCCGTGTCACCGGTCGTGGCCGGGCTGACATTCCTGTTGATCTTCGGACGTCAGGGGCCGCTGTGGGATTTTCTCGACGCGCACAACCTGAAGATCGTATTCGCATTGCCGGGGCTGGTGCTCGCGACGGTGTTCGTCACGTTCCCGTTCGTCGCGCGTGAACTGATTCCGCTGATGCAGGCGCAGGGCAGCGAAGAAGAAGAGGCGGCGCGCGTGCTGGGCGCGAGCGGCTGGCAGGTGTTCACGCGGGTGACGCTGCCGAAGATCAAATGGGGTCTGCTGTACGGCGTGATTCTGTGTAACGCCCGTGCGATGGGCGAGTTCGGCGCGGTGTCCGTTGTCTCGGGCCATATCCGCGGTGAGACGAACACGCTGCCGCTGCACGTGGAAATTGAATACAACGACTACCACACGGTAGGGGCTTTTGCGGCGGCGTCGATTCTCGCGCTGCTGGCATTGGCAACGCTGGCCTTGAAGCTCTGGGCCGAACACAAGCTGGCGCAGGACAAGGCGGCGCGTCGTGCAGACGCCGTGCAGGCCTGAAGCGCCATCTCCGGCATCGTCAGATCAAGCATCGAGGAGCAAGACAATGAGCATCCAGGTACAACAGGTTTCGAAACGCTTCGGCGACTTCAACGCGCTCGACGACGTCAGTCTCGAATTTCCGACCGGCGAACTGGTCGCGCTGCTCGGGCCGTCGGGTTGCGGCAAGACCACGCTGCTGCGCATCGTTGCCGGGCTGGAATTTGCCGATGCCGGGCGCGTGGTGCTCAATGGTGAAGACGTGGCGTCCGTGGGCACGCGTGAGCGCCAGGTCGGTTTCGTGTTTCAGCACTACGCGCTGTTCCGTCACATGACGGTGTTCGAGAACGTGGCGTTCGGTCTGCGTGTGAAGTCGCGCCGCAATCGTCTGTCCGATGCCCAGATCCGTGCCAAGGTGCATGAGTTGCTCGGTCTGGTGCAACTGGACTGGCTGGCCGATCACTATCCGGCGGAACTCTCCGGTGGCCAGCGTCAGCGTATCGCGCTGGCCCGTGCGCTTGCGGTGGAGCCGAAAGTGCTGCTGCTCGACGAGCCGTTCGGCGCGCTCGACGCCAAGGTGCGCAAGGAGTTGCGTAGCTGGCTGCGCCGTTTGCATGACGAGCTGCACATCACGACGATTTTCGTCACGCACGATCAGGAGGAGGCGCTCGAAGTCGCCGATCGCATCGTGCTGATGAATCGCGGCAAGGTCGAGCAGATCGGCGCGCCGCAGGATGTCTATGACACGCCGGAAAGTGCGTTCGTCTACGAGTTTCTCGGCGCGGCGAACCGGCTCTCGGGTGAGTTGCAGACGCACGATTTCATTGCCGATGCGGGCCAGTATCGCGTGACGGTGCACAAGGACGACTTGCCGGCGGTGCCGCAGGACGGGCGGGCAATTGCGTATGTGCGTCCGCACGATCTGGCGCTGGTCAATGCGAACGATGGCGGTCCGGGGATCGACGTGGCCGTGCGTCGCGCGATTCCGCTGGGCGGCACCGTGCGCGTGGAACTTGCCGCACCGGGCGACGCCGTGTGGGAAGCTGAACTCACGCGCTCGGGCTGGAAGGCGCTCGGCGCGGATGCCGGTACCCCGTTGCGCGCCGTGCCGCGTCAGTTGCGGGTGTTCTCTGCGCAGGCGTGAGTTGCCGGTGGGAGTCGCAGGCAAGGGGCCGCACACGGTGACGTTGCGCGACATTGCGTGACATTGCGTGATGTCGGGCGGCATCGATCGACAGGACAACAAGTTGTACGTATTCAAACAGACATGGCAGACATCGTCGACGTCATGGACAGACAAGTAACAGGGCGGAGTTAGATCATGAATTTCCAGCAATTGCGCTACGTGCGCGAAGCGGTGCGCCAGAACCTCAATCTGACGGAAGCGGCGAGTGCGCTGTACACGTCGCAGTCGGGCGTGAGCAAGCAGATCAAGGATCTGGAAGACGAACTCGGTGTGGACGTGTTCGTGCGTCGCGGCAAGCGACTCACCGGCCTGACTGAGCCGGGCAAGGCGGTGCTGCAACTGATCGAGCGCATGCTGCTCGACGCCGAGAACCTGCGCCGCGTGGCGCGCCAGTTCGCGGATCAGGACAGCGGGCATCTCGTCGTGGCCACGACCCACACGCAGGCGCGTTACGCGTTGCCGCAGGTGATCAAGCAGTTCACCAGCGTCTACCCGAAGGTGCATCTGGCGCTGCGCCAGGGCAGCCCGCGCCAGATCGCGCAGATGGTCATCGACGGCGAAGCCGACATCGGTATCACGACCGAGGCGCTCGACCGCTTTCCCGATATCGTCACGTTCCCGTGCTATTCATGGCACCACGTGGCGGTCGTGCCGAAAGACCACCCGCTCGTGGGCCGCGAGAACGTGACGCTCGCCGACATCGCCGAATATCCGATCATCACGTATGACGGCGATTTCACCGGACGCTCGCACGTGGACAAGGCGTTCACCGATCAGGGGCTGGTGCCGGATATCGTGCTCACCGCGCTCGATACGGATGTGATCAAGACGTACGTGGAACTGGGGCTGGGTGTGGGGATCGTGGCGGCGATGGCCGTCGACCCGCGCAAGGACCAGGATCTGGCGGTGCTGGAGCTGGACAATGCGTTCGAGCCCAGCACGACGCGTATCGGCCTGCGTCGCGGGGCGTTCCTGCGCTCGTATGCTTATCGGTTCATTGAGATGCTCGCACCGGCGCTCAAGGAGCAGGAAATCTCGACACAGCTGCGCGAAGCGCTGGAATTCGCGGCTTGAATGGCCCCCTGAAGCCGGATCCCGCTCTCGTGGCGGGATCGATATTTTCAGCGATTGGGAAGCGGGGCAGTATTGGATACAATCGCTGGCATGACCTTGACCTCATTCAACCCGATTCCTCACTACACCGTGTCCTCCGGTGAGCTGCCGCGCATTGCGCTGCTCGCCACGGGCGGCACGATCGCGGGCAGCGCGGCCGACGCCACGCGCACCGCCGGTTATCAGGCCGGGGCGCTCGGTGTTCAGGACCTGCTCGCCGCCGTGCCCGCGCTGGGCAACGTCGCGCATATTCATGCGGAACAGGTCGCGCAGATCGACAGCAAGGACATGAGCATGTCGCTGTGGCAGAAGCTCGCCGCACGCGTGAACGCCTTGCTCGCGCAACCGGATGTGGCCGGCGCCGTGATTACGCATGGCACCGATACGCTCGAAGAGACCGCGTATTACCTGCATCTCACGATCAACAGCCGCAAACCCGTCGTGCTGACGGCGGCGATGCGTCCGGCCACGGCACTCTCGGCCGACGGTCCGCTCAATCTGCTCAACGCTGTGCGCGTGGCGACCGATCCGATCTCGGGCGGACGCGGCGTGATGGTCGCCATCAACAACCAGATTCATTGCGCTCGCGACGTCATCAAGACGAGCACCTATAAAGTCGATGCGTTTCACTCGCCGGAAATCGGCGTGCTCGGCTGGGTGCAGGACGAGCGCGTTGCGTTTCAGCGGGAACCGCTGCAATACCACACCGTCGAGAGCGAGTTCGTCGGCTTGTCCGGCGAATTGCCGGCGGTGGAAGTGGTGTCGAGCTATGCGGGCGTGTCGCGTATTGCCGTCGATGCGCTGGTGGAAGCCGGTGTGCAAGGCATTGTGGTCGCAGGCACCGGCAACGGCTCGCTGCACTCGTTGCTTCAACAGGCTCTGGCCGAGGCGGTGCAGCGCGGGGTGACGGTCGTGCGTGCGTCGCGCGTGGGCAGCGGTCACGTGATGCATAACGGCGCCGCGCCGGACGATCAGTACGGCTTCGTGAGCACCGGCAATCTGCATCCGTACAAGGCGCGCGTGCTGCTGATGCTGGCGTTGCAGGCCGGTGTGCCGCGCGAGCGCATGCAGAGTCTGTTCGACGAGTACTGATCAAAAAAATACGGCGCCAGTCGCACTTTCGCTCGACTCGCGCCGTGACGCTCGGCAGGGCGTCTGTCGACGTCCTCGCCAGTACACTCTGGTACCTCTCTCACTTCTCCCTGCTTTTTTGCCTGCGGACGGCTTTTCTCTGTCAGCCGTTTGCTTCGTCTTCTCGCGAACTACGCGGTGCGACGCCCGCCGTGCCGCCATGCCACGCATGACGGCGTTACTGCCGACGGGTGCCTGTCGTTCCTTTGACGGTCTGCCGGATTACGCGACGGTATGGTTCGCGAGCATTTCCAGCGCACGCACCATGCCCGAGTGATCCCACGCTGCGCCACCGTTGGCGGCACAGGCGTTGAACAGTTCCTGCGCCGTGGCCGTGTTCGGCAGCGACACGCCGAGGGTCTTCGCCGTCTGCAGCGCCAGGTTCAGATCCTTCTGGTGCAGGGCGATACGGAAGCCCGGCTCGAAGTTGCGCTTGACCATGCGCTCGCCGTGCACTTCCAGAATGCGCGACGATGCAAAGCCGCCCATCAGCGCTGCACGAACCTTGGCGGGATCGGCGCCGGCCTTCGAGGCGAACAGCAGGGCTTCGCCCACGGCTTCGATCGTCAGTGCGACCACGATCTGGTTGGCGACCTTGCACGTCTGGCCTGCGCCGCTTTCGCCCACGAGCGTGATGTTCTTGCCCATGAGTTCGAAGAACGGCTTCACGTCGTCGAACGCGGCTTGCGAGCCGCCGACCATGATCGACAGCGACGCGGCCTTCGCGCCCACTTCGCCGCCCGAGACCGGTGCGTCGAGGTATTCGCAGCCGAGTGCCTTGATCTTCTTGGCGTATTCCTTGGTTTCGATCGGCGAGATCGAGCTCATGTCGACGACGATCTTGCCGGCGGAGAGGCCTTCGGCCAGACCGTCCTGACCGAACAGCACGGCGCCCACATCAGGGGTGTCGGGCACCATCACAAACACGATATCGGCGCGCTTGGCGACTTCCTTGGCCGACGTGCAGACGGTGGCCTGACCGTCGATCAGGTCTTGCGGGGGCGTGCGGCGCTCGTACAGGAACAGCTTGTGACCGGCGTTTTGCAGATGCTTCGCCATCGGCGCGCCCATGATGCCCAGACCAATAAAACCGAGTTGTGCCATTTCGAGACTCCTTGTTGCCAAAGTTTGAAGTGTTGTTGCCGGGCGCCGGACGAGCAGGGCGCCAAGGCGTGAGCGGCATCGATGCCGTGCATGCCTTGTGATTGACGCGTCCCCCGGACTCCGGCCGCATGCCCCCTGCATGCGGCCGGCGGGGCCCTTCCTCGTCGAAACCCGGTCGGGCGGCGCGACGCACCGCGTGCGCCGTCACCGTCATGTCTTGCGCACTGCGCCGGGGGAGGCGAGGTGCGGTTGAACCGGGGGTGTGCGGGGCAGGCTCGTGCGTTCGTGCCGCTCAGGCGGCTTCGCGCAGGCCTGCGGCCTTGAACCAGCCGAGGCCGTCGGTCGTGGTCGTCGCGGGCTTGTACTCGCAACCGATCCAGCCCTGATAGCCAATGCGATCGAGGAACGCAAACAGGTACGCGTAGTTGATTTCGCCCGTGCCCGGCTCGTTGCGGCCCGGGTTGTCCGCGAGTTGTACGTGAGCGATGCGCGCCAGATTCGTCTCGATGGTCTTGGCCAGTTCGCCTTCCATGCGCTGCATGTGATAGATGTCGTATTGCAGGAACAGATTGTCCGAGCCGACGGCGTCGAAAATTTCCAGTGCCTGCTTCGTCCGGTTCACGAAGAAGCCGGGAATGTCGTACGTGTTGATCGGCTCGACCAGCAGACGGATGCCTTCGGCCTTCAGGGCGTCGGCGGCGAAGCGCAGGTTGCCCACGAGCGTTTCCGTGGCGACTTGCGTCGACAGGTCGGCGCCTTGCTTGCCCACGAGGCAGTTCAGTTGCTTCACGCCGAGCGCCTTGGCGTAGGTGATGGCTTCGCCCACGCCGTCGCGGAACTCGGCCACGCGATCAGGGAAGATGGCGATGCCGCGCTCGCCTGCATCCCAGTTACCGGCGGGCAGGTTGTGCAGCACGAGGTCGAGCTGATACTGGTTCAGCTTGTCGGCGATCTGGTCGCGGTGAAACGCGTAGGGGAACAGAAACTCCACGCCGCGAAAGCCCGCTGCGGCGGCCGCCTTGAAGCGGTCGAGGAACGGCACCTCGTTGAACAGCATGGTCAGGTTGGCGGCAAATTTCGGCATTGCGCTGACTCCTCTCTTTTTTCTAGGGGGTGGTTTCGACGATTCGATGCAAGGGTGATGCTTGGGTGAGCCGGGGTACGGCTGGGTGTCACCAGGTATTGCGTGGTATTGCTTGATGTTGCTCGGTGCTGCTGGATTGCGGAGCGCGTGCTTTGGCCGTTACGGGGTCTAGCCGAAAGCGGAGGGGACGCACGCGCCCCGCAAACCGTTGGCAGTGCTGGCGGACTTAGGCCGACACTGCGTCGTCTTCTTCCACGACGTCGATGATTTCTTCGAACTCATTGACGTTGTTGATTTCCGTGCCCATCGCAATGTTGGTCACGCGCTCGAGAATCACTTCCACGATCACCGGCACCGAGAACTCGGCCATCAGCTTGCGGGCCTGAGCGAGCGCCGGCTGAATGTCGTTCGGCTGGAACACGCGGATGGCCTTCACGCCGAGGCCTTCGGCCACCTTCACGTGATCGACGCCATAACCGTTCAATTCCGGCGAGTTCACGTTCTCGAACGCGAGCTGCACGCAGTAGTCCATGTCGAAGTTGCGCTGTGCCTGACGGATCAGACCCAGGTACGAGTTGTTCACCACGACGTGGATGTACGGCACCTTGAACTGCGCGGCCACGGCCAGCTCTTCGATCATGAACTGGAAGTCGTAGTCGCCCGAGATCGCCACGACGTCCGACGACGGCGATGCGACCTTCGCGCCGATGGCAGCCGGCACCGTCCAGCCCAGCGGGCCGGCCTGACCGCAGTTGATCCAGTGGCGCGGCTTGTTCACGTGCAGGAACTGCGCAGCGGCGATCTGCGACAGACCGATGGTCGACACGTAGCGCACGTCGCGGCCGAAGAACGCATTCATTTCCTGATACACGCGTTGCGGCTTGATCGGCACCTGATCGAAATCGGTACGACGCAGCATGGTGCGCTTGCGCTTCTGGCAATCGGCGACCCATTGCGAACGGTCCGGCAGACGGCCCGCGGCCTTCAGTTCCTTGGCGACTTCCACGAACAGGGTCAGTGCGGCCTTGGCGTCGGAGACGATGCCGTAGTCGGGGCCGAACACGCGGCCGATTTGCGTCGGCTCGATATCGACGTGCACGAACTTGCGACCCTTGGTGAAGACATCCACGCTGCCGGTGTGGCGGTTCGCCCAGCGGTTGCCGATACCCATCACGAAATCGGAGGCGAGCATCGTCGCGTTGCCGAAGCGGTGCGACGTTTGCAGACCGACCATACCCGCCATGAGCGGATGGTCGTCGGCGATGGTGCCCCAGCCCATGAGCGTCGGCACGACCGGCACGTTGACGGTCTCGGCGAACTCGACGAGCAGATCGGCGGCGTCGGCGTTGATCACGCCGCCACCCGAGACGATCAGCGGACGCTCGGAGGCGACCAGCATCTGAATCGCCTTCTCGATCTGGGCACGCGTGGCCGCAGGCTTGTACACCGGCAGCGGTTCATACGTTTCGGGATCGAATTCGATCTCGGCGACCTGCACGTCGAACGGCAGATCGATCAGCACCGGACCCGGACGGCCCGAGCGCATCAGATGGAACGCCTGCTGGAACACACGCGGCACGAGCGCCGGCTCACGCACCGTCACGGCCCACTTGGTGACGGGCTTGGCGATCGACTCGATGTCCACAGCCTGGAAATCTTCCTTGTACAGACGGGCGCGCGGTGCCTGACCCGTGATGCAAAGAATCGGAATCGAATCGGCTTGTGCCGAATACAGGCCGGTAATCATGTCCGTGCCTGCCGGACCCGAGGTGCCGATACAAACGCCGATGTTGCCCGCTTCCGCACGGGTGTAGCCTTCGGCCATGTGCGAGGCGCCTTCGACGTGGCGTGCGAGCACGTGCTCGACGCTGCCGGCCTTGCGCAGTGCCGAATAGAACGGGTTGATGGCGGCGCCGGGAACGCCGAATGCGGTAGTGATGCCTTCCTTCTCCAGCACGCGGACGGCGGCCTCTACGGCGGTCATCTTGGCCATGTGACTCCTCCAGTGAGTAATAGTGAATCGTTGTTGGAGGTCACTTTAAGCCGGTACGATTTGTTTGATAAGATCACAAAAGATCGTTTTTTTAAGAACAAAAAGTATCGAATGGAGACGCGATGGACCGTTTCAAACAAATTGAAACCTTCGTGCAGGTGGCCGAGGCGGGCAGTCTGGCCGCCGCAGCCCTCAAGGAGGGGGTCTCGCCGGTGATCCTCGGGCGGCGCATCGACGCCCTCGAAAAGCGACTCGGCATCAAGCTCATGTACCGTTCCACGCGACGCCTGGCGCTCTCGGAAGAGGGCGGCGCTTTTCTGGAGCGTTGCAAACAGTTGCTCGGCGACTGGGACATGGCGGAGAACGAGATCAGCGCCGGGCGGCATGCCGTCTCCGGTCACCTGATCGTGTCTGCCCCGGCGGCGTTCGGCCGCAAGCACGTGGCGCCACACGCGCCCGCGTTCCTGCGTCTGCACCCGGAAGTGCAGATCTCGTTCAATCTGACGGATCGCGTGGTGGACATCGTGCGCGAAGGCTACGACATGGGGATTCGCATCGGCGGCTCGGTCGATCCGAACTTCGTGGCCGTCAAACTCGCCCAGAACCGGCGTGTGGTGTGCGGCACGCCCGCTTATTTCGCACGGCACGGCCGTCCCAAGACGCTGGAGGATCTCGCCAGGCACAACTGCCTCGCGTTCAATCTGCAAGGCGGACAGCAACGCGGCTGGTACTTCAAGCGGCAGGGCAAGCTGGTGACGACACGCGTGGCGGGCAATCTCGATTGCAACGACGGGGAGTTGCTGCACCGCTGGGCGCTCGAAGGGCTGGGGCTCGGCTGGCGCTCGACGTGGGAGATTCAGCGCGAACTGCTGTCAGGCGAGCTGGAAACCGTGCTGGACGAGTACGCGCTGCCGGACTACGACATTCTGGCCGTCTATCCCCAGCAGCGCTTTCAGCCCGCCCGCGTGCGGCTCTTCATCGAGCAGTTGCGGCAGATTTACGCACGTCCGAATTACTGGCTGGAGAACGGTTGACGTCATGGGAAGGCTGTCGAGGCGCCGTCGCGGGGGCATCCGAGAGGGCGCTGCAAAGGGCGATGCGGGGGCGATATGGCGGGTACCGATAGGACGGGTGTTGATGATCGACATGAAATCCGCTAGAATCGCGGGTTCTGCAACCTTGCTGCACTGGTTCTGACGCCCAGGCAGCTTTGTCCATAAGGAGCAACATATGCGTCATTATGAAATCGTATTTATCGTTCACCCCGATCAGAGCGAGCAAGTGCCTGCCATGATCGAGCGCTATCGTGGCACGGTCGAGTCCCGCCAGGGCAAGATCCACCGCGTCGAAGACTGGGGCCGTCGTCAACTGGCCTACATGATCGAAAAGCTGGCCAAGGCTCACTACGTTTGCATGAACATCGAATGCGACCAGGAAACCCTGGACGAGCTGGAACACGCATTCAAGTTCAACGACGCCGTTCTGCGCCACCTCGTCGTCAAGATGAAGAAGGCTGAGACCGCACCGTCGCCGATGATGAAGGAAGTGGCCCGCGAAGAAGCCAAGAAGGCTGCCGCGACGCCCGCGACCGAAGCTGCTGCTTCGTAATTAGCGCACCGGAACGCATCAGGGTGCCAACGGAAACATTGACCGCGTGAATCGCCTACGGCTCGAGGCCAGCATCGTCGAAATCGGCACGCTGCGCTATACCCCGGCCGGGCTTCCCGTCATCGATGTCACGCTGGCGCACGAGGGAACAGCCGAAGAGGCGGGCGTTGCCCGTCAGGTCGAGTTCTCGATACCGGCAGTTGCGATCGGTCCCATCAGTGCCAAAGTCATGGCGTTGGGACTTGAGAAACCGGCCCAGTGGGCTGGGTTTCTGGCAAAGAAGCATCGCAATAGCCGCACCCTGGTGTTTCACATCACAGCATTGCAAGCATTTGAAAAGGATTGTTGAACATGCCGCGTCCTAACGGTAAAAACAAGAAGTTTGATCGCCGCCGCCAACAGCAAAACCCGCTGTTCAAGCGCAAGAAGTTCTGCCGCTTCACCGTCGCTGGTGTCGAGCAGATCGATTACAAGGATGTCGAAACGCTGAAGGACTTCATCGGCGACAACGGCAAGATCACCCCGGCTCGCCTGACGGGCACCAAGGCGCACTACCAGCGCCAGCTCGATACGGCTATCAAGCGCGCGCGTTTCCTGGCGCTGCTGCCGTACACCGATCTGCACGGTGCTTAATCGCCAGTCGACGAAGGAGAATAGATAATGCAAGTGATTCTGCTGGAAAAGGTCGTCAACCTGGGTAACCTGGGCGACATCGTGAAGGTCAAGGACGGTTTCGCACGTAACTTCCTGATCCCGACGAAGAAGGCTCGCCGCGCCACCAAGGACGCGATCGCCGAATTCGAAGTTCGCCGCGCCGAACTGGAAAAGGCTGCTGCCGACAAGCTGGCTACGGCGCAAGCCGAAGGCGAAAAGCTGTCGGGTCTGACCGTTCAGATCGCACAGAAGGCCGGCGTTGACGGTCGTCTGTTCGGTTCGGTCACCAACTTCGACATCGCCGAAGCCCTGGGCACCCAAGGTTTCAAGGTCGAGAAGATGCAAGTGCGTCTGCCGAACGGCCCGCTCAAGACCGTGGGTGACTTCCCGGTTCAAGTGGCACTGCACACGGACGTCGTGATCGACGTCACGGTGTCGGTGCTGGGCGAGCACGCCTAAGTCGTACCCGCGTCAGCTTCCCGACGCGAATAAAAGACGGAAGTCGGTCTACCGGCTTCCGTTTTTTTATGTCTGTCCGTTCTGTTGCTGTTCCGTCATGCATGGCCGCCGGAAGATCCGGTTGCCGGTCATACGCCGATCTACGCCGACCGCCTTCCGGTTGCGCGCTCACCTCCATCCACGTCACCGTTCGATAGCGCCACCTTATGCTGCCTCCAGGGAAACTGCTGAACAAACCACGCTCGGAAAAATCGTCGCGCAAGCGGGATTTCGCCGGGGCTGACCGGGATCGCGGGGACGGTATAATGCCCGGCATGAACGCGCCCGATCCCCAGCTCGATTCACTCAAGGTGCCACCGCACTCCATCGAGGCGGAGCAATCCGTGCTCGGCGGTTTGCTGCTCGATAACAGCGCCTGGGATCGTATCGGCGACTTCCTGTCCGAACACGATTTCTATCGATACGACCACCGACAGATCTATCAGCATATCGGTCGCCTGATCTCCGGCGATCGTCCTGCCGACGTCATCACCGTTTTCGAATCGCTCACT
Source organism: Pandoraea sp. ISTKB (assembly GCF_001721285.1). Taxonomy (NCBI): domain Bacteria; kingdom Pseudomonadati; phylum Pseudomonadota; class Betaproteobacteria; order Burkholderiales; family Burkholderiaceae; genus Pandoraea; species Pandoraea sp. ISTKB. The sequence goes on from NZ_MAOS01000094.1 coordinate 59,152, forward strand.
TCCGCCGGCAAAGCCGAGGATGTGGGCGGGCTCGCCTATCTGAACGCACTGGCGCAGAACACGCCAAGCGCGGCAAACATCCGTCGTTACGCCGAAATCGTGCGCGACCGTGCGGTGCTGCGCAAGCTCGTGACCGTGGCCGATGAAATTGCCTCGGATGCCTTCAATCCGCAAGGTAAGGAAGTGCGTCAGATGCTCGACGAGGCGGAGGCGAAAGTGTTCGCCATCGCCGAAGAGGGCTCGCGCAGCACGAGCGGCTTCCTCGAACTGCAACCGCTGCTCACGCAGGTCGTCGAGCGTATCGACGAGCTGTACCACCGCGAAGGCGGTAGCGACATCACCGGTATTCCGACGGGCTTCGTCGATCTCGACCGCATGACGTCCGGCTTCAACGGTGGCGACCTGATCATCGTGGCCGGCCGCCCGTCGATGGGTAAGACGACGTTCTCGATGAACATCGGCGAGCACATCGCCGTGGAAGAAGGGCTGCCTGTCGCCGTGTTCTCGATGGAAATGCCGGGCACGCAGCTAGCCATGCGTATGCTGGGTTCGGTGGGGCGTCTCGATCAGCATCGTCTGCGTACCGGCAAGCTGGTCGACGAAGACTGGCCGAAGCTCACGCATGCCATGCAGAAGATGAACGAGACGCAGTTGTTCGTCGACGAAACGCCGGCACTCAATCCGATGGAATTGCGTGCGCGCGCGCGACGTCTGGCGCGTCAGTGCGGCAAGCTCGGTCTGATCATCATCGATTACCTTCAGCTGATGAGCGGCTCGGGCGGCGGTGAGAACCGCGCCACCGAAATTTCCGAAATCTCGCGCTCGCTCAAGGGCCTCGCCAAAGAGCTGAACGTGCCGGTGATTGCGCTCTCGCAGCTGAACCGAAGTCTCGAACAGCGTCCCAACAAGCGTCCCGTGATGTCGGATTTGCGCGAATCGGGCGCTATCGAACAGGATGCCGACATCATCCTGTTCATCTATCGCGACGAAGTCTACAACCCCGATACCCCAGACAAGGGCACGGCCGAGATCATTATCGCGAAGCAGCGTAACGGTCCTATCGGCCACGTGCGCCTGGCGTTTATCGGTGCCTACACGAAGTTCGACAATCTGGCCGGCCCACAATACTGACGCCCGATTTCCACCTGTTCGGATGCGCGTGCGGTAACGCATGCCTCCGACGAGGTAGAATGTGACGTTTTTGTGTCGACCCGTCCCCTATTAATACCCGGAGTTTCCCCATAATGTTCGGTCGCTTCATGCCCACCGAGGGCAAGTTCTTTGACCTGTTCAACCAGCACGCGGCGTGCATGGTGGCAGGCAGCCGTGAGCTGTCCGCCATGCTCAACGACCTGCCCAACGCCGAGGCACGTACCGTTGCCGTGCAGAACAACGAGAAGAAAGCGGATCGCATCACGCACGAGACCATCGACTTGATGCACAAGACGTTCATCACGCCTTTCGACCGCGATGAGATCCATAAGCTGATCAGCACCATGGACGACATCCTGGATCTGATGGAAGACGTGGCGACGGCCGTCTGGATGTACGACATCAAGAGCGTGCCGACCGAGGCCCGTACGCTCGGCGAGATCTGCGTGAAGTGCTGCGAGCGTGTGCAAAGCACGGTCGCACTGCTCAACGACATGGATCGTGCGCGCGATATCCTGAAGCTTTGCGAAGAGATCGACGGCCTCGAATCGGAAGCCGATCGTTTGCTGCGCGCATCGCTGTCGAAGCTGTTCCGCGAAGAAGCGGACGTGAAAGAGCTGATCAAGCAGAAGGCTGTGTCCGAATTGCTCGAATCGGTGACCGATAAGTGCGAGGACGTTGCCAACATCATCGAAGGCATTGTGCTGGAAAACGCCTGAGCGGAGACTTTCGATGGCAACGCTGCACATCAGCCTCTGGCTGGTCGGACTCTTGGTCGTTCTGGCGCTCCTGTTCGACTTCATGAACGGTTTTCACGACGCCGCCAATTCGATCGCTACGGTCGTCTCGACGGGCGTGCTCAAGCCGCATCAGGCGGTGGCTTTCGCCGCCATGTTCAACGTCATCGCGCTGTTTGTCTTTCACCTGAAAGTCGCGGCGACGGTGGGCAAGGGCACGGTACACCCCGAGATCGTGGATCACTATGTGATCTTCGGTGCGCTCGTCGGTGCGATCGCCTGGAACATCATCACGTGGTACTACGGTATTCCGTCGAGCTCGTCGCACGCCCTGATCGGTGGTCTGGTCGGCGCGGCGGTGGCCAAGGCGGGCACGGGATCGCTCGTCGCGAGCGGTCTGCTGCAAACCGTGGCATTCATTTTCGTCTCGCCGCTGCTCGGGTTCGTGCTCGGCTCGTTCTTCATGCTGCTCGTGTCGTGGCTGTTTTTCCGCACGCCACCGGCACGTGTGGACCGCTGGTTCCGTCGTCTGCAACTGGTTTCGGCCGGTATGTACAGCCTGGGACACGGCGGTAACGACGCACAGAAGACCATCGGCATCATCTGGATGCTGTTGATCGCCGCCGGTCTGTGGCCGCAGGAAGCCGCTGAACCGCCGCTGTGGGTGATCATCGGCTGCTATCTGGCGATCGGTCTGGGCACCATGTTCGGTGGCTGGCGGATCGTGCGCACGATGGGGCAGAAGATCACGAAGCTCAAGCCGGTTGGCGGTTTCTGCGCCGAGACGGGCGGGGCGTTCACGCTGTTCTTCGCCTCGTGGCTCGGCGTGCCGGTCTCGACCACGCACACCATCACCGGCGCTATCGTCGGGGTGGGCGCCACGCGCAAGCTGTCCGCTGTGCGTTGGGGCGTCGCGGGCAACATCGTCTGGGCATGGGTGCTGACGATCCCGGCATCGGCCTTCATTGCCGCCATCGCGTGGTGGGTCGGCAAGCAGTTCCTGTGAGATGAAGCGCTGTCTGACGACGGCGCTTTTCTCGACGTGCAAAAAAGCGGCTTCGGCCGCTTTTTTGTTGTCTGCTGATCGGATCGGCGAGTCGGGCATTGCGATATTGATCCGCCCGAGCGAGTGACGAAAGGCGGGGATGGCGCCGCCATGCGCCCGTGTGTGGCTAGGTGGGTGACGACGTCCCGGCATCTCCCGTCGCTTCACGATCTTCCATCAGCATGCTCCTCAACCGTGCCCGCCGACGCTCCAGATCGGCAATCTGCTGCTCCAGCGCGGCCAGCCGCTTGCGTTGCGTCTCCGAGATTTCCTTGCAGGCCTTCGCGCCTTCGATCAGCCGCATGCAGTCGGGAAAACTGCGAATCTCCTCCAGACTGAAGCCGGTCGCGATCAGGCGCTGAATCTGTCTGACCTGCGTGATCGCAACCGGCTGAAACGCGCGATAGCCGTTCTCGGCGCGGGTCGATGTCAGTAGCCCATGGTCGTCGTAATGGCGGATGGCGCGGATGCTGACGCCCGTCGCTCGTGCGAGTTCGCCGATTTTGAGGGGCATGGGAGGCGCGGGATGTGTCATGTGATCGAGCTTAGCAGTTTTGCTTGACTCTCACATTGGTGTGAGGGTTGAGACTGTCGATCCTTCCACATCGAAGTCTTTCAATCATGTTCAGTTTCAACCTTTTCAAGGGCCTGCGTCGTTGGTTGACGGTGCTGGCCTTGTCCGGTGCCGCCACGCTCGCGCAAGCTGCTCCGGTCTCGTACACCGTCACCGCGCCGGACGGCGTTTCGATCGCGGTGCAGGAATCCGGCAATCCGGATGGCCCAGCCATCGTCTTCGTCCACGGATTGCTGGGCAGCCATCTGAGCTGGGATGCGCAGACGAACAGCCCGCTCCTGCAACGCTACCGTCTGATTACATTTGACCTGCGTGGGCATGGACAGTCGGGTAAACCGGAACGCGCAGACGCCTACACCGATGGTCGCCGTTGGGCAGACGATCTGGCCGCCGTGATCGCAGGGTCGGGGGCCAGGCAGCCCGTCATCGTCGGATGGTCGCTCGGTGCGGCGGTGGCCACCAACTATCTGGCGGCGTATGGCGATGCGCGAATTGCGGGCGCGATCTATGTGGGCGGTGTGATCGAGCTGAAGCCGGATCAGATCGTGCCGCATCCCGAGATTTATCGCGACATGACATCCGCCGACCTGAAAACCCGTCTCGACGCCGAGAATGCCTTCCTGAAGCTGTGTTTCGAAACTCAGCCGGACGCCCCGACATTCGACCGCCTGCTAGCGAATGCCGCTCTGGCATCGTTCGACATGCAGCGCGTGGTGCATCGGATGACGGTAGACGCGCCTACAGGGCTCGGGGCAATGCATAAGCCGCTGCTGCTGATCTACGGCGAGCGTGATGCGCTCGTCAAGGCCGGACCCTCCGCGCAGCGGGCCAAGGCGTTGGACCCGACGGCCAACGTCAGCGTCTATCCCGGCGCGGGGCACGCCCCGTTTGTCGAATCGCCGGACCGCTTCAACCGCGATCTGGCGGCGCTTGTGGATGCGGTGGCGTTGCATTGACACCGGATCGCGGATCCCATTGAGATGACGTATCGCCTTCATCGGGATAATCAATTTCAATAGTTAATTACGATTGATTATCATTTGTTCATAGTGTTTTATCGAGCAACGAAGGAGGCGAATATGACCACATTGATCCAGGCTTTGCGCAACCGTCCCCTTGGCGTGTTGATGGGCGCAGCGATCAACATCGGCGGGGCGGCAACTTTGCTTGCGCACCTGCGGTGATCCGGCCCGGCCGACGGAATGTCTCCCATCGGTCGGGCGGTTTTACATTGAGCTGTTGGCGAAGCGGGCGATGGGGTCGTCGTCCTGCGCCGGCGGGGAGGCGAGTCCGGCGGTGTTGCTGGGGGCCTCCAGCGGCGACGGCGTTGCTGCCGTCAGCGGACGATTCGGCGTTGTATCCATCGGCACGTTCGGCAGCGGGGCGGCAGCAGGCGTTTGCGCCACCGTTGCCGGTGCCGTGCGATTGACGTAGGTTGTGTTGCCTGCCGGGGCCTTGTTGGCGGCGACACGTCGCACGCCATCGATGCGCTTCGCCCAGTACGGGATGAAGATACTCTCCAGACGCACCGTGCCGCCCGAATTCGGGGCATGCACGAACTTCCCCTGACCGACGTAGATGCCCACGTGCGAATGCGCGCGTCCCGTCGTGTTGAAGAAGATCAGATCGCCCGAAGCGAGATCATCGCGTTCGAGCACCGTGCCCACGCCACTCATGTCGGCGGTGGTCCGTGGCAGATTCACGCCCGCAGCACGTGCCACGACATAGCGCACCAGTCCACTGCAATCGAAACCTGAGTCGGGCGTATTGCCGCCGTAGCGGTAAGGAATGCCAACGAGGCTCATCGCTTCGAGCGTGATTTCCTCTTGTCCGGCGCTGCGCTCGGGGCCGACTGTGCGGTTGCCATAGTTCGCGTTCCCCCCTTGCCGGACTGCCGGGCCGGACGAACACGCGGCGACGAGCAGCGTCAGAGCAAGCACTCCGGCGCTTCGCCACGGCACGCGTGCCAGCGTTGCCGGCTGCGTGGTGTATCTGGCGATCAGGCGAGTCAGAGGGTGAGGCATGCGGAGAGGGCGCTGGGTTCGCATGCGCAGAGTTTACGACGCTTACCGCCCGAATGCATCGCAAAAGTACCGGAATCCGTGCGTTTTGTGGCATTGACGTCACAAATTCGCGGCTTGCCGGGCGATATCGTCATCCGGTCGCCATGTGCGTTGATGGACGACCTTGACGCCGGACCTTCATGCGAAGCCAATAAAAACGGCGCCCGAAGGCGCCGTCTTGTCGTGCATCGAAGCCCTCGATGAGGGCGGACGTCAGAGAATTTCTGCGGCGTAATCCGCCAGACGCGAACGTTCGCCGCGCGCGAGCGTGACGTGTCCGCTGTGTCCCCAGCCCTTGAAGCGATCCACCACGTAAGTGAGGCCCGAGCTGCCTTCGGTGAGGTAAGGCGTGTCGATCTGCGCGATGTTGCCCAGGCAGATCAGCTTGGTGCCGGGACCGGCGCGCGTGACGAGCGTCTTCATTTGCTTCGGCGTCAGGTTCTGCGCCTCGTCGATGATGACGAACTTGTTCACGAACGTACGACCGCGCATGAAGTTCATGCTCTTGACCTTGAGTCGCGAACGAATCAGTTCCTGCGTGGCGGCACGGCCCCATTCGCCGGCGGAGTCGTCGGTCTTTTGCAGCACTTCGAGGTTGTCGTCGAATGCACCCATCCACGGTTGCATCTTCTCTTCCTCGGTGCCCGGCAGGAAGCCGATATCTTCACCGACGGGCACGGTTGCGCGCGTGATGATGATCTCGTTGTAGCGCTTCTCGTCGAGCGTCTGCGCCAGACCGGCGGCGAGCGCCAGCAGCGTCTTGCCGGTACCGGCCTGACCGAGCAACGTGATGAAATCCACTTCGGGATTCATCAGCAGGTTCAGCGCGAAGTTCTGCTCGCGGTTGCGCGCCGTGATGCCCCACACATTGTTCTTGTGATGGCCGTAGTCACGCAGCGTTTGCAGCAGCGCCGTCTTGCCGTTGATTTCCCGAACCTGCGCGTAGAACGGTGCCTCGCCATTGTTCGTCTCCAGATAGACGAACTGATTGATGAGGAAACTCGCACAGAGCGGCCCGGTGATGCGATAGAACGTGGTGCCGGTACGGTTGTCCTGCCAGCTTTCCATGCCCTTGCCGTGCTTCGTCCAGAAGTCCGGGGGCAGGGCCATCACACCCGAGTAGAGCAGATCGCTGTCCTCGAGCACCTTGTCGTTGAAGTAGTCCTCCGCAGGCAGGCCGAGCGCATGCGCCTTGACGCGCATGTTGATGTCTTTCGACACCAGCACGACCTGACGATCGCGGAACTTGTCCTGCAACGCGCGCACGACGCCCAGAATCTGGTTGTCGGCCTTGCCTTGCGGCAGACCTTCGAGCGGCGGCACGTCGGGCAGGTCGGTCTGGAAGTACAGACGCCCGGTGGCGTCCTTGTTGCCGAGTCGCGAGAGCGGAATGCCCTCCGCCATCGACTTCGTGCCGCTTTCGGCGACCAGCCCGTCGAGCGTGCGGCTCACCTGACGCGCGTTGCGCGCCACTTCCGACATGCCCTTCTTGTGATTGTCGAGCTCTTCCAACGTCATCATGGGCAGATAGACGTCGTGCTCTTCGAAGCGGAACAGGCTGCTCGGGTCGTGCATGAGCACGTTCGTGTCGAGCACGAAGAGCTTGGCCGGTTCCTGATCCTTGCCGCGTGTGCGTTTCGAACCGGACCCTGTTGAAGGCGATTTGACCGCCTTGAGCGAGGCGCCGGCACCGGTCGAGTCGGCCTTCGGAGGCGACTGCGGCGACTGGGGCGAACGCGCGACAGGCGACGGCTGTGAAGCAGTCTGCGTCGCCGGGGCGGGTTTGGGGACGACCTTCAATTCGGTCGCGCCGGCAGCACCGGCGGCACCGGACGTTTCGCCCAGTGCATGTTGTTCAGACGAGGGAATCGGTTTCTTGGCCTCCGTGCGCGAAGGTTTGAGGCGAGTGGGGAATTGTTCCGGGGCAAGCAGCGAGCCCGGTTTGGTCGGCGCCGATGGCAATGGCATAGATTTCCCGTTCAAGAAAACACAACACTACTCGGCCGGGACAAACGGCAATACATCACGTCCCGGCAACAAAAAAGCCGCCTGCCCGGACGCACCGGAGAGGCGGCTTGGCTGAAGGCGCCGCCGTGGCGACGCCTGCAATAGTCTCGTTCAATGCGCTTGATCATTACGGCCGACTATAACGTCTCTTGCCGTGCTTGTATAGCGTCGGATGCCCTCACTGGCGGTCGCATCGACCTGAATGCAACAGCCCGCCGAATAGCGCTCGCGCGCATGCCCGACGACCGCCGAGGCGGACGCCGGCCCACGCGAGATTCGCTCAGAGCGCCTGCACTGCGGCGAGCACTTCCGACACGTGATCCGGCACGCGCACGCCGCGCCATTCCTTGCGCAACACACCCTTGGCGTCGATCAGGAACGTGCTGCGTTCAATGCCAAGATGTTCTTTGCCATACAGTTTTTTCAGCTTGATGACACCGAACAGTTGGCATACCGCTTCGTCGCCGTCCGAGATCAGCGGGAAGGGGAGTTCCAGCTTGTTCTTGAAGTTCTCATGCGAGCGCAGGCTGTCGCGCGACACGCCGATGATCTGGGCGCCGGCGGCCTGAAACTGGTCGTAGCTGTCGCGGAAATTCATGCCTTCCGTGGTGCAGCCCGGCGTGTTGTCCTTCGGGTAAAAGTAGATCACCACCTTCTGGCCGCGATGGGCCTTGAGCGAAAAATCGCCGCCGGTGGCAGGTGCGGTGAAATCGGGCACGGGAGTGTCGATGGCTACCGTCACTATGGTCTCCTTGGGTGGCCTTGCCAGGCCGGTTCGGGAAAAGGTTGTCGAATTCGGGGTCTTGCGAAATTCGGTGCGCGGGTCGGGACGCGTCGATCACCCCGACGTCAGGCAGCCGCCTGGCCCTCGAGAATCAGATCGCCCGAGCGACCCGGGATCTCGCCCCACACCACCGGGTGTGCCGGCAATGCGCTGAGATCCAGCGTCTCGTAATACTGCCCCATCGTGATGAGATCGTGGCCCTGACGACGCCATCCGGCCAGCAGCTGACGGAACAGCGGCGCCAGCTTCTGCCCTTCGAGTTCTGCATGAAGCGTGAACACGTGATCTTGCGCCGGATCGCGAGTCAGGGCAAGCAAGTGTTCGGCAACACCATTGATGTCGCGGCCGTCGATGCCGAGCAGTTCGTCGACCGTCGGCAATGTCGTCGGCATCTGCACGTGCTTCAGACGCACGCCGTCCACGATCGGATAGTGAGGGGCGTTACCGCGTCCGTCGGACGAATACTTCATGCCCCAGGCGTCGATCTGGCGAAACGCGTGGTTGTTCATCTGCCAGCCGGCGGCGCCGTGGGTCAGCGGCGGGGCGCCGAAAATCTGCGCGAAGCGGGCGTGGGCCTGCGACATCTGGTGTTGCGTCCAGGCGGCGTCGCGCGTGCGCACATTGTCCTGCCAGTACGTGTGGTCCCACGTGTGGATGCCGGTCTCATGCCCGGCGCTCTGCACGGTGCGCATGACGTTGGCCGCGCGTTTGCCGATATCCGGCCCGGGCAGCAGGGTGCCGTACATGAGCGTCTTGAAGCCGTAGTGTTCGACGACCGAGGTGCGCGAGACTTTCTTCAGGAAGCCGGGACGGAAGACTCGCTTGAGTGCCCATCCGGTGTGGTCCGGACCGAGGCTGAACAGAAACGTCGCCTGTGCCGAGTGCTCGGCCAGCGCGGCGAGCAGGTTGGGAACGCCTTCGCGTGTGCCGCGCAGCGTGTCGACGTCGATCTTCAGGACAATCTTGGCCATAGCCGCCCTTGAGGAGTGGTGCATCGAAGGCATGGCCCGCGTGGCGGGCAATGTCTCGAATGTCGAATCAGTTGACCGGATGCATTTCCGACGTCCGAGGCCGAGGCAGCGACAGCGGTCGAAAATAGCGTCAAAAAACGTGAAGTCAAACGCGTGGAGTCAAAAACGCCCGATGCGCCGAGGGCGCACCGGGCGTGTCGCGCGACGTCCGGACAATGCCACGGCTTCGATGCCGTGGCATGCCGGGCGGCACAGGCATTATTCGCCTTCGACCAGACGACGCGCTTCGGCGACGTGACCGCGATACGCTTCGAAAATCTTGCGCAGTGCGTCGTCCATCGACGTGGTCGGCTTCCAGCCCAGTTCCTGCATGGTGTTGTCGATCTTCGGCACACGGTTCTGCACGTCCTGATAGCCGTTGCCGTAGTAGGCGCCCGACGAGGTTTCGACCAGTTGCACCTTCTTGGCCGTTTCCGCGTATTCCGGGAATTCGCTCGCCAGCTTGAGCATCATGTTGGCGAGTTCGCGCACCGAGAAGTTGTTCGTCGGGTTGCCGATGTTGTAGATCTTGCCGCTGGCGACGTTGTTCTTGTTGTCGATGATGCGAACCAGTGCATCGATACCGTCGTCGATGTCGGTAAAGGCGCGCTTCTGGTTACCACCGTCGACCAGGCTGATGTTCTCGCCGCGAGCGATGTGGCCGAGGAACTGCGTGACCACGCGCGACGAACCTTCCTTCGGCGTGTAGATCGAGTCGAGACCGGCACCGATCCAGTTGAACGGGCGGAACAGCGAGAAGTTCAGGCCTTCCTGCATGCCGTAACCCCAGATCACACGATCCATCAGCTGCTTCGAGCAGGCGTAGATCCAGCGCGGCTTGTTGATCGGGCCGTAGATCAGCGGCGAGTTTTCCGGATCGAATTCACCGTCGGTGCACATGCCGTAGACCTCGGAGGTCGACGGGAACACCAGATGCTTGCCGTACTTCACGGCCGAGCGCACGATCGGCAGGTTCGCTTCGAAGTCGAGCTCGAACACGCGCAGCGGGGCCTTCACATAGGTGGCCGGCGTGGCGATAGCGACCAGCGGGAGGATCACGTCGCACTTGCGAATGTGGTACTCGACCCATTCCTTGTTGATCGTGATGTCGCCTTCGAAGAAGTGCATGCGCTCATGGTTGATCAGATCGCCGAGGCGGTCGGTCTGCATGTCCATGCCATAAACTTCCCAGTCGGTCGTCTCCAGGATGCGCTTCGACAGGTGGTGGCCGATGAACCCGTTAACACCGAGAATCAGGACTTTTTTCATATTACGGTCAGTGATTGAGCTGGGAAAACTGTTCCGGCGTGACAAGCTTGCCGTCCAGCGTTAGTTCATGAATGACGATGGCATTTCCGTCGCCGCAAATGCCGAGGAGCGCATTATCCACTACTTGCAGTCCACAGGGCAAACCGGCAGGGGCGGGCGAGCGTGACAGGCGAGCCCGCGGACCACCCGGCGACGATCCGCCACGTCGGTAAATGTGCCGGGACGATGATCTCCCGGCGTCCGGCTTCAGCGCCATTTCGTGCGGCTTGGCGCCTGTTTTTGTTTCGTCTCGCAAAACCGCCTGGTTCGCCGGCACGCGGCCGCGAGAAGACGACGGCTTTGGCCGACGTTGCGCTCACGACGTGTGCGATCCCAACTCGGTCGCCCCCGTGCTCAGCGTGGCACTTTGCCCGCCGACGGCTGCGTGTTCCGTGTGACCGGTGGCCTGCGCTTCGAGCACCGCTTGCACCAGATAACGCGGACGCTGGCGGACTTGCTGATAGATGCGGCCGATGTACTCACCGAGCAGGCCCATGCCGAACAGGATCACGCCGAGCAGGCAGAACGTCACGGCGAACAGCGTGAACACCCCCTGGACTTCCGAGCCGAACAGGAAACGTCGCGCGATCAGCACGATGAATAGCACGCCCGACGCGGCGGACAGCGAGATGCCCACGCCCGAGAGCCATTGCAGCGGCACGACCGAGAAGCCGGTCACGAGGTCGAAATTCAGACGAATCAGCGAGTACAGCGAGTACTTCGATTCACCGGCGAAGCGTTCCTCGTGCGCGACATCCACTTCCGTCGGGTTCTGCGCAAAGGTAAAGGCCAGTGCCGGGATGAACGTGTTGATTTCGCGGCATTGATTGACCGTATCGACGATGTGGCGGCTGTAGCCGCGCAACATGCAACCCTGATCGGTCATGCGGATGCGCGTGATGCGCTCGCGCAGGCGGTTCATGGCGCGCGAGGCGTTGCGGCGGAACCACGTGTCCTGACGGTTCATGCGCACCGTGCCCACGTAATCGTGCCCGGCGGCCAGTTGTGCCACGAGTTTGCCGATCTCTTCCGGGGGATTCTGGAGGTCGGCGTCGAGCGTGATGACCCATTCGCCGCGCGTGTGCTCGAAGCCGGCGAGAATGGCCATGTGCTGGCCGTAGTTGCCGTTGAACAGCACGACGCGCGTCACATCCGGGCGCGCGCGATATTGCTCGGCAAGCAGGGCGGCCGAGCGGTCACGGCTGCCATCGTTGACGAACACCACTTCATAGGTCACGCCCAGCTTGTCGAGCGCCGGGTATAGCCGGTCGAAGAGCGCGCCGAGGCCAGCTTCTTCGTTGTATACCGGGATGACGATAGAGAGTTGTGGTCGATTCATTTTTTGTGATCAGCGCAAATAGCATTCACGGCTTCGCAGACGCGCGCAACGTCGGCATCCGTCATGGCAGGGAACAGCGGCAGGGTCAGGATTGCACGGCCCAGACGTTCCGTATGCGGGAACTGGCCGTCCTTGAAACCCAACGCACGATACATTGTAAACAGGTGGATGGCCGGGTAGTGCACGCCGCTGCCGATGCCGCGCGCCTTCAACTGCTCCATGAAGCCGGCACGATCGATGCTCAGGCGCTCCAGCGGCAGTTCGATCTGGAACATATGCCAGTTCGAATTCGTGAAATCGGCATGGGGCAGGCCGACGCCCAACTGGACGGCGGCGCCACCCGCGAGCGTATCGAAATACAGACGTGCCAGTTCCGTACGGCGGGCGTTGAACGCCGCCAGATGCGGCATCTGACCCAAGCCAACGCGTGCGGCCACGTCGGTGAGATTGTACTTGCCGCCGAGCACGTCCACGTCCATGCCGTCGAGGCCGAAGCGGGTCACGCCTTGCAGGCGGTATTTCTCGGCCAGACGCGCTTCGTCGTCGTTGTTGAACACCAGCGCGCCGCCCTCGATGGAGGTCAGATTCTTGTTCGGATGGAAGCTGAACGACACGAGGTCGCCGAACGCGCCGATACGTTTGCCGTTCCAGCTCGAACCCATCGCCTGTGCGGCGTCTTCGACGACACGCAGGTTGTGACGGCGTGCAATGTCGTACAGGCGGTCCATATCCACCGGCAGACCGGCGAGGTAGACGGGGATGATGGCCCGGGTCTTGGGCGTGATCGCCTTTTCGAGCAGGTCGAGGTCGATATTGCGCGTGGCCGGATCGACATCGACGAACACCGGCGTGGCGCCCACTTCCAGAATGACGTTGGACGTTGCGACCCACGACAGCGGCGTGGTGATGACTTCGTCGCCGCTTTGCACGCCAGCGATACGCAGGCCGATCTCGAGCGTAGCGGTGCCCGAATTGAAGACGCGCACCGGACGTCCGCCGAAATATTCGGACAGTGCCTTTTCAAAGGCCTGCACTTGCGGGCCTGAGGTGATCCAGCCCGAACGCAGCACTTCGGACACGCCGTTGATGGTCGCGTCGTCGAGCGTCGGGCGCGTGAACGGGAGGAACGGTTGATTCGGTTGGGAGGTTGCCGAGTCGCTCATGATGTATGACTAACCCTCAAAGTAGCTCGAATATGCAGGGGAAGCTGCATGAGATGCGCGCCAGCCCACGGGATCGCCAGGATCGACGGGGGCGGCGCATCCGGTGATTGCGCCGGACGGGCAGACTTAGCTGCGCGCCAGGATATAAACACCCACAAGAATGATGCCGATCGCCAGGATGCGCTGCATCGACAGGGTCTCGCCGAACAGATACCACGCGGCGAACGCATTGACGACGTAGCCCAGCGACAGCATCGGATAGGCAATCGAGACTTCGACGCGCGAGAGCGCCAGAATCCAGACGACCACACTGATGGCGTAGCAGACGAGCCCGCCCATGATCGGCAACTGTGTGGCCAGTTTGATACCGATGGGGACGATGTTGGCGCGCGTGAACTCAAGTGCGCCGATGGTATTGGCGCCCGCCTTGAGCAACAACTGAGCGCACGCGTTGAGCAGCACGCCCGTGAGAATAAGGGAAAACGTCGCGAGATTCATGGAACGTTTGTGAACGTTTGTGAATAATTATGGATACCGCCATCGGGCCGGGAAAGGCCCGGGCGCGTTATTTTACGTTGTCTTCGGGCCAAGGCTTCGAGATTACGACCCGCCGTGCATCGCGCGCGATGATGCGCATCGGCAGATGCTCGGCTTCGAGCTTGCCGAACGTGTCCGGATCGACCAGCGCGAGCGCCTTCGGATCGGCCCGCCAGCGGGCGTAAAAGGCGTCGAGCGTCGGCAACCACTTCTGCGGCTCCTGCTTCACGCCGAACTCAAGCTCATCCGGGTGCTGCACCATGATCATCGTGTGCCCGAGGTAGTAGGGCATGGTGTGATCGAGTACGTTCACCGAGTAGAACGGCACGTCGGGTCCGAGACGTTGCATTTCCGCCTTGATGGCCGGCACGAGCAGCACCCCCGTGCTCTGACGGCCGAACACTTCGTGCCCCATGCCGCCGATCGTCACGAGCAGCAGCATGCCGCCGGCGAACGTCAGCAAGGCGCGGCGCGCGCTGTGACGTGCGAGACGCCACGCGACAAGCGTACCGATCAACCCCGCGCCGAGCGCAAAGTACAACCAGACCTGGAACGCCTTGTACAACTCGTTCGGGTTGCGCACGCTGCCGGCACGTCCGACGAAGATGGCGACCATCACCAGCGCGGCGATCAGGAAGATCGCGTAGCCGGCCATGTGCATACGTACGGTGTCCCGACGCAACTGCGCCAGATACAAACCGAAGAGCAGGGCCATCGCCGGGGCGATCGGCAACAGGTACGAAATCAGCTTCGAGTGCGACGCGCTGAAGAACACGAAGATGAAGGCCGACCATACCCACAGCATCACGGCCGGGGCAAAACCATTGGGCTGACGCGGCATGCGCCACGTTGCGCGTAGGGTTCCGGGCAGCACCGACAGCCACGGCAGGAAGCCCACCAGGAACACCGGCACGAAGTACCACGGTGCGCCATCCCGGTTATGACCTTCCATTGCAAAGCGGCGGAAATGTTCGTTGATGAAGAAGAAGTCGAAGAACTCCGGGTTGCGCATCTGGACGAGCACGAACCAGGGCGTGGCGATCGCGAAGAAGACGATCAGGCCGCTGCCGAGGTACAGGCGGCGCCACAGGGCCCAGTCGCGGGAGATCACGGTGTAGAGCACCAGCACGGCGCCGGGCAGCACGATGCCGACGAGCCCCTTGCTCAGCACGGCGAGCGCCATGGCGGCCCAGCACAGCCACATCCAGCCGCGCACGGCCGGGCGCCCGATACCGGGGCGTTGCGCCAGCAGCAGTGCGCACAGCGACAGTCCCATGAAGAACGACAGGCCCATGTCGAGCACGTTGAAGTGCCCGAGCAGCGACCACAACGGCGCGGCGGCAAGCGCGGCGGCGGCGAACAGGCCGACGCGGGCATTGAACACGCGGCGTCCCGTGAAGCCGACCATCAGCACGCCGGCAAAGCCGGTCAGGGCGGTCCAGAGCCGCGCCTGCCATTCACCGAGGCCGAAGGCCGCAAACGTGAGCGCATTCATCCACGTTTGCAGCGGCGGTTTTTCGAAGTACTTGTAACCGTTGTATCGCGGCGTGATCCAGTCGCCGGTCGTCCACATCTCGCGCGCCATCTCGGCGTAACGGCCTTCATCGCTGGCAATCAGGTGGCGATAGTCGAGCACGCCGAACCAGACCAGTGCGAACGCGAGGAGCAACAGCCAGAAGGCGGCAGGCGAGAGCGGATAGGCCGCATCCGGCGTACCGGTGCTGCCGGTGGCGACAGAAGGGAAGGGCGCGGGTGGCGCGAGAGGGTCGGCGGCCGATGGGCCGGAACTGAGCGGGCGGCGGCTCACTCAGTCGCCTCAGTCTCGATGAGCACTGCCAGGACGACGCGGCGTCCCTCGCTCATCAGGATGTTGTACGTGCGGCAGGCGGCTTGCGTGTCCATCGAGTCGACGCCGATACGCCGGCTGGTCAGCGCCGTGGTCAGGCGCGGATGGGCGAAACGCAGGCGGGCGCCGCTGCCGAAGATGACGACTTCGGGGTCGAGGGCGCGCAGCGCTTCGAAGTGAGAGGCGTCGAGCGCGTCGAAGCGGGACACCGGCCAGGGCAGGACGTCTCCCTCCGGTGCAATGATCACGCTTTCTTCGTGACGAACCTTGTTGACCTCGACATAGCCCGGGCCATAGCCGGTGACCGTGTTCAATGCTGCTTGCGACGGGTCTTGATGCAGTTTCACTTTCGGAGATTCCCTACCCAGTGGTTACCCAGTGGTGGCTGAGCGATCGACAGATCGTCATGGATGCGGCAGGTGACGGACTCGCTAACGGGCGGGCATCTTGCCTTGCATGCCGCAAACCGTCAATGATGCATTGCCGAACTCTGTCATAATTGGCTAAATTATAGCTTTTTGCCGTACGCAGCACGGCAAAACCGTTGCAGTGCGGCATTTTTCACTTCATCCCGCCTGCGACTTCAGCGGATTCCCGGCCTGTCCGGACTCCTGCGTCGCCCGTCAAGACCACAACCGCCGTGAAACCGATCCTCAAATCGCAGAAATTGCAGAATGTCTGCTACGACATTCGTGGGCCCGTGCTCGAACATGCCAAGCGCATGGAAGACGAAGGTCATCGCATCATCAAGCTGAACATCGGCAATCTGGCGCCGTTCGGTTTCGAGCCGCCTGACGAGATTGTCCAGGACATGATCCGCAATCTGCCGAATTCGGCAGGTTACTCCGATTCCCGGGGCGTGTTCGCGGCGCGCAAGGCGATCATGCACTACTGCCAGCAAAAGCGCATCAAGGACGTTCAGCTCGATGACATCTACCTCGGCAACGGGGCGTCCGAGCTGATCGTGATGGCCATGCAGGCACTGCTCAACGACGGCGACGAAGTGCTCGTCCCCGCGCCCGACTACCCCCTCTGGACGGCGGCGGTCAGTCTGTCCGGCGGCACGCCGGTGCATTACATCTGCGACGAGCAGGCCGACTGGCAGCCGGATCTGGCGGACATCCGCAAGAAGATCACGCCGAACACCCGCGCGATCGTCATCATCAACCCGAACAATCCGACCGGCGCGCTGTACTCGGACGAACTCCTCAAGGACATCGTCGCGCTCGCCCGTGAGCACAAGCTCATCATTTACGCCGACGAGATCTACGACAAGATCATTTACGACGGTGAAGAGCACACGTCGATCGGCGCGCTGTCCGAAGACGTCCTCACGATTACCTTCAACGGCCTGTCCAAGAGCTATCGCGCGTGCGGTTACCGCGCGGGCTGGATGGTGGTGTCCGGCGACAAGGGCCCGGCGCGCGACTATATCGAAGGGCTGAACATCCTCGCCTCGATGCGCCTGTGCCCGAACGTGCCGGGCCAGTACGCCATTCAGACAGCGCTGGGCGGCTATCAGAGCATCAAGGACCTGATCGTGCCGGGCGGCCGCCTGTATGAGCAGCGCGAGATCGCGTTCAATATGCTCACTGCCATTCCGGGCGTCACGTGCGTGAAGCCGAAGGCGGCGCTCTATCTGTTCCCGCGTCTGGATCCGGCGGTGTACCCCATCGACAACGATCAGGACTTCATTCTCCAGTTGCTGCTCGAAGAGAAGGTCCTGCTGGTGCAGGGCAGTGGCTTCAACTGGATGCATCCCGACCATTTCCGCGTAGTGTTCCTGCCTCACGAGGGCGACCTGGAAGACGCCATCAGTCGCATTGCCCGCTTCCTTGACGGTTATCGCCGTCGCCACGGCAAGTGATGCGCGCCAACCGATTTCGACTTTTGAGTAAAACTGCATGAAACCGATCAAATTGGGCCTGCTCGGCCTCGGCACGGTAGGCTACGGCGCCTTCCAGGTACTGGCTCGCAACCAGGAAGAAATTCAACGTCGCGCCGGCCGGGGGATCGAGATTACGAAGGTCGCGGTTCGTAACGTCGAACGCGCCAAGGGCCTCGTGGGCCACGCCGCCGTGGTTACCGGCGATCCGTTCGAGGTCGTGAACGACCCCGCCATCGATGTCGTCGTCGAGACCATCGGCGGCTACGACCTCACCAAGGAACTGGTGCTCAAGGCCATCGAGAACGGCAAGCACGTGGTCACCGCCAACAAGGCGCTGCTGGCCGTGTACGGCAACGAAATCTTCGCTGCCGCGCGCAAGGCCAACGTGATGGTCGCGTTCGAAGCCGCCGTGGCCGGCGGTATTCCCATCATCAAGGCGCTGCGCGAAGGCCTCACGGCCAACCGTATCCAGTGGATCGCCGGCATCATCAACGGCACCACGAACTTCATCCTGTCGGAGATGCGCGACAAGGGCATCGATTTCGACGTCGCACTGGCCGACGCGCAGCGTCTGGGCTACGCAGAGGCCGATCCGACCTTCGACATCGAAGGCGTCGACGCCGCGCACAAGCTCACGCTCATGAGCGCCATCGCGTTCGGTGTGCCGGTGCAGTTCGACCGCGCCTACGTCGAAGGCATCACCAAGCTCGCCGCGCTCGACATCAAGTACGCGGAAGAGCTCGGCTATCGCATCAAGCTGCTGGGCATTACGCGTCGTGCGGAAGCTGGCATCGAGCTGCGCGTGCATCCGACGCTGATTCCGGCCAAGCGCCTGATCGCCAACGTGGAAGGCGCCATGAATGCCGTGCTGGTGCAGGGCGACGCCGTGGGCGCCACGCTGTACTACGGCAAGGGCGCCGGCGCCGAGCCGACGGCCTCGGCCGTGGTGGCCGACATCGTGGACGTCACCCGTCTGCAGACGGCTGACCCGGAGCACCGCGTGCCCCATCTGGCGTTCCAGCACGACTCGCTGTCGGACACCCCGGTGCTGCCCATCGACGAAGTCACCACGAGCTACTACCTGCGTCTGCGCGTGGTCGACCGCGCCGGTGTGATGGCGGAACTCACGCGTATTCTGGCCGATCTCGACATCTCCATCGACGCGCTGCTGCAAAAGGAATCGCGCGAAGGCGAGCACCAGACCGACATCATCATCCTGACGCACCAGACGCTGGAAAAGCACATCAATGCGGCCATCGCGAAGATCGAGGCGATGGACACGGTGCTCTCGAAGGTCACGCGTATTCGTATGGAAGCGCTGAGCTGATTGCGCTGATTTCCACGCCGAGGCGAGCGGGCCCGGACATCGGGCACCGCTCGCAAGAACCGATACGACAGGACACGATTCCCATGAAATACATCTCCACGCGCGGTGCGGGCCTGACTTCGGGCGAGCCGCAATCGTTCTCCAGCATTTTGCTCGGCGGCCTGGCCCCGGACGGCGGTCTTTATTTGCCGACGGCATATCCGCAGGTGACGGCCGACGAACTGCGCGCCTGGCGTCAGTTGTCGTACGCCGAACTGGCGGCCCAAGTGCTGACGAAGTTTGCAGGCGACATCCCGGCGGAAGTGCTGGCCGACCTGACGAAGCGCACGTACACCGCCGAGGTGTACCGCAACGTGCGTCCGGGCGAAGACGCTGCGGACATCACGCCGCTGCTGCCGCTGGGCGTCGAGAAGGACACGCAGCTCTCGCTGCTGGCGCTCTCGAACGGCCCCACGCTGGCGTTCAAGGACATGGCCATGCAGTTGCTCGGCAATCTGTTCGAGTACGCACTGGCGCAGCACGGCGATGCGCTCAACATTCTGGGGGCGACGTCCGGCGATACGGGTAGCGCGGCCGAGTACGCCATGCGCGGCAAGGAAGGCATTCGCGTCTTCATGCTGTCGCCGGCGGGCAAGATGAGTGCCTTCCAGACCGCACAGATGTACAGCCTGCAAGATCCGAACATCTTCAACCTGGCGGTGGAAGGTGTGTTCGACGATGCGCAGGACATCGTCAAGGCGGTCTCCAACGATCACGCCTACAAGGCGCGCTACAAGATCGGTACCGTCAATTCGATCAACTGGGCGCGCGTCGTGGCGCAGGTCGTCTATTACTTCAAGGGCTACTTCGCAGCCACGGGCGGCAAGTCCGGGCAGGACGGCGAAGTGTCGTTCACTGTGCCGTCGGGCAATTTCGGCAACGTCTGCGCCGGTCACATCGCGCGCATGATGGGCCTGCCGATCCGCAAGCTGGTCGTGGCGACCAACGAAAACGACGTGCTCGACGAGTTCTTCCGCACGGGTCGTTACCGCGTGCGCAAGTCGGCCGAAACGTTCCATACCAGCAGCCCGAGCATGGACATCTCGAAGGCATCGAACTTCGAGCGCTTCCTGTTCGATCTGCTGGGCCGCGATGCCACCGCGACGGCCGACCTGCTCTCGAAGGTCGAGCGCGAGGGCGGCTTCGATCTGTCGGGCAGTGAGGCGTTCGCCCGCGTGACCCAGTTCGGCTTTGTGTCCGGGCGCAGCACGCACGCGGACCGTCTGGCGACGATTCAGGACGTGGCCAAGCGCTACGACATCGTGATCGATACCCACACGGCCGATGGCGTGAAGGTCGCGCGCGAAGCGCTCGAACCCGGCGTGCCGATGGTCGTGCTGGAGACGGCACAGCCGGCGAAGTTCGCCGAGACGATTCGCGAGGCGTTGCACCGCGAGCCGCCGCGTCCGGCAGGTTTCGAGCAACTCGAATCGCTGCCGCAGCGTTTCGATACGGTGCCGAACGATGCCGAGCGCGTGAAGGCCTATATCGCGGAGCACACCGGCCTGTGAGCCGTCGTTCCATGAATCGGGCGCCTGATTACGCTTATGACGCTTCACGTGCCTTAGCGTTAGGGCGCCCAATGACTTCCGGGCCATTTGCATGCTGAGTACTCAAGAAGCTCTCGACGCGGTGTTGGCTGCGGCGCGTCCGCTCGATTCGCGCGAGACGGTCGATACGCTCGCGGCGAACGGCCGCGTGCTGGCGGCCGATGTCGTCGCCACGCTCGACGTCCCGCCGATGGACACGAGCGCGATGGACGGCTACGCCGTGCGTGTAGCCGATCTGCTCGGCGCCGAGACGGTGTTGCCCGTCTCGCAGCGCATTCCCGCCGGGCACGCCCCGCAACCGCTCGCCAGCGGCACCGCAGCGCGCATTTTCACGGGGGCGCCGGTGCCGCCGGGCGCGGATGCCGTCGTGATGCAGGAGCAGTGCGATGCGCGTGACGATGGCTCGGTCGTCATCCGTCATACGCCGCTCGCGGGTGAGTTCGTCAACCGACAAGGCGCCGACATTCGCCGTGACAGCGTGGTGCTGGCAGCCGGTACCCGGTTGCGCGCGCCGGCGCTGGGTCTGGCGGCGTCGGTGGGCATCGCGAAGCTTCAGGTCGCCCGACGTCTGCGCGTGGCCGTGTTCTTCACCGGCGACGAACTGACGATGCCCGGCGAGCCGTTGCGCGCCGGCAGCATCTACAACTCCAATCGTTTCGTGCTGCGCAGCCTGCTGGAGAACCTGGGCTGCCAGATGACCGATTACGGCATCGTGCCGGACAATCTGGCGGCCACGCGCGCGATCTTGCGCGATGCGGCGCGCGGCAACGACCTGATCATCACGTCGGGCGGTGTCTCGGTCGGCGAGGAGGATCACGTCAAACCGGCGGTGGAAGCGGAGGGGCGTCTCAATCTGTGGCAGATCGCGCTCAAGCCGGGCAAGCCGCTCGCGTATGGCGAGGTCAAACGGGCGAACGGCGAGACGGCCCATTTCATTGGCCTGCCGGGCAATCCGGTGTCGAGCTTCGTGACCTTCCTGCTGTTCGTGCGCCCGTTTATCCTGCGTTTGCAGGGGGCGACGAATGTCACGCCGCGCCGCATTGCGATGCGCGCCGATTTCACGCAGAAGAAGGCGGATCGCCGTAACGAGTTCGTGCGCGCCCGCATCAACGATCAGGGCGGCCTCGACGCCTTCCCGAATCAGAGTTCGGCGGTGCTGACCTCGACCGTCTGGGGCGATGGTCTCATCGACAATCCGCCGGAGCACCGCATCGAAGCGGGGCAGACGGTGGCGTTCCTGCCGTTCTCCGACCTCCTATATTGAGAGACAGGGGTGCGGCCCGCAAACCCGGGCGGCACGCCGGACAGACTTATGCAGATCGATCTTCGCTTTTTCGCCAGTGTCCGCGAGGCGCTGAATGTCGCTGAGGAGCGCGTGGACGTGGTGCCCGCAGGGGTTGCCACGGTGGGAGACGTACGCGAATGGCTGTGCACGCGTGGCCCGGTCTGGGCCGAGACGCTCGGGCCGCAACGCTCGTTGCGCATGGCGTTGAACCACACGATGGTGCCGGCGTCCACCCGCCTGACAGAGGGTTGCGAAGTCGCATTCTTCCCGCCGGTGACCGGTGGTTGAGCTAGAGGGAACGAGATTCCATGCCGATTCGTGTTCAGACCGAAGATTTCGACCTGTCGGAGGAAATCCGGCGCTTGCGGGCGGACGATCTGCGCGTGGGCGCTGTGGCGACCTTCGTGGGTACCGTGCGCGACCTGAACGACGGCAAGGATGTCTCGCGCATGACGCTCGAGCACTACCCGGGCATGACGGAAAAGGCGCTGGAGGCCATCGTCGTGCAGGCGCGCGAACGCTGGCGTCTGTTCGATGCGCTGGTGATCCACCGTTATGGCGAACTGGGGCCGGGCGATCAGATCGTGCTGGTGGCCGTGACGTCGGCGCATCGCGGAGATGCGTTTGCCGCGTGCGAATTCATCATGGACTATCTGAAGACCGAAGCGCCGTTCTGGAAGAAGGAATCGACGCCGCAAGGCGAACGCTGGGTCGACGCCCGCGAGACCGATACCGCCGCCCGTGAGCGCTGGGTGAATGCCGGGAAGTCCTGAAACGACTTTTAGCGCCCCTTAACGGCCCCTTGGCGTTCCTTCACTGTCCTTTAAGCGTCCCTTAAGCGTCCCTTAGCCGCAGGTCACTGATGTGGCCGTGCCGGCCGCCGTTGCTTGATGCTGTCGAGCAGCGCCCGTTGCGCCGGCGGCAGCGTGTATTCCCATCCGAACAGGTTCAACTGAAGGCTTTCCGCGATCCGGATCGCCGGTTCCGCGAAGGCGAAGGCGGCCTGCGGTTCGAACAGCTTGTCCAGCGTGTCGAAGAAGAGGGCGAGCCAGCGGCTGAAGTGCTCGCCGCTCAGATGACCGAACGGCTGATGGGCCTGCGTCACATTGCCGCGGTAGCGTTTGGCCCCGAGCACGATGCTTGACCAGAACGCCACCATTTTCTCCAGATGCATGTCCCAGCGACCTTCGAGCGCCTGCCGAAAGACGGGGCCGAGCAGGTCGTCGTCACGAATGCGCCCGTAGAACGTATGGACGAGCAGGCGCACGGCGTCTTCGTCGATCTCGGACAGGCGGGCCGCAGGCCATTCGAGGTGGTTCGGGGCGCCCGGATCGTTGGCTTCGGCGGTGATTTGGCGGGAAATCTGGGTAGACATGTCGACGGACATCCGAGCCCGCCATGACGGGAATCCGGGCTTCCGGCCGTCAGGAGGACGCATGGTGCGGCGTGCTGAAAGTGGCTATTATGAGCCTCAAACCCGGGCGTGTCCTGCGGTTGCCTCAAGGCATGCACCCACCGCACCGAGAGGGCGCCATGCCCTCGCCACAAGCCCTGAAGCCAGCCCTCGTCCGGCATTGCGCGAAATGTCAAATGTCGCGCTGTAATGCCCCTTGAAACCACAGGGGATTGTCCGCACATCCGATCCAGAGAGATTTCTTACCGGAGCACTAGATGCGACAAGACAAATTCACCACGCAGTTCCTGGAAGCGCTGGCTGATGCCCAAAGCATGGCAGTCGGTCGCGACCAGCAATACATCGAGCCGCTGCACCTCCTCGCCGCGCTGATCGCACAACCCGAGGGCGCCGCGCGCTCGCTGCTGCAACGCGCAGGCGTGCAGGTTCAGCCGCTGGCGCACGACATCGAGACGGCGCTGGCCAAGCTGCCGCAGGTGCAGGGCACCGACGGCAATGTGCAGGTCAGCCGCGACCTCGCAGGCCTGCTAAATCAGGCCGACAAAGAAGCGCAGAAGCATGGCGACAGCTATATCGCCAGCGAAATGTTCCTGCTCGCGCTCGCCGACGACAAGGGCGAGACGGGCAAGCTGGCTCGCGCACGCGGCCTGACCCGTAAATCGCTGGAAGCCGCCATCGAAGGCGTGCGCGGCGGCGCTTCCGTCGATAGTCAGGATGCCGAAGGGCAGCGCGAAGCGCTCAAGAAATATACGCTCGACCTGACCGAGCGCGCGGCCGCTGGCAAGCTCGATCCGGTGATCGGCCGCGACGACGAAATTCGTCGCACGATCCAGATCCTGCAACGCCGCACGAAGAACAACCCGGTGCTCATCGGCGAGCCGGGCGTAGGCAAGACGGCCATTGTGGAAGGCCTTGCCCAGCGTATCGTCAACGGCGAAGTGCCGGAGTCGCTCAAGAACAAGCGCGTGCTCGCGCTCGACATGGCCGGGTTGCTGGCCGGCGCGAAGTTCCGCGGCGAGTTCGAAGAGCGTCTGAAGAGCGTGCTGAACGATATTGCCAAGGATGAAGGCCGCACGATCCTGTTCATCGACGAAATTCATACGATGGTCGGTGCAGGCAAGGCCGAAGGCGCGATGGATGCGGGCAACATGCTCAAGCCGGCGCTCGCGCGCGGCGAGCTGCATTGCATCGGCGCGACCACGCTGGACGAATATCGGAAGTACATCGAGAAGGATGCCGCGCTGGAGCGTCGTTTCCAGAAGGTGCTCGTCGAAGAGCCGAGCGTCGAGGCGACCATCGCCATCTTGCGAGGTTTGCAGGAGAAGTACGAACTGCACCACGGCGTGGAGATCACCGACCCGGCCATCGTGGCAGCGGCGGAGCTGAGCCAGCGCTACATCACCGATCGCTTCCTGCCGGACAAGGCCATCGACCTGATCGATGAGGCGGCGTCGAAGATCAAGATGGAAATCGATTCAAAGCCGGAAGTGATGGACAAGCTCGACCGTCGTCTCATCCAGTTGAAGATCGAACGCGAAGCCGTCAAGAAGGAAACGGACGAAGCGTCGCAGAAGCGTCTGGCGTTGATCGAGGAAGAGATTTCGCGTCTGGAGCGCGAATACGCCGATCTCGAAGAAGTGTGGACGGCCGAGAAGGCCGCCGTGCAGGGCAGCGCGCAGGTCAAGGAAGAGATCGATCGCGTGCGTGCTGAGATCGCAAAGCTGCAACGCGAAGGCAAGCTCGACAAGGTGGCTGAACTGCAATACGGCAAGCTGCCGCAACTCGAAGCCCAGTTGAAGGATGCCGACGCCGCCGAAGCCGCGGGACAGCAGTCGCAGCCGCGTCTGTTGCGCACGCAGGTGGGCACGGAAGAAATCGCCGAGGTCATTTCGCGCGCCACGGGCATTCCCGTGTCGAAGATGATGCAGGGCGAGCGTGAAAAGCTGCTCAACATGGAAGGCAAGCTGCACGAGCGTGTGGTGGGGCAGGACGAGGCGATTACCGCCGTGGCCGACGCCATCCGCCGTTCGCGCGCCGGGCTGTCGGATCCGAATCGTCCGTATGGTTCGTTCCTGTTCCTGGGGCCGACCGGTGTGGGCAAGACCGAGCTGTGCAAGGCGCTCGCCATGTTCCTGTTCGATTCGGAGGATCACCTTATCCGCATCGACATGAGCGAGTTCATGGAGAAGCACAGCGTGGCGCGTCTGATCGGGGCGCCGCCGGGCTACGTCGGCTATGAAGAAGGCGGTTATCTGACGGAAGCCGTGCGTCGCAAGCCGTACAGCGTGATCCTGCTCGACGAGGTCGAAAAGGCGCACCCGGATGTCTTCAACGTGCTGCTGCAAGTGCTCGACGATGGCCGGATGACCGATGGTCAGGGACGCACCGTGGACTTCAAGAACACGGTGATCGTGATGACGTCGAACCTCGGGTCGTCGATGATTCAGTCGATGGTCGGCGAGCCGCAGGAACGGATCAAGGACGCGGTGTGGACGGAGATCAAGGATCACTTCCGTCCCGAGTTCCTGAACCGGATCGACGAAGTCGTGGTGTTCCACGGACTCGACCAGAAGCATATCGAGTCGATTGCCACGATCCAGATCGAGATCCTGCGTCAACGTCTGGCGAAGCTCGACATGAATCTCGAAGTCACCAAGGCGGCGCTCACGCATGTGGCGCGCGAGGGCTTCGATCCGGTGTTCGGGGCGCGTCCGCTCAAGCGGGCGATTCAGCAGGAGATCGAGAACCCGGTCGCCAAGCTGGTGCTCGCGGGCAAGTTCGGGCCGAAGGACTCGATTCCGGTCGACTGGCGCAACGGTCGCTTCACTTTCGAGGGCGAATCCGCCGCGAAGGTGAGCGAGCAGACCGAAGCCGCCGCCGAGTAAGGCGTCGGCCGGCGTCAACCGGCGTCATCGCCGGAAATGCAGGTCGTCGTCCCCGCGCTTCGCAAGGAGCGCGGGGATTTTTTTGTCCTGCTTTACTGTTGCTGACAGCACTGTTGGTCCCTGGCCGGACGGTCGGCGGCTCGCGTGCATCGTCATGTCACAATCCTCGGCGAAAATGCGCGACCGCTGCGGTCCTTGCGGTTGCTGTGACTGCCGTCGCCATCGAATAGCGGCCGGACGCGATGGGATGCCCCCGGAACGACCGCTGTCATTCGCGCCGTCCGGCGACCGTTGGCGAGGATCGCTGTCCGTTCGTCGCAAGCCGGATGTGCCGGGTGCGCCCGCGTCCTATCGTCACGCCATGAATCAACCTGACGAGGACATCATGGCGACGATAGTGGCGATGCATCTGGGGGCGGCGGTGACGGCGTTGCTGGTGGGGGCAGGCATTCTGCTCATACCGCGAGGCACACCGCGACATCGGTGGCTGGGGCGTCTGTGGGTCGTGGCGATGGCCGCGACTGCCGCGACGAGCTTCGGTATTCGCGAACTGGAGAAGGGACATTTTTCGTGGCTGCACGCGCTCGCCATGTACGTGCTGGTGAGTCTGGTGTTTGCCGTGAGGGCGATCCGGCAGCACCACGTCGCCGCGCATCGCCGACAGATGCTCGGCCTGTACGCCGGGCTGGCGATTGCGGGCATTGCGGCCGTCGTGGTGCCGGGGCGCACGCTCAGCGTCGCGCTCGCCCAAGTGTGGCAACATGACGTACCGCCGGGGGGATCTCCCGCGCCGGGGCACACCGATGCCCGGCATGGCGACAATAGCGATAAGCAGGCAGGTGCATTAAAACAGACGCAAATTACGCCGCATAAACCAACGCAAACCCTCATGACGTCCGCATCGAAGATTGACGCTGGCGCCGCCGTCGCGACTTGGGTCTCGGCAGCAGGAGGGGCACGGCAATGAGTTCGACGATGAAATCTCAGCCATCCGCGCAGACTGGGCATGCCGACGCTCTCGGGGCGCCGCACGGCCACGGTCATCGCTTCGCTCGCGAGTTGGCCGGCGTCCTGCTGTTCAATACGGTCGTGGCGTTCCTGCTGTGGGTGATTGGCTTTGGCGGCGCATTCTGGCAGAACCTTGTCTTCAGTCAGTGCATCGGCATTGCCATCACACTGTTCATCGACGGCGGCCGCCGGGTGATCTGGGGCGACGCCCGACCATCGATGCCCTGGTTTTTGACGCTCGTCGTCGGCGGCTGTGTCGCCGGCCTGGTCTTGGGCATTGCGACGGGCACGGCGTTGCTGGGATTGCCCCTGTCGATGTGGCGACCCGTGAACGGTCATGCCTTGCCGCTGGCGTTGCTGATTGCGCTGATCGCCTCGGCGATCGGCAGTTATCACGGCTGGTCCCGGGCGCGTATCGCGCAGTTGCGGGAAGCGGCAGCGCAGCAGACATTGCGTGAGGCGGCGGCCGACAGACAATTGGTGCATGCCCGCCTTCAAACGCTGCAAGCGCAACTGGAACCCCACTTTCTGTTCAACGTGCTCGCCAATCTCGACTCGCTCATCGCGAGCGATCCGGCACGGGCGCGCGTGCTGCTCGGGCATCTCAACCGATTCCTGCGCGCCTCGCTTGCGGCGACCCGTGCCGATGCGACGACACTCGCCGACGAGTTTGCGCTGCTCGATGCCTTACTGGCGATTCAGCAGGTACGTTTCGGCGAGCGTTTGCGTTATACGTTCGATCTGCCGGACGAATGTCGCGCGGTGAGTCTTCCGCCGATGCTCGTGCAGCCGCTGGTCGAGAACGCGGTCAAACATGGTGTGGAGCCGCTGTCCACGGGCGCGACGGTGACCGTGAGCGCCCGACTGGAGCGTGCGGGGAGCGGTGAAGCCTCCGGCATGGCATCCGGCACAAGGTCCGGTGTGACGTATGTCGTGCTTCGCGTAGCGGACGACGGCGCAGGTTTCGCCGTCGACAGGCCCGTGGCATCTGGCGGAATCGATGCCGACCGTTCTGCACGTACCGCTGGTATCGGTCTGACGAATATTCGGGAGCGCTTGCGGGTGCTCTATGGCGACGAGGCGCGCCTCACGCTCAGTGAGGGCGTGCCGCAGGGTGTCGTCGCAACGCTGCGTTTGCCGGTGAGGGAGTCCGCAGGTGCGGACGCCGTCGGCAGTGCAAGCGGTACCTAGGTTTCTAGTCGCAGAGAGTGGAGTGCATGACATCCCCCGTCGCCCTGATTGCCGAAGACGAACCGTTGCTCGCCGACGCGCTGCGCGCCATGCTCGCGCAGGCGTGGCCGGAGTTGCAAGTGCTGCCCGACGCATCGGACGGCACGTCGGCGATTGCCGCCATTGCGCAAGCGCGTCCGGATGTCGTGTTTCTCGACATCTCGATGCCCGGTGCAACCGGCATCGACGTCGCCCGCGCTTGCGCCCGGCTGACGCATCCGCCGCAAATCGTGTTCGTGACGGCTTTCGACCGCTACGCACTCGATGCCTTCGACGCCGCTGCCGTCGACTATCTGCTCAAGCCCGTCGAGCCGGAGCGACTCGCGCGGACGGTGGCACGTGTACGCGAGCGCCTGGCTGCCCCAACCAGTGACACGCTCTCCCAGTTGCTGACGACGCTGCGTGCGCATCTGGAGACCGTGCCGTCAGCGACGGCTGCGATAAGCGGCGCGCCGGGGGCGAATGGTGCGAAGGGTGCCAATGGTTCGCATGACAGTCATGGGGCCAGCGGTGCGAATCGTGTGCGGGGCACGAAGCCGACGGAGGGTGTCGCCGGCGCGCTCGGGGCACCGACGATGCCACAAGCCCCTCGCGAGTATCTGCAATTCGTACGGGCTTCCGTGCGCGACGAGATCCGCATCGTGCCGGTCGAGGAAATTTGCTTTTTCGAGGCGGCGGATAAATACGTCGTTGTGGCAACGGTCGATGGCGATCTGCTGATTCGCACGAGTCTGCGCGAACTGCTGCCGCAGCTCGATCCGTCGCGCTTCTGGCAAGTGCACCGCAGCACCGTGGTCAATGTGGGCGAGGTCGTGAGTGCGCAGCACACGCCGCTTGGCCGCCTGACCCTCAAGCTCAAGCGACGAAAAGACCGCGTGGCCGTCAGTCGTCAGTACGCTCACTTGTTCCGCCAGATGTGATGTCCGGCGGCGTGGAGAAGAAATCGGTCGGGGTGCGTCCGAAGGTGCGTTTGAACATCGCGGAAAACGCGCTCTGACTCCGATAGCCCAGTTCGCGGGCGATGCGAGCCAGCGGGTAGCCTTTCGAGGCAAGCGGAATCGCCTGCGCGAGGATAGCTTGCTGGCGCCACTGCACGAAGCTCATGTTCAGTTCCTGTCGGAACAGGCGTCCGATGGTGCGCGGGCTCGCACCGGCATATCTGGCCCATTGATCGAGCGTCCAGGCGCGCGCCGGATCGGCGAGCATCGCGTTGCAAAGCGTGAGAAGCCGTTTGTCGCGCGGCAGAGGCACTTCCAGCGGTAGCGGCGACGCGCGGCGTAATTCGTCCAGAATCAAACCGCCGAGCATTTGCTCGCGTGGCGTGTCGAGGTCCTCGTCGGGGACGTCGATGGCGGCGATCAGTTCGCGCAGCAACGGCGAGACTTCCACCACACGACAGTGATCGAGGCCCGAGGGAATGACTTCGGGATGCACGTAGAGTGTGCGCAGATACGACGGCTCATTGACCTGAAGGCTGTGCTCGATATCGGGCGGAATCCAGATGGCGCGCGAGGGCGGGACGATCCACGCGGCGTCTGCGACCGCGATCTGGATGACGCCGCGCGGCGTG
Source organism: Pandoraea sp. ISTKB (assembly GCF_001721285.1). Taxonomy (NCBI): domain Bacteria; kingdom Pseudomonadati; phylum Pseudomonadota; class Betaproteobacteria; order Burkholderiales; family Burkholderiaceae; genus Pandoraea; species Pandoraea sp. ISTKB. The sequence continues at coordinate 88,913 of NZ_MAOS01000094.1, forward strand.
TAGGCGACCTGCGCCCAGGCGTGTCGATGGTTGGGCACGCGAATGCCGTCGCTCAACGGCCGCGCCCGCAAGCGCACCGGGCGCGCTCGCGTCGGCGCGAAGGCTTCGGGCACGACATAGCTGTCGAACTCGCTTGGGATGGCGGTCGGCGGCTCGGCATCCATCGGACCGGATGGCTCGGGCGCAAGATTCGGCATGGCGTGATCGCGACAATTGGGATTTTTGTAAGTGTAAACTCGTTGCCTGTCACTTTCGATCCGGACCCCCGACATGACGAATGCCTCGCCCGATACCTCGACGCCTTCTCCCGCGACCGATCCGCAGGCCGATGCCGTGCACGTCTTCGTCTATGGCACGCTGCGTGCGGGCGAGATCAACGACATGATGCGTGCGGCGGCGCGTCACGGAATTGCGGCGCCGGTGTTCGTCGGTACCTGCACGCTTGGCGGACGCCTCTACGATTTCGGTCACTATCCGGGCATGGTGCTGGACGGGGTGACGTCCGGACAAGCCGAGCAGGTCACCGGCGATGTCTATCGTATTTCCCCGGCGCTGATTCCCGTACTCGACGAGATTGAAGCCGTCTACCCGGGCGAAGCGGGGTTGTTCGTTCGCGAGATGCAAGACGTGACGTGCGGCGGTGCGGCATACGCGTGCATCGTCTACCCCGTGGGCGAGTCGGCGGTGAGCCAACTTCCGCGGATCGTCGGCGGCGACTGGGTCGCCTATCGCCGCGCACGGGATACCAGCGCGGCGTGAGGTCTGTGAGTGTCGTGGGCGGCGGCTGGCGATTGCTATCGGTCGCTGTGCGGCGAAGGTCGTGACGACAGACGCAAGCCGAATGGATTCAGCGAAGTGCCGACGTCATAGTGATCAATGTTGTCGTTGCGCTTGAGCCACCGGGTCAGGCCCACGGTTATCGGCAACATCAGCCATTGCAGTGCGCATTTGAAGATGAATTCGAGCCCGGCCATGCGAGCCATGGCGTCGATATCGAGGACGTAAGCAAACGCCACGACGACGAAGACGACCGAGTCCAGCAGTGCCGCGAGCGCATTGCCCGCCATCAGGCGAAGGCTCGCCAGTCGGCCATGCATGGCGACTTTCATGCGCACCAGCGTCGCGGCGTTGGCGAATTCACCCACGAAGCATGCCGATACGGATGCCAGAAACATGTGGGCAATGGACTCGAACCAGCGTCGCTGAACTTCATCGGTAAAGCCGGTTTGGGCCGCCCAAGCCGGGTCGGTCGGCAGCATGGCCATCAGCCATAGGAACGCCAGCATTGCCAGATTCGCGCCAAGGCCGCTCCATATCACCAGGCGGCTGATGCGATAGCCGTAGACCTCAGTCAGAGCGGACGAGAACAGATACGCCAATGGGAAGCTGATCAGCGCAGCGGAGAAGGTGAGACGGAGTGGTTCGCCGGCGAAACGCCATGGGAGCGTGACTTCGCACACCCGCGCGCCCAGCGCGTTCGAGATCAGAAGGAAGCTCACAAACCCGATCGCCAGCATGACGACGGCTGGGGTGATCCGTGTCGTCTGAGGTATGAGCGGGGCGTTGGCGTCCGGTGGCTGGGAAAAAGCAGCGGAAAATTTCTGGGTAGGGGCTCTCATTGACGAACGGTTCGCAGGTTGGTGATGGCGACCGCATGTGTCGATCGGACCGGATTGATGTCGAGCCCGTGGCGTCGGGTGAAGCGGGCGCCGACCGTCAATCGCGACGGTTCACAGCGCGTGAGGATATCGGAGAAGAGCGTCTCGACGCATTGCTCAATGTATAAGGCACTGTCGCGGTACGACAGGACATAGGCCATGAGCGAGCGTCGGCAGATGGGGGTGCCTTCGTATTCGATCCATACCGTTCCGTAGTCGACACCGCCGCTCAGCGGACAACGAACACTTAACAGGTCTGAGGTCAGACACTCGTGCACGGCGGATTCCGACGGCACGTCGGCGTCCCGGCGCTGGCGCAATAAATTGGCATCGACACCGCCGCGCACCACCGGAACAGGCTCCGTGTCCAGCGTTTCCGAGTGAGGTCCGGCCATGGCGGTGCTGCGAACGGCTTGGCGAACGGGCGTGGTGCGAACAAGCACATACGCGTTGAGGCAGCGCGACAGTTCTCCAGCGATGTGCGCTTCCAGAGCCTGCGTCGATTCGAAGCGGCATTCGCGGAGTGTCATGAAGTACCGATGAGCATCGGTCATTTCAAGCGTGAACGGCGAGTCGCACGGAATGACCAGTTCGACGACGGCGATTTGCGGGCGCTCGTGCATGTCCAGCCAACTAACCTCGTAATGATTCCAGAGATCGTAGCCGCGCGAAGCGATGGCGGGCAGGGCGTGCTGACGCTGAACGTGAGGTCTCGGAAGCGGACGTAGCGTGTAGCAATGGATTGGCGCGGGCAGCGTTGAATACGACATATCGGATGAGGGCTCCGTGAGTACGACTCATGACCCTATCGCACTGGGTTTCTCGGCTTCAATACGACAATTCCGAAAACAGGGGATGCGAATTCATCTTTGGGTGAGTGTCTGATCGATTCCGGGTGGGGGGCCTAACGATCGAGATGGCCAGGACGTTCCGACCCAACGGCGCCATGTCCGATTATGACCAGCGCTGCCGATGCCGTTGTGGGACGATTCAGGCATCCCGATTCTTTCCGGGCGGCCCCGCGTGCCGTCCGTCCGACCATGCGTTCATCCGATATCGCCCGCTTGCTGACGCTCTCCGCCATCTGGGGCGCGAGCTTTCTTTTCATGCGCATCATCGTGCCCGCGCTCGGGCCGCTACCCACCGCGTTTTTCCGCGTCACGCTGGGTGCCGTCGGTCTGGCCGTGATCTTGCTGGCACTGCGCGTTCGTTGGGAGTTCAAAGGATTGCTGGGGGCATCGATGCTGCTCGGCGTCATCAATTCCGGCATCCCATTCGTGATGTACTGCCTCGCCGCACGTGTGCTGCCCGCCGGATACTCCGCCATCCTGAACGCCACCACGCCGATGATGGGCGTGGTAATCGGCACGTTGTTTTTCCGCGAGCGTCTGACCGGGGCGAAGAGCTGGGGCGTGGTGCTCGGGCTGATCGGCGTGGCGGTGCTGACTCGCACGGGCCCGGTCACGATGTCGGGCCCGGTCCTGATGGGCGCGCTCGCCTGTCTGGTCGCCACGTCCTGCTATGGGCTCGCCGGCTATCTCACCAAACGCTGGATCACCGAAAAAGGTGGCCTCGACGCCAAACTCGTCGCGTTCGGCAGCCAACTGGGGGCCGCGGTGGTGCTGCTGCCGTTCTTCGGGTACGTGAGCGCAACGTCCGGTATGCCGGGGCCGACGACCGCCGGCGTCTGGGCGGCGATGGCCGCGCTCGGCTTCCTGTGCAGCGCCGTCGCCTATATGTTGTTCTTCCGTCTGATTGCCGATCTCGGGCCGCTGCGCTCGCTGACCGTCACGTTCCTGATCCCGCCGTTCGGCGTGCTGTGGGGCGCACTGTTTCTGGACGAAGCCGTCACGATGGCTCACTTCTTCGGCGGCTGCTTCATCGCCGTGGCTGTCTGGCTGGTCTGCAAGCCGCCCAAGACGGTCCCGTCCACGAGCCGAGCCGCGTCCTAAAACATGCGTAGCGCGGCTTGCACAGGCGCGCAGAACGTCGCCAGGCACCCACCCTCGGGACGATAGCGTCCCTGGTGAGGCATATCCTCCAAAGCCGATGACCTGTGTCATCGGCTTTTTTCATGATGTGGAATGTCTTTGCGGTGCGTAAAAATTTGCGCTGCTTGGCACAACTCGACAATTTCAGGAAGGAAAATAACGTTTCGTATTGAGAAATTGTTTGTTCAAGTATTTGATTTGTATGTATAAAAAATCTTCAATGAGACGCTAATTCGTTCTGTTGCGCTGCATGAGAAATCCCTAAACTCTTATACAAGACCTGCCGATCTGGACACGCCGAAAGCGGTCAACCGCAGTCGCGGCGATCACCGGGCAGCAACGGATTACCCCCTTTATATCTGTATCGAGAAACCAGGAGAGATCATCATGACGACGCGCCAAGAGCAAGTGAAGCAACTCGAACAAGACTGGGCGACCAACCCGCGCTGGAAGGGCATCAAGCGGGGTTATTCGGCCGAAGACGTGGTGCGTCTGCGCGGCTCGATCCAGCCGGAACAAACGCTGGCGCGTCGCGGCGCCGAGCGCCTGTGGAGCATGATCAACGACGAGCCGTTCGTGAACGCCCTCGGCGCGCTTACGGGCAATCAGGCCATGCAGCAGGTGAAGGCCGGCCTCAAGGCCATCTACCTGTCGGGCTGGCAAGTTGCCGGCGACGCCAACGTTGCCGGTGAAATGTACCCGGACCAGTCGCTGTACCCGGCGAACTCGGTGCCGCAGGTCGTGCGCCGCATCAACAACACCTTCACGCGCGCCGATCAGATCCAGTGGTCGGAAGGCAAGAATCCGGGCGACGAAGGCTATATCGATTACTTCGCCCCGATCGTGGCCGACGCAGAGGCCGGTTTCGGTGGCGTGCTCAATGCCTTCGAACTGATGAAGGCGATGATCGAAGCGGGCGCCGGCGGCGTGCACTTCGAAGATCAGCTCGCTTCGGTCAAGAAGTGCGGTCACATGGGCGGCAAGGTGCTCGTGCCGACGCGCGAAGCCGTGGCAAAGCTGGTGGCGGCGCGTCTGGCTGCCGACGTGCTGGGCGTGCCGACGGTGCTCATCGCCCGTACCGATGCCGAAGCGGCCGACCTGATTACCGCCGACGTGGATCCGCTCGATCAGCCGTTCTGCACCGGCGAGCGCACGGTCGAAGGCTTCTACCGCACGCGTAACGGTCTGGATCAGGCCATTGCTCGCGGTCTTGCCTACGCACCGTATGTCGACCTGGTGTGGTGCGAAACCGGCAAGCCGGATCTCGAGTTCGCCAAGCAGTTCGCGGAAGGCATCCACAAGCACTTCCCGGGCAAGATGCTTTCGTACAACTGCTCGCCGTCGTTCAACTGGAAGAAGAACCTCGACGACGCCACCATCGCCAAGTTCCAGAAGGAACTCGGTGCGATGGGCTACAAGTTCCAGTTCATCACGCTGGCCGGCTTCCACAGCCTGAACTACTCGATGTTCAACCTGGCTCACGGCTATGCCCGTCGTCAGATGAGCGCCTTCGTGGAGTTGCAGGAAGCCGAATTCGCCGCAGCCGACAAGGGCTTCACGGCAGTCAAGCACCAGCGCGAGGTGGGTACGGGCTACTTCGATGCCGTCACGCAAACGATCGAGCGCGACGCATCGACCACGGCCCTGAAGGGTTCGACGGAGGACGAACAGTTCTTCGACGAAAAGAAGGCGCAGGTCAAGGCAGCCTGACCGGGCTGAGGGAGGGCGCGGTGCGCCCGCAGGACGGCGATGCGCGTGGGGGCGCGTCGCTGGCCGGCGGAACGTATCGTGTCGAGACGATCGCGCGTCCGGCTTATCCGGCCGGGGCAGACCTGACGGCGTTCCCGTCGCGGTGAGGGCTGCAAGCACGCCTGAACGAGAGAAGGCTCGTGAGCTTATCCGGCTCACGGGCCTTTTTTCATTGCCGCTTCAGATCGATGACTCACGTTGTCGGGAAGGCATCGCGCCCGGTACGCCCGGCAGGCCGCGACCCGGGGCGTTCGGCATCACACGAGTGCCGCACTCCCGGACGTGCGTTGAATCGCTTGCGGCGGTTGCCCGAACGCGCGCAAGAATGCCTGACGCATGCGTTCCCGGTCGCCGAATCCTGTCTCGCGCGCAATGATTTCGATGGGGTGACGCGTAGTCTCCATCATCAGTCGCGCCGCTTCGACGCGCAGCCGCTCGACAGCCTTCGCGGGCGACTGGCCGGTCTCCTCGCGAAAGACGCGACTGAACTGGCGTGGACTCAGTCGAGCCACGTCCGCGAGCGTCTCGACCGACAGCGGAGCGCTCAGATTCTCCCTGGCGTACGTGAGCGCCATCTGCACCCGGTCGGACTTGGCATCGAGTTCGAGCAACGCCGAGAACTGCGACTGCCCGCCGCCGCGACGCTGGTACACGACCAGCTTGCGGGCAATCTGTCGCGTCGTCTCCAACCCGAGATCCTTCTCCGCAATGGCCAGTGCAAGGTCGATGCCCGCCGTCATGCCGGCAGACGTCCATAGCTGTCCATCCACCACGAAGATGCGATCTTCGTCGAGCAGAACGTCGGGGTAAAGATGGCGGAATTCCTGCGCATGAAACCAGTGCGTGGTCGCGCGTTTGCCGTCGAGCAACCCGGCAGCCGCCAGCACGAAAGACCCCGTGCAGATGGAGGCGATGCGTCGGCTTTCGTTCGGCGCGTTGCGCAGGTAAGCGAGCAGGCCGGGCGACGGCAGTTGGCCGTCGTTGCCGCCGGCGACGATCAGGGTGTCGTAAGTTGAGTCCCGAAGCCGGTCGGTGTTGACGGAGAAGCTCTGCGAGGTCATCACCGGGCCGCCGTCCTCGGACACCAGCCGGAACTGATAGATGCGCTCGCCTCGCAAGACGTTGGCGTACTCGAAGACGCTCGCCACGGAGAGACTCATCGCCTGGAATCCGGGGTAGACGACGAGGCCGACGGTATGCATGTTCATTGCTCCAACGAATGTCCTGATTTTTGGAATATACAGGATTCAAGTCGTATCAATGGATTTTTAGGTCATTTTCTATGACCTAAATCATTGCATCTATGTCATTAAGGATGTTTTGCGTCGGTACCAGAATGACTGTCATCCCGGCAGCCCGCCGGAGCCATTTTCCGAACGAGAAACGAATCATGACGACGACTGAACAATCCCCGAATCCAGTTTCCACCGCATCGTCAGTGCCGACCACGAAGGGCACGGCACTGATCACGGGTGCCTCCGCAGGGATCGGTGCGGTATACGCCGACCGTCTGGCGCGACGCGGCTACGATCTGATCCTCGTCGCCCGCAACGCCGCACGTCTGACGGCACTCGCCGAGCGGCTGATCGCGGCAACCGGGCGCTCGGTGAAGACGCTTGCCATCGACCTCAACGACAAAGCCGAACTCGCGACCCTCGAAAACGTGCTGCGCGACGACGCGAGCATCACGCTCCTCGTGAACAATGCCGGCGTGGGATCGGTGGCGTCGGTGCTCGATAGCGACGTCGACGAGATGACCGCGATGATCGACCTCAACATCACGGCACTCACGCGTTTGACCTACGCGGTCGCGCCCGTCTTTGCCGCGAAAGGCGCCGGCGCGATCGTCAACATCGCGTCCGTCGTCGGCATCGCGGTCGAGGCACTCAATGGTGTCTACAGTGCATCGAAGTCCTACGTGCTGAGTTTCGGTCATGCCCTCCAGCGCGATCTCTCGAACAAGGGCGTGCGTGTTCAGACCGTGCTGCCGGCGGCGACGGCGACCGAGTTCTGGGATGTCGCGGGATACGCGAAGCAAAAGGAAGCGGCGAGCACGATGAGCGCCGAGGATCTGGTCGATGCGGCGCTGGTGGGATTGGATCAGGGAGAAACGGTGACGATCCCGACGTTGCAGGACGGTGACGATTGGGCGCGATGGGAAGCCGACCGGCGCTTGCTCGCCCCCAAGTTTTCGAACGCGAAGCCGGCCCCGCGCTACCGTCTCGACGATGTGGCATCGAAATCGGTCTGACGGTCCGCAAGCCGGGCAAACAGAAGCAGGACGCCACCCGCGCTCACGCGGGTGGCCTGATGGCTCGGATACGTACGGTGCTCAGTGCCGGATCAACGGTAGACGAGTACCGGGATCTTGGAGTGCACGAGCACGCGTTGTGTCTCGCTGCCGAGCAGCAGGCTTGTGAGACCGCGCCGACCATGCGACGCCATCAGAATGACGTCGCAACCGTGACGTTCCGCGGCGTCGATGATGCCCAGATAGGGCGCTGGAAACGTGGAACTGTCGCGCTCGAACGGCACGCCTGCGGCGGCCGCCGCTTGCGCCAGACCGTCGAGATGCGCGCACGCTTCCTCGGCGATCCGCTCACTGAACGTTGCCGGGGCTTCGAGCACGTATTCGCTGAAGGGAGAGTAGGGATACTCGGCGAGACAACAATAGCCGGTGACTTTGGCGTTGAGAGCTCGTGCCAGTTCGAGCCCGCCAGTGACGGCTTTTTCGGATAGCTCCGAGCCGTCGGTAGGAATGAGGATATGGGTAAATAACATATGGCCTCCTGCGCATCGTCAGCGGAACCTTCGATTCGATTCTATGGCTTTGGCGCGTTGCAGCAACGGGGGCAAACCCGGTGGTCATGCATGATGTCGATAATTGAGACGCTTATTACGTAGTAAACGTTCCGTCGCACGGCGGCGTCGGATTGACGCACCGCCCGGCACGCACCGTGCGAAGTGCCATGCTCCGCGTTGGTGCAATTCTCATGACGCCATGCCGCCCGGCAGCGGTTCATCTTGCCAGTATGCCGAACTGCTGTAGTGATGCTTGAGATGGTCGATGAACAGGCGCACGCGTAAGGGCAGGTGACGGCGTTGCGGGAACACGGCGTGAATGCCGATAGGCGGCGCAGCAAATTCGTCGAGCACCGTGACGAGCCGACCGGCGCGGATATCGTCACCGACTTCCCACCACGAGCGCCAGGCGAGCCCGTAGCCCTCCAGACACCAGTCATGCAGCACGGCACCGTCGGTGCATTCCATCGTCCCGTTCACGCGGATGGTGACGACCTTGTCGTCTTGCGAGAAGGTCCAGCCGCGTTGCTGGTTGGCAGTGGCGCCGAACGCCAGACAGTTGTGACGGGCGAGCGCCTCCAGCGATTCGGGACGGCCGTGCAGCGCGAGATAGGCGGGCGCTGCCACGCACACGCGCCGGTTCTCGCCGAGGCGCAGCGACACGAGACTGGAATCGGCCAGTTCGCCCAACCGGATCGCGCAATCGAAGCCTTCGTTCACCAGATCCACCAGCCGGTCGGAGAGATCGAGCGTGACGGTGACGTCCGGGTGCGCGCCGATGAACACCGGCAGTAGCGGGGCGACGTGCCGTCGACCGAAGCCGGCCGGCGCCGAGAGGCGCAGATGGCCGCTCGCTTTCACGCCGCCCGCAGACACGGCGGCTTCGGCGTTGTGCATTTCGTTGAGAATGCGCTGGCAGTCTTCGAGAAAGGCGGAGCCCTCGAAGGTGAGCGTGACGCGTCGCGTCGTGCGCACGAGCAATTTCACGCCCAGGCGATATTCAAGTGCGTCGATACGCCGTCCGATCACGGCCGGGGCCACACCTTCGAGCGTCGCGGCGGCAGACAGACTTCCCTTGGCGGCCACGGCAACGAACGTTTCGATTTGTTTGAAGCGATCCATGGCATGGATTATGTACTAAAAAGTCATAGATAAAGTGATTTCCATGCATCTTTATGATGATTGGCTTCAATAATAAAATCGACGGTCAATGCTGACGGGCTGCGTGGCTCGCGGCATTGACGGAGATGCGTGCCTTACCAGCCCAACGAGGCGGAAGGCCCCGCGCAAAGCCCCTGATGTTCCCCCTTGCGGCGCACCTCTTACATAAATCGAGCTGTTGGAGATCCCTGATGCCCCTGAGCCTGCCCCCCGGCATGCAACTGCATGTCGACGCCACCGATATCCGTCCCGAGTACGAAGCCATTCTGACGCCCGAAGCGCTGGCCTTCGTCGCCAAGCTGCATCGCGCGTTCGAATCGCAACGTCAGACGCTGCTTGCCGCCCGCGAAGCGCGTGTCGCCCGGCTCGACGCCGGTGAAGTGCCCGACTTCCTGCCCGAGACGCAGGCGATTCGCGACGGCGATTGGCGCATCGCGCCGCTGCCGGCGGCGCTGCAATGCCGTCGCGTGGAAATCACCGGTCCGGTCGAGCGCAAGATGATCATCAACGCGCTGAACTCCGGCGCGGACAGCTACATGACCGACTTCGAGGACTCGAACACCCCGAACTGGCATAACCAGCTGCAAGGTCAGATCAACGTGCGCGACGCCGTGAGCGGCACCATCAGCCTCGAACAGAATGGCAAGCGCTATCAGCTGAACGACAAGGTGGCCACGCTGATCGTGCGTCCGCGCGGCTGGCATCTGGACGAAAAGCACGTGAGCGTGGACGGCGTGCGCGTGTCGGGCAGCCTGTTCGACTTTGGTCTGCATTTCTTCCATAACGCCAAGACGTCGCTCGCGCGTGGCTTCGGTCCTTACTACTATCTGCCGAAGCTGGAGAGCCATCTCGAAGCGCGCCTGTGGAACGATGTCTTCGTGCTCGCGCAAAACGAACTGGGCGTGGCGCAGGGCACCATCAAGGCGACGGTGCTCGTCGAGACCATCCTCGCGGCGTTCGAAATGGACGAGATCCTGTACGAACTGCGCGAGCATAGCTCGGGCCTGAACGCCGGTCGTTGGGACTACATCTTCTCGTGCATCAAGAAGTTCAAGGTCGATGCCGATTTCTGTCTGGCCGATCGCAGCCGCATCAACATGACGGTGCCGTTCATGCGTGCTTATGCGTTGCTGTTGCTCAAGACGTGCCATCGCCGCAATGCACCGGCTATCGGCGGCATGAGTGCGCTGATTCCGATCAAGGGCGATCCGGAAGCAAACGAGAAGGCGATGGCGGGTATTCGTAGCGACAAGGCGCGCGATGCGACGGACGGGTACGACGGTGGCTGGGTCGCGCACCCGGGCCTCGTGCCGGTCGCCATGGAGGAGTTCGTGAAGGTGCTGGGCGAGCGCCCGAACCAGATCGACAAGCAGCGCGACGACGTGACCGTCAAGGGCCGCGATCTGCTGGAGTTCAAGCCCGAAGCGCCGATTACCGAAGCCGGGCTGCGTAACAACATCAACGTCGGCATCCATTATCTGGGCGCTTGGCTTGCCGGCAACGGTTGCGTGCCCATCCACAACCTGATGGAAGACGCGGCCACCGCCGAGATCTCGCGCTCGCAAGTGTGGCAATGGATTCGCTCGCCCAAGGGCAAGCTCGACGACGGTCGCAAGGTCACTGCCGAACTGGTGCGCGAGCTGATTGCGCAGGAACTCGCCAACGTCAAGGAACTCGTGGGGCAGGTCGCGCCGACGTACGATCGCGCCGCCGTGATCTTCGAGCAGATGAGCACGAGCGAGGACTTCGTCGACTTCCTCACGCTGCCGCTGTACGAAGAGGTCTGATGCGGCAGACGTTGGCCCACTGACGGTACCTGAGGGCAGTTGCCGAATTCGTGCGGGATTGAACTGTATGCGTGAAAGTCGGCAGATAACGCAACACGATGGGACGATGGCGACATCGTCCCATTTTGTTTTCGCGCTGCTTTGTCTTGTTTGAGGCACCGCGCTACACTGAACTTTGATGTATTGGTCCTCGTCCTACTCGTCCGCGCTCGCATCGTCGGCGTGCGTCGACTGATTGTCCGTCGCGCCAGGCGTTGCGTTCCACCGAGTCACGCTTTGATCATCGTTCACGTGAGGATGCCGATGCCACCCGATATTCCCGAGGTTCCGGACACCGTTTCCAGCGCACAACCCAAGCGCGCATCGCAGCGCGCGCCGCGCGGTCCGGGCAAGGTCGTCGAGACCATTCCGACGTCGCCACGCGGTTTGTACCCGCCCATCGAACCGTTCGAAAGCGGCATGCTCGACGTCGGCAACGGGCACCAGATCTACTGGGAGCGGTGCGGTAATCCGAAAGGCAAACCTGCGGTGTTCCTGCACGGTGGCCCCGGTGGCGGATGTTCGCCGGAGCATCGCCGGTTGTTCGATCCCGCGAAATACTGCATCACGCTGTTCGACCAGCGGGGTTGCGGCCGCTCGTTGCCGCACGCGAGCCTGGACTACAACACGACGTGGGATCTGGTCGACGACATCGAAGCGCTGCGCACGAGATTCGGCTATGCACAATGGCTCGTTTTCGGTGGGTCATGGGGTAGTACGCTGGCGTTGGCGTACGCGCAGGCACACGTCGACCGAGTCAGCGAACTGGTGGTGCGAGGCATTTTCACGGTGCGACGCGAGGAGTTGCATTGGTACTACCAGAAGGGCGCGTCGTGGCTGTTCCCTGACCGTTGGGAGAAGTTTCTCGCGCCGATCCCGCTCGAAGAGCGCGGCGATCTGATGCGCGCCTATCAGAAGCGTCTCACGCATCCCGATGAGGCCGTGCGCATCGAAGCGGCACGTGCGTGGAGCATGTGGGAGGGCGGCACGATCACACTGTTGCCGGACGATCAGCTTGCGGAAGCCTTCGGCGATCCGCATTACGCGATTGCCTTCGCGCGCATCGAAAACCATTATTTCGTGCACGACGGCTTCCTCAAACCAAACCAGTTGATCGGCGGGGCGCATGTGCTGCGTGACGTCCCCGGAGTGATCGTGCAGGGGCGCTACGACATGGCGACGCCTGCGCGAACGGCGTGGGATCTTCACAAAGCGTGGCCTGAGGCAGATTTCTACTGGGCACCCGATGCCGGGCACGCCTTCAGCGAACCGAGCATTCTGCACTGGCTGATCGAGGCGACGGACCGGTTCGCGGCAAGCTAGGGGTAAGGAGGACGAGGGGCGGGATCGTCGGTTTCTGCAATCGTCGGCAGGAACGGGGTGAGAGGGTGGTGTGGTTATCTTCTCAGGACGACCACCGCCATGCTACCGCCCCTCGGCCCCTCGTCTGTTGCGTTGCAACCTGCCGAAGTGTCGGGCGCCTGCCCGACGCCTCACGACAAAAGTCGCGCGTTGATCGCCGCGCTGGAGGCGAAGATACGATCTCCCGGTGGCGCGGGTGCTGCTGACTTCGAGGCGTTTCTGGCGGATGTCGAAACCATTGACGACATGTCGGACGCGGGGCTGCGTTGGGCTCAGGGTAAGGATGCGCACGACCTGAGCGAGCTACGCAAGGCGCTCGCGTTCTGCCAACTCTCGGTCTACCCCGACGGGCGGCGGTACCTCGCCGACCGGGCCAATCACTATCCCATCGAAACGGGAGAGTGCAGCCTTCGGGTATTCAAGAGTCTTTCGCCAGAACTGCGGGCCGAGATGCTTTTTCAGTCCGAGGTCCCGTGGTGTCGATTCGAGGAGGCGGTCAGAGTCTTCAACGATGGCCTGATCGCGGTGATGATTCCGAGGACTTCGTGGTTCATACCCGTCCTGCTCGCTAGTTCTGATAACGCTGAGGGCCGCATCACGGCAACCGAGGTGCAGCGGTTCCTCAGCAGGCGCTCTACCTCTGGTGAGACGATCGGTGAGTCGATATTTCTGGGAAGAACTGGCCTGACGCGCGATGCAGGGTTGGATCTGGCCGCCTGGCATCTCAAAATTGCGGATTCCTATGAAAAAGCGAGACAGCCGTCATCCGCAGCCATGGAATATGTCTCTGCTTGCGAGATTGCTTTGAGTGTCGATGCGTTGCCATCTCTCTTGTTCGGGGTTGCCGGGGCGGTGCGCGCTTTGGAGGGTTGCCGCTCGGTGGGTGTCATCTATCAGCAAGGGCGTCGTCTGCTGGGGCTGCTGGATCTTCGCGGTCTCCGACTCATGTCTGCCCACGTGGCGCTGTGGCTCGTGAGCTGGCTGGATCACCTGGAGAGGTCGCCGTTGAACAAGGTGTTGCGCAAGAACGCACGTCGCTGTCTCGAACGTTTGGGATTGCCGGTGACTCCGGGGGGGAGTGTGGCAGAACTGGCGCCGGCGATTCGCCATGCCATTGCGCGGCGCCGTGAGGTGTTTGCTGCCGACAAGCTGCGTTTCGGGAGTTACAGGATCAGGTTCGTCGGCATGAGAGATCCGTACGCCGGGATTGATTTTTGCGAGGACGCGGAGCAATCCTGGATGTTGCTCGCTAGCTGTCATCCAGCGCCCGGGTGTGACGGAATCTTCGACGTTGTGGCGTCGGAGACAGCGGCTGGCGTGGCGAAGACCCGTGTGCATCCGCAGACGCAGATGCCGGTCGTCGAAGATGATCTCTTTCAGGGACTGTTGGTTCTCGACATGCTTCAGGCCGCTGGCGGCGACGTTCCTGAACTGAAATGGCGCCAATTTCTCGAGATAGCCTTCCGATTGCGCGAAGTGTCCGCTCGACATTCCCGGAGATCGTCGGCGCCCGTGTCACAGCCCGTCCTGGCGGACGAGCGGCCCGCCGACGCGGATGACGCAACTCAGTCGACCTGGGGATTGCGCCGGCGCCATGTTCGTTGATTCAGCGTGAGGCCTCTCATGTCGAGCGTAATAATGCGATTCGATGACGTCTCGAGTGGGCCGCAATCGGGCCGCAATCGCCCGCACAAACGAAAACCCCGGTATCGACGACGTGTGTCGATACCGGGGTTTTGTGTCGATCGATGCGAAACCGGTTCTCACCGGTCTCACCGACAAAAGCGTTGCTTAGTCGCCGCGACGCTTGTTGAAGCCGCCGCCGTTGCCACGATTGCCATAGCCGCGATCCTGACGTTGGCCGTCGAAGCTGCGGTTGCCGCGGTCCTGACGATAGCCGCCGCCTTCGAACGAGCGGGTGCCACGGTCCTGACGGCTGTCGTCGAACGGACGCGGCGAACGACGCTCGAAGCGGTCCGTGGACGCGCCGTTCGAGAAGCCATTGCCACCACCGTTACCACCATTGCCGCTGCCAGCCTGCTGGTAGCCACCCTGATAGCCGCTGCTTTCGCGACGCTCGAACGGTGCGCCGGCCGGCTTGTTGCCGCCGAAGCGCTGGCCGCCCTGATAGCCGCCGCTGCCACCGTTACCACCACCGTAACCGCTGTTGCCACCGCTGCTGCCGTGACGCGGGCCGCTGTTGCTCCAACGACCGCCGCCGTTACCCTGACCATGACGCGGACCGCCACGGCCCGGACCCGGGCGCTTGCCGCCGGCGCCAGCCTTCGGCGGCGAGCGGCGCGGCTCGAAGCCGGCCACGACGTTCACCGGCAGCGGTTGACGCGTGTAACGTTCGATACGGCGCACAGCACCGATTTCGGCGTGCGCGGCAAGGCTCACGGCCACGCCACGACGGCCGGCACGGCCCGTACGGCCGATACGGTGGACGTAGTCTTCCGCGAACTTCGGCAGGTCGTAGTTGAACACGTGCGTGATGCCCGGCACGTCGATGCCGCGTGCGGCGACGTCGGTAGCCACCAGCACGCGCACACGACGCTCGCGCAGTGCGCGCAGCGTGCGGTTACGCACGCCTTGCGGCATGTCGCCATGCAGTGCAGCGCTGTCGAAACCGGCTTGTTCGAGTTGATCGGCCAGCAGATCGGCGTCGCGCTTGGTCGACGTGAACACGATGGCCTGGTCGAGCGAATCGTTACCGAGCAGGTGCGTGAGCAGGCGATCCTTGTGGGCGCGATCGTCCACATAGTGCAGCGTTTGCTCGATGTTCGCGTTGGTGCGTTGCTCGCTGCCACGCGTGATCTCGATCGTTTCCGGATCGCGCAGCAGACGGCGGGTGATTTCACCCATGCGGCCGTCGATGGTGGCCGAGAACAGCAGCGTCTGGCGCGTTTCCGGCGTAGCGTCGACGATGGCCTGAATGTCATCGATGAAGCCCATGTCGAGCATGCGGTCGGCTTCGTCGAGCACGAGCATCATCAGTTGCGACAGATCGATCTTGCCGCTGGAGATGTGGTCAAGCAGACGGCCCGGCGTCGCCACGATGATTTCGGGCTGCTTGGCCAGCATTTCGAGCTGACGCGGGTAGGGCATGCCGCCCAGAATGCTGACCGTGCGCAGACGGCGCAGTTGCTTGCCGTACGTATCGGCAGCGGTCGAGACCTGTTGGGCGAGTTCACGCGTGGGCGTAAGCACGAGCAGCAGCGGCTGAGCGGCAACGCGACGCACGCGCTGGCCCTTGCGGGGCTTCTCGCCGGGGGCGGCCGGCTGGTTGCGCGGATGCGCTGCCGGGGCACGGTTGTTCAGCTCGCCGGCCGCTTGCATTTCGGCGAAGCGGTGAATGGCCGGCAGCATGAAGGCGGCCGTCTTGCCCGAACCCGTCGGGCTCGACACCAGCAGGTCGCGGCCAGCCAGCGCAGCCGGAATGGCGCGCTGTTGCACGGGCGTCGGGTGGGTGTAACCGGCGGTGGTCAGTGCCGAGAGAATGGCTTCGTTCAGGCCGAGTTCGGCGAACGTGGGCTTGCCGTCGTCGTCGCTGGCGACCTCAATGGCAGGCTTTTCGTTTTCTTCGGACGACGGGAAATACGTCTGCGCGATGGCAGACAGCTTGGAATGCTGTTCCATGAATCCTCTTGCGGATTGTAAGGTTATGTCGGGGCGTTGGCGCCAATCGGCAAACCCAATTCGTCGCAAGCAGGAAGCAAATCGCGGATGGGGCAGAAAGCGGATCGAAATCCGTATCGTAAGCCAGGGGACGGTGGCGGGTCGTTCTTAAGAACGCCAGTACCGGCAAGAACTACAGCGGCTTATCACAGGATTGGGGCAAAACGCAGTTATCGTCGCCAGGCGGGGAATCACATAAGGCCCTGCGAGGCGAAGCGCGCATTATATACCTGTTTTGAAAGTAATGCACGTTCGGATTTGCACGGAGTGGTGAAGCCCCGGTGGTGGGGTGCTCCGGCACCTCTGATCCCTCGCCAGTCCGAATGCCAACCGACCCTCCACCGACGCTCAACCGATCCTCAGCCGTCAACCGCTGCCTGGACCGATTCGCTCGCCATGCCGGTGGCTTAGGGCCGGAGATGTCGAGGATCGGCGCGATCTCGCTAGATTGCGCGGCGTGCGCCCGATTACAATAGCGTCATGTCTTCGATTACGCTTCTCGCCCTCGATACCTCGACCGAGTTTTGTTCGGTCGCCGTGTATCGTCACGATGCCGCCACCGGCGCACCGGCCCTCGTGGTCGAGCGCCATCTCGATACCGGCCCCGTCTCCAGTACCCACATTCTTCCCGCTGCCCGCGACGTGCTGCGCGAAGCCGGCGTGACGCTGGCCGAGTGCGATGCCATTGCCTTCGGCGCGGGCCCCGGTTCGTTCACCGGATTACGTACGGCCTGTGGCGTCGCGCAGGGACTGGCCTTCGGCGCCGGATTGCCGGTGGTGCCTGTCGGTACGTTGCTCGCCTGTGCCGAGGCCGCGCGTGCCCTGCGCGTGGGTACGCAGCGGGTGCTCGTGGCGCTCGACGCACGAATGAACGAGGCCTATTGGGCCGATTACGTATGGGACGACGCGTCCGGCGACTGGCGCGAGATGCAGGCGCCGTCACTCGATGCGGCCGAGCAAGTCCGCGCGCCGGACACCGATTTCGTCGTCGCGGGTAACGCCGTGACGGCATTCGGCGAGCGTCTGCAAGCCAGCGTTCAGGCGCAGGCCGTGCTCGCCGACGCCATGCCGCGTGCCCGTTACGTCGCCGAACTGGCGGCGCGGGCGTTCGTGCGTGGTGAGGCGATTCCCGCCGATCAGGCCATGCCCGTCTACATCCGCAACAAGGTGGCGCAGACGACCGCCGAGCGTGAAGCGATCAAGCAGGCGGCAAGTCAGGTCGACAGCAAGGGGGCCTCCTGATGCGTCAGGCCGGGCCCAACCATTATTCGCCGATGACGCTGGCCGATCTCGACGAGGTCATCGCCATCGAAGTGCGCGCCTATCCGTTTCCCTGGACGCGTCAGAACTTCGCGGATTCGCTCGAAGCCGGGCACCACGGCGTGTGTCTGCGAGCTGTCGACGGCACGCTGCTGGGTTACTTCCTGCTGATGCCGGTCGTCGACGAATCGCATTTGCTCAACGTGTGCGTGACGCCCGAGATGCAGGGTAACGGCCTGGGCGTGCAGTTGCTGCAAGAAGTCGTGCGAGTCTCGCGCGAGCTGGGAATGGGCGGCGTGCTGTTGGAAGTGCGTCCGTCGAACATGCGTGCGTTGCGCATTTATGAGCGTTTCGGTTTCGAGCAGATCGGCCGACGCAAGGGATACTATCCGGCGAGCGGGCGTCGTGAAGACGCTATCGTGATGCGCCTGTCGTGGGAGACCGATCGTGCCGTGGCCTAAAGCGATTCTGGAAGAGTTCGGGCTGTGGCCGGTGTGGATGTCGAACGACGCCGTGGCGAACGCAGCGGCGTCCGCCGTCACGGCAGACGAAGGGGATGTCGCGACGCTTGAGGCGTCTCCCGTGCAAGTCGCCGAGGTTTCGCTGACAGCGGTGCCGGGCGAGGAGCCGCCTCCGTGGGACGTGCCGACTGCGGTGCCGTCGGCCGGCGCCGCACGGCCCGCGACGCGTGCCCCCGCGCTCGACGACGCCCCCGCCGCACCCGTACGACGCGAAGCTGCGCCTGCTCCCGTCGCGCGCGAAACGAACCGCCGCGCCGCCGACATGCCGCCCGACGACGTGCCGATGTGGCTCGACAGCGATGGTTTCGGCGATGGCGATGCCGCTGCCGATGCCGCGCTGTGGTCGATCGTGCGCGATGGCGGTGAGGACACGCCGTCGCGACCGAAGTTGCCTGGCGTAGAAACGCTGGATTGGGATGCGCTGACGGAGCGGGTATCGAATTGCCGCCTCTGCGGGCTGTGCGAAAAGCGTACGCAGACGGTGTTCGGCGTGGGCGATCGCGAGGCCGACTGGCTGCTCGTGGGCGAAGCGCCGGGGCAGCAGGAAGACTTGCAGGGCGAGCCGTTCGTCGGTCAGGCGGGCAAGTTGCTCGACAACATGCTGCGCGCGTCCGCGCTGCAACGCGGCGAGAACGTCTATATCGCGAACGTGCTGAAATGCCGTCCGCCCAACAATCGTGATCCCGAGCCGGATGAGGTCGCGAGCTGCGAGCCGTATCTGAAGCGTCAGGTGGCGTTGCTCAAGCCGCGCGTGATCGTGGTGATGGGGCGCTTCGCCGCGCAGAGTATCTTGCGCACGCAGGCGAGTATCGCCAGCCTGCGTGGACGAGTACACGAATACGAAGGGGTGCCGGTGATCGTGACGTACCATCCGGCCTATCTGTTGCGCAGTCTGCCCGACAAGGCCAAAGCCTGGACGGATTGGTGCCTGGCGCGGGCTACCTACGAGGCGGTGTGCGAAACGACTCCGGACGACAAACCTACGGCGAACTGATCGAAACGCTGCGCGAGGCGCCTGTGCGCGACCTCGCGTGGTTATTGTTGTCCGCCGATCTGCTCAGCGCCGCGCGGTTCCCGGCGGCGCTGGCGCATTTTCAGGATGCTGAGGCTGCATCGGTGCGTGCATCCGCAGATGTCGATGCGCATCGCGTGATGACTGCCGCGCAATCCGATGCCGCCGGCGAGCGTGCCTCTCTCGTCGATACGTCGACGACATCCACAACCTTCACAGCCTTCACGACCTCGCCGTCTCAAGCGTTGCGAGACTGGCTCTTGGCCTGCGACGCTGATCCCGAACCGCTGCGCGAAATGCTCGCGCGAGGCGAAAGTCATCGCCTCGGGCGTTACGCGGAGCAACTGCTGCACTTCGCGCTCCTTCACAGTCCGGATTTCGACTTGCTGGCGGCAGGCCTGCAAGTGCGCGATGCCCGGCGCGGCAACATGACGTTGGGCGAGTGCGATTTCCTGCTTTCGCGACAGGCCGACCGCCGGTTGCTGCATTGGGAACTTGCGGTGAAGTTGTACCTGTATGTGCCACCCGAGACATCGTCGCCGCCGCTCGATGAGCGCGCTGTCCAGTTTCGTTGGCTGGGGCCGAATCTCGCGGATAGCTTTGCCGACAAGGTGGCGCGACTGCTGGGGCACCAACTGCGGTTGACCACGTTCGACGCCGTACGCAGTGCGCTGCCCGCACCCGGTCCGTGGTTGCCGCAGGTGTATCTCAAGGGCTGGCTCTTTCATCCGCTGGGCCATGACGGACGGTTGCCGTGGGTGGCGTCGGACGGGCACGGCAGAGGGTGGTGGGCGACGCTCGACGAGTGGTGGTCGCACGCGGAATCGACGCAGTCGGTGCAGCAGGCGCAACGTTGGGCGATGCTCCCGCGTGCCCGCTGGCTCGCCCCGGCGCGCGTCGAGGCATCGGCGGCGCTATCGCTGGACGCAATGCGTGCGCGGATCGAAGCGCACTGGCATGAACGTGGCGTGGCCGAGCCGTTGCTGATCGTCTCGTTGCGGCGACGGGCTGAGGGCGGGAGTGAGGCGGCGGATCGTGGCAATGCGCCTGCTGGTGATACGCCCGACTGGTTCGAGCACGCGCGCGGTTTCATCGTGCCGGATTTCTGGGCGCCGCGCGCCCGTCATCGTATCGACGAGTTGAGCGAACGTGCCGAAGCGGCCGCCCGCAAGGTCATCGCACAGTCCGCCGATGATGGCGCGCCGTCGATCTGATCCTTTCGATCTGCCCCTTTCGATCTGAGTGGCGTCGATGCCGACGGGCGTGGATGACGTCAATCGGAAACGATGCCGGTGGCCGTTGTTCATCGCCCGGAGTGCGATGATCGTTAAGCGGTGACGTGGGCGATGAGGCGGGCGACGACAGCCCGCCGATGAGCGAGGCTCAGCCCTTCGGCCAGATCGCGTGGAAGTGGTGCACCGGCCCGATGCCTTTGCCGATGCTGAGGTCGTCGCTCGCTGCGAGGGCGCCGTTGAGGTAGGCCTTGGCGTCGCGCACGGTGTCCGACCAGCCGTCGCGGCGCGGACGCAGTGCCGCAAGCGCCGCTGACAGCGTGCAGCCTGTGCCGTGGGTGTTGTGGGCGGCGATGCGCGGCGCGGTGAAGCGCTCGACGCCAGCCTCGCTCACGAGCCAGTCCGGACTCAGATCTCCGGCCAGATGCCCGCCTTTGACCAGCACGTTACGGGCGCCGAGCGCACGCAGGGCTTGCGCCTGACGCTCCATCTCGCGTTCATCCGTCGCCGCGTCCACACCCAACAGCGCTGCCGCCTCGGGCAGATTCGGCGTAATCAGGTCGGCCAGCGGCAGGAGTTCGTCGCGCAGGGCGGCTACGGCATCCGGCTGCAACAATGCATGACCGCTCTTCGAAATCATGACGGTGTCGAGCACCACGAAACGCGGCTTGTACTGACGCAAACCGGCGGCGACCGCGCGCACGACATCGGCGTTGGCCAGCATGCCGAGCTTCACGGCGTCTACGTCGAGATCCTGGAAGACCGCATCCATCTGCGCAGTGACGAAGCTCGCCGGCGGCGTGTGAATGCCGGTCACCCCTTGCGTATTCTGTGCGGTGAGCGCCGTGATCACGCTGGCGCCGTAAGCGCCGAGCGCGGAAAACGTCTTGAGGTCGGCCTGAATGCCTGCGCCACCGCCGGAATCGGACCCGGCGATGGTGAGAGCAATGGGGACGGACGACTGACGCGTCGCTTGACGCGAGGAAGGCGATTGCGAATTCATATCAATGCTTGACTTCGCCGATGAGCGCGACGGAATCGAACTCGCGCTGATTGGCCTGGTGACGCTTCATGACGAGGTACATCGTGCCCGACACGAACACACCGAACAGAACGATAACGACCCCGACCGGCACGTTGAACCAGATCAGCAGGGCATACAGGCACAGCATGATCAGCACCGACAGATTCTCGTTGAAGTTCTGGACGGCAATCGAATGCCCGGCAGAGAGCAGCACGTGACCGCGGTGCTGGAGCAGGGCGTTCATCGGTACGACGAAGAAGCCCGCGAGTGCGCCGACGATGATGAGGAAGATGTACGAGACGATCAGGTACAGCGGCACCTTCCATTCGGTGCCCCACGGCAGCAGGTCCTTCGAGAAGAACGCCATGGCCATCACGGCGATCCCCATCGCGATGCCGACCGGCAGCACGGACAGCGATCGTTTGAGCGGAATGCGCGAGGCGGCCACGATGGCGCCGATGGCGACACCCACGGCCGACACGGCTTGCAGAATCGCGCCTTCCGAGAGCGTCATGCCGAGCGCTTTTTCCGCCCAGCGCAGCACGATGAATTGCAGCGTCGCACCTGCGCCCCAGAACAGCGTGGTGACCGCAAGCGAGATCTGGCCCAGCTTGTCGCGCCACAGGGTGACGAAGCAATCGGCGAAATCGGAAACGAGCTTGATCGGATTGCGCTCCTGACGCGCATAACGTGCGCCAGTATCAGGAATACGCAGATTGAACAGGGCGGCGATGACGTAGATCCCCATGATGACGACCATCGAGGCCATCGCGGGCGAATTGATCACCTCGGGCGTGTGGTGCAGTACCCAGGCCGATATGTGCGGACTGATGAGCGCGCCGCCGAGCACGGTGCCGAGAATGATCGAACTGACGGTGAGTCCTTCGATCCATCCGTTCGCGGCGACCAGTCTCTCGGCTGGCAGAAGTTCCGTGAGAATGCCGTACTTCGCGGGTGAGTACGCGGCCGCGCCGAACCCCACAACACCATACGCAATCAGCGGGTGTGAGCCGAACAGCATCATCAGACAGCCCGCGACCTTGATCGAGTTGCTGATGAACATCACCTTGCCCTTGGGCATCGAGTCGGCGAACGCACCGACGTAGGCGGCGAGAATGACGTACGAGAGAACGAAGAAGAGTTTGAGCAGCGGCGTCATCCACTGCGGAGAATGCAGATCCTTCAGGAGGGCAATTGCAGCAATCAGCAATGCATTGTCGGCCAGCGACGAAAAAAACTGCGCGGCCATGATGGTGTAAAAGCCTTTCTTCATCGGTACTTGAGTCGATCCCGTGCGGCGTAAAACTTGCGTGTCTCGGTTGTCGGAATCCGCGGCATCCCCCAGGGATACCCATACGGGAAGAAACCGGGCTTAAACACAGGGGTATCTGCGCTGATCAAGCATGCAAATGACGTCAATGGACTGTATGTTCGGCCTTGAAGCCCCCGTGTCGGGCGCCCGGTCGCCCTCGGTCTGAGACCGATATTGTTATCGGGATAAAGATTTCGGCAAAACAAGTTGTGCGCACGGCTTTATAACACGAAAATATGCCGATGCGTTATGCCGCCGGCCTGTGCCGGCGAGCTTCTCCTGAGATTCGATCCTCGCCATGCCCCGTCCAATCAAAGTTTCGATTCATACCGCAGCACTTGCCCACAATCTCGATGTCGCCCGTCGTCACGCGCCCAATGCCAAGGTATGGGCCGTAGTGAAGGCCAACGCCTACGGACACGGCATCGAAAACGCTTATCCCGGATTGCGCGACGCCGACGGTTTCGGCCTGCTCGACCTCGACGAGGCCGTGCGTTTGCGTGAACTCGGATGGGCAGGTCCCATTCTGCTGCTCGAAGGTTTCTTCAAGCCGGAAGACCTGGCCGTCATCGACAAATACGGCCTGACGACGACCGTGCACAGCGACGAGCAACTGCGCATGCTCGAAACCACGCGGCTGAGCAAGCCGCTCAACATCCAGCTCAAGATGAACTCCGGCATGAACCGTCTCGGTTTCGCGCCCGAGCGTTTTCGCGCTGCGTGGGAACGTGCCCGCGCGATTGCCGGCGTCAGCCAGATTGTGCTGATGACGCACTTTTCGGACGCCGATGGCGAGCGCGGCATCGCCTATCAGATGGAGACGTTCGAGCGCGGTGCGTGCGACGTGCCCGGCGAGCGCAGTCTCTCCAACTCCGCTGCGACGTTGTTCCATCCGAGTGCGCATGGTGCGTGGGTGCGTCCCGGCATCATGCTGTATGGTTCGTCGCCGAAGGGGCTCGAAGTGACGGCGGCGCAACTCGATCTGCAACCCACGATGACGCTCGAAGCCGAATTGATCGGCATTCAGGACGTCCCGGCCGGTGGCACGGTTGGCTACGGCAGCGTGTTCAAGGCGGAGGCGCCGATGCGTGTGGGCACCGTGGCGTGCGGCTATGCCGACGGCTATCCGCGTGTCGCTCCGACCGGCACGCCGATTCTGGTCGACGGGGTGCGCACGCGCACGATCGGCCGCGTGTCGATGGATATGCTGTCCGTCGATCTGACGCCGGTGCCGCAGGCGCGTGTGGGTACGCCGGTCACGTTGTGGGGACGCGGTCTTTGCATCGACGAGGTGGCGGCTTCGGCCGGCACGCTCGGCTACGAATTGATGTGTGCGGTGGCGCGTCGCGTGCCGCTTCACGCTTTCTGAGCGTCACCACAGGAATTGCTGCATGGCTAAAGCCAAGACCGTCTACATCTGTACCGAATGCGGTGGTCAAACCCCCAAGTGGGCGGGGCAATGCCCCAACTGCAACGGCTGGAACACGCTCGTCGAGTCGGTGGCGGAAGCGTCCACGGGGCATCGCTATCAGTCGCTCGCCAAGAGTACGCCGGTCCGCAAGCTGGCGGAAATCGAAGCCTCCGACGTTCCGCGCTTTTCCAGCGGTGTGAGTGAGTTCGACCGCGTGCTGGGCGGCGGTCTGGTGGCGGGCG
This sequence comes from Pandoraea sp. ISTKB, assembly GCF_001721285.1. Classification (NCBI taxonomy): domain Bacteria; kingdom Pseudomonadati; phylum Pseudomonadota; class Betaproteobacteria; order Burkholderiales; family Burkholderiaceae; genus Pandoraea; species Pandoraea sp. ISTKB. The sequence continues at coordinate 113,154 of NZ_MAOS01000094.1, forward strand.
GTGTCGTGCTGATCGGGGGGGATCCCGGGATCGGCAAGTCGACGTTGCTGCTGCAATCGCTCGCGCATCTCGCGCGTGAACGACGCGCGCTGTACGTGAGTGGTGAAGAGTCGGGGGCGCAGATCGCGCTGCGTGCGCAGCGCCTCGGCCTCGGTGCCGCAGGTGAGGGCGGAGGTGAGCTGGATCTGCTGGCGGAAATCCAGTTGGAGAAGATTCTCGGCGCGATCGAATCCGAGAAGCCCGACGTGGTCGTCATCGACTCGATTCAGACGATCTACTCGGAAGCGCTGACGTCTGCCCCCGGATCGGTAGCGCAGGTTCGTGAGTGCGCTGCGCAACTGACCCGCACGGCCAAGCAGAGCGGCGTGACGGTCATCATGGTCGGTCACGTGACGAAAGAAGGTAGCCTCGCCGGGCCTCGCGTACTGGAACACATCGTCGATACGGTGCTGTATTTCGAAGGGGATACGCATTCGTCGTACCGTCTGGTCCGGGCGTTCAAGAACCGCTTCGGTGCGGTGAACGAGCTGGGGGTGTTCGCGATGACGGAGAAGGGGCTGCGCGGCGTGGCCAATCCGTCGGCGCTGTTCCTCTCGCAGCATGAGCAGAGCGTGCCCGGGTCGTGCGTGCTCGTGACGCAGGAGGGAACGCGTCCGCTGCTCGTCGAAGTGCAGGCGTTGGTCGATACGGCGCAGGTGCCGAATCCGCGGCGTCTCGCCGTCGGGCTGGAACAGAACCGACTGGCGATGTTGCTGGCGGTGATGCACCGGCACGCAGGCATCGCCTGCTTCGATCAGGACGTGTTTCTGAATGCCGTTGGCGGCGTGAAGATCACGGAGCCGGCGGCGGATCTGGCAGTGTTGCTTGCGATTCACTCGTCGCTGCGTAACAAGCCGTTGCCGCGCGGCATCGTCGCGTTCGGCGAAGTTGGCCTCGCAGGCGAAATCCGGCCGAGTCCGCGCGGTCAGGATCGACTCAAGGAAGCCGCCAAGCTCGGGTTTTCGATTGCGATCATTCCGAAAGCGAATGCCCCGAAGCAACCGATCGACGGGCTGGAAGTGCACGCCGTCGACCGTCTGGAACAGGCGATATCGGTCGTGGCCGGTTTGTGATGCCGCAGACATGAATGAAAAAGCCGCTTCGATGCGAAATCGAAGCGGCTTTTTTTAACACCGGGATTGATGCAGCGGTGTCGGGTGTCGGGGAATTCCCGGCATCGGACGTGCCTGCCCGTGCTCCCGTGCTGTCTGGGCTATCCCGTCAGATGATCTGCTCGATGGCTTCCTGCGCTTCGAGCCACTCGGCTTCCACATCCGCGAGCTTGGCCGTGACCTCGGCTTGCTGTTTGAGGCTGTCGGTCAGAAGCGTCTTCTTCTCCGCTTCATAGGTGCCGCTGTCGGCGAGAATCGCGTCCAGCTTCGCTTTCTCATCCGAGAGCTTGCTTATCGTCTGCTCCAGCTTCTCGATCTTGCGCTGAAGCGGTTTGCGCAATTCCGACAGACGCTGACGCTCCTGTGCCTCAGCGCGTTTCTGATCCTTGCGATTGACGCCGTCGTCACCCGCGTTATCGCTGCCACCGCTGCTGGCTTCCCGCGCTGCCGCGCGTTGGTCCGCTGCGTGTTGCAGCAGCCAGTCGCGATAGTCGTCGAGATCGCCATCGAACGCTTTCACTTCGCCGCCCGCGACCAGCAGGAACTGATCGGTCGTGGCACGCAGCAGGTGCCGATCGTGTGAGACGAGAATCAACGTGCCGTCGAACTGGGCGAGGGCCATCGTCAGGGCATGACGCGTTTCGAGGTCCAGGTGGTTGGTCGGTTCGTCGAGCAGAAGCAGATTCGGCTTTTGCCAGATGATCAGCGCCAACGCGAGGCGTGCCTTTTCGCCGCCGGAGAATGGGGCAATCGATGCCGTCGCCATGTCGCCCCGGAAGTTGAAGCCACCGAGGAAGTCGCGCAACTCCTGCTCACGCGTGTCCGGCGCGAGACGCTGCAAGTGCTGCAACGGCGAGTCGTCATGACGCAGTGTCTCGACCTGATGCTGTGCGAAGTAGCCGATCTGAAGGCCCTTGCCGGTCTTGACCGTGCCGGCGAGGGGCGCAAGCGTGCCGGCCAATGTCTTGATGAGGGTCGACTTCCCCTGACCGTTGGCACCGAGCAGGCCAATGCGTTGCTCGTTCTGCACCGACATCGTGACGTGCGGCAGGATGATCTTGTCGCTGCCATCGTCGAGTGCATAACCGCATCGCACGGCTTCGAGCACGAGCATGGGATTCGGGGCGCTGTCGGCCGGACGGAACTCGAACGTGAACGGCGACGCCACATGCGCGGGCGCAATGCGCTCCATCTTCTCGAGTGCCTTCATCCGGCTTTGCGCCTGTCGGGCCTTCGACGCCTTGGCCTTGAAGCGCGTGATGAACGATTCCAGATGGGCAATCGTCTTCTTCTGCTTCTCGAATGCGCTTTGTTGCAGCGTCAGTTGCTGGCCGCGCAGGATTTCGAACTGGCTGTAGTTGCCGCCGTAACGCTTGATCTGCTGGTTCTCGATGTGCAGGGTGACGTTACAGACTTCATCCAGAAATTCGCGGTCGTGGGAAATCACGATCAGCGTGCCCGGATAGCGCTTGAGCCAGTCTTCGAGCCAGACGATGGCGTCGAGATCCAGGTGGTTGGTCGGTTCGTCGAGCAGCAGTAGATCTGACGGGCACATCAGCGCTTGCGCCAGATTTAGGCGCATGCGCCATCCGCCGGAGAAGCTGGCGACGGGCAACTGGGTCTGCGCGAGCGTGAAGCCGAGGCCGAGCAGCAGGGCTTCGCCACGCGCCGGGGCGGTGTAGCCGTCGGCGTCGGCGAAGGCGGCGTGTGCTTCGGCCTGGGTGTGTCCGTCATGTGCGGCTTCGGCGGCGGCGATGGTCGCTTCGATCTCGCGCAGGCGTGTATCCCCGTCGAGGACGTAGTCGAGCGCCGTGCGTTCGACCGCGGGCGTTTCCTGCATCACATGCGCGACGCGCCAGCCGCTGGGGACGAAAACGTCGCCGCCATCAGCATGCAGTTGTCCGCGCAGCAAGGCGAACAGTGTTGATTTGCCCGCGCCGTTGGCGCCAACGAGGCCGACGCGCTCGCCCGGGTTGAGCGTCACGGAGGTGTCCTCGAAGAGCGGCTTCGTGCCGCGCGCGAGGCTGAGGTGTTCGAATCGGATCACAGCGGGAACGGCAGCGGGCGAGCACGAGAGTGCCGGCGGGCCGCCGTGTTGAGCGGAAAAACGCGTATTTTACCGACTGTGGGTGAATTGTCTGCGGAAATCGTCGGGAGACATCACGACGTGCATCAACGGCGGGACTCGCCAAGGGCTGCGGGAGCCTTCATGAAGCGAGTTTGCCGGTGAGATGGCGCCCTTGACGAGGCACGCCGTCTTAGTTTTCTCCCGTCCGGATCACCCGTGTGGCGCGGCGATGACTACAAAATCGGGGCGAACAGCCGTGACACGCGCATCACGATCTGACGCCATTTCGGAATCTTCCGAAAGTCATCTTTGTTCAGGAGTGTGGCGTGTTCGAAGTCGTTGGTCAGCATATAGGCGACGTCGTCAGCAAACGCCCGGTCGACAGTCAGCAGCATGAGCTCGAAATTCAGGCGGAACGATCGGTTATCGAGGTTCGCGCTACCCACTGCGGCTGCGCTGTCGTCGATCAGCACGACCTTCTGATGAATGAAGCCGTGGTGGTAGCGATAGACATTGATGCCGCTACGGGCGGCTTCGTAAGCGTACGAGGTCGTCGCTTCGAACACCACGTAGTGATCGGGCCTGTCGGGGATCAGTATGCGGACGTCGACACCGCGTAGCACCGCCAGACGCAGCGCCGAGAATACCGCTTCGTCCGGCACGAAATAGGGCGTGGTGAGCCACACGCGCTGTTGCGCGGCGTTGATCGCGGTGACGAAGAACAGCGACGATGTCTCCAGACGATCGGCCGGGCCGCTCGGTACGACCTGGCAGTGCATGTCCTCGCCGGACGCGACAGGTTGCCGGTTCAGTTCCGGTACCGTACCGGTGCACCAATGCCAGTCTTCGGCAAAGGCACGCTGGATACCGACGACTGCGGGCCCGCGCACCGAAATATGCGTGTCGCGCCACGGCGCGAGCGGTGGCTTTTCTCCGAGGTACTCGACCCCGACGTTGTGCCCGCCTATGAATGCCTCGTTGCCGTCGATCACCACGATCTTGCGGTGATTGCGGAAGTTCAGTTGGAAACGGTTGACGAAGATGCCGCGCCTTTTGGCGGCGAACTCATGCACCTGCACGCCGCCCTGACGCAGCTTTTCGCAGTAACTGCGCGGCAGATCATGACTGCCGATGCTGTCGTAAAGGAAATAGACCTTCACGCCGGTCGCGGCGCGGGCCAGCAAGTGTGCAGAAAGTGCGCGACCGAGGGCGTCGTCCTTGACGATGAAGAACTGCACGATGATGTAGTCGCGTGCACGGTCGATGGCGGCGAAGATCGCGTCGAACGTGGCGCGGCCGTTGACCAGCAGCCGAACACGGTTGCCCGCGACGAAGGACATGCCGGTCATCGCAGTCAGCGAGGCGAACTCCGGATGGGCTTCCATCGCGACGGGCGGCTCGCCGCTCCATTGCGTCTCTCCCATGCGCGATTGCAACGCTTCATTGCGTGCGCGACGCGCCTCCACATAACCGACGAATTTCGAGCGGCCGAGGAACAGGTAAGGGATGAGCGTGAGATAAGGCATCGTCACGAGCGATACGGCCCATGCCACGGCGCCTTGTGACGTACGAACCGTCAGGACCGCATGGATCGCGGCGGCGATCCCTAGGGCATGCAGACAGGCGACGGCAAAGCCGACGTCGAGCCAGTTGAGCACCATGACGGACTACCTTCCTCCATGCCGTGAGTCGCGCGGACCCGGGAACCCGAGTGTAACCGGGGTGCGTGAACTTAGGCGAGGGGGAATCGGCGAACATGCCGGGACATCGATGTCCGCCGGTGTTGCCGTGGATTCAGGGAAGATCCGCGGCTTGTACCAGAAAGACCATGTCGTCGCCGGCGCTGGTTGCCAGCCACGTGATCGGCAGGTCGGGGAATGCCGCTTCGACGAACTCGCGTTCGTTGCCGATTTCCACGACGAGCACACCATCGTCCGTCAGATGTTCGCGAGCGCCCGCGATGATGCGACGCACGACGTCCATACCATCGTCCCCACCGGCCAGCGCCAGGCGCGGCTCATGAAGATACTCGGCCGGCAGCATCTGCATCGATCCTTCGTTCACGTACGGCGGATTGGTGATGATGACTTCGTAGCGCTTGCCCTCAGGCAGCGGGGCGTACAAATCGCCCAGGTGAAGCGCGACGCGATCGTCGAGACCGTAGTCCGCCACGTTGATCCTGGCGACGTCCAGCGCGTCCGGCGAAATGTCGACGGCATCGATTTGTGCCGCCGGGAATGTCTCCGCCGCGAGAATCGCGAGGCAGCCCGAACCGGTGCAGAGTTCGAGGACGTCTGCCACGCTTTCGGCATGGTTGACCCACGGCTGCAACGCATCTTCGAGCAGTTCGCCGACGAACGAGCGCGGCACGATAACGCGCTCATCGACGTAGAACCGATGGCCGTGCATCCACGCTTCGTTCGTAATGTACGACGCCGGTACACGCTCGCCGGCGCGGCGATTGATCACCGACAGCGCGCGCGTGATTTCCTCGGGCAACAAACGTGCGTCGAGAAACGGATCGAGCGTATCGATGGGCAGATGGAGCGTGTGCAGCAGCAGGTAGGCGGCTTCGTCGTAGGCAGACGCCGAGCCGTGACCGAATGCAAGCTCGGCTTCGGTGAAGCGCGACACTGCGTAGCGCAGCAGGTCGCGCAGCGTCTGGAAAGGGTGAGGGGTCTGGGTCGTCATGATGATGGATTCGCCTCGCACACCTTACGCGACCAGGCGCTTCAGCACGCCACGATAGACGTTCTTGAGCGGCTCGATGTCAGCCACGGCAATGTGTTCGTCGATCTTGTGGATGCTGGCGTTGCACGGGCCGAATTCGATCACCTGCGGGCAGATGCGCGCAATGAAGCGGCCATCCGACGTGCCGCCGGTCGTCGACAGTTCGGTCTCGAGACCGGTTTCCTCGCGAATGGCGCTCGATAGGGCGTCCGACAGATCGCCGCGCGGCGTGAGGAACGGTTGACCGCTGATCGACCAGTCGATGGTGTAGGTCAGGCCGTGGCGGTCGAGCAGTTCATGCACGCGTTGCTGGAGCCCGTCGGACGTGCTGGCCGTCGAGAAGCGGAAGTTGAACATCACCATCAACTCGCCCGGAATGACGTTGGTCGCGCCGGTGCCTGCGTGGATGTTCGAAATCTGCCAGGTCGTCGGCGGGAAGTATTCGTTGCCGTTGTCCCACACGGTCTGCGTCAGCTCGGCGAGCGCCGGGGCGAACACGTGCGTCGGGTTCTTGGCGAGATGCGGGTAGGCAATATGACCTTGCACGCCCTTGACGATGAGCTTGCCGGACATCGAGCCACGACGGCCATTCTTGACCATGTCGCCCAGGCGTTGACTGGACGTCGGTTCGCCGACGACACAATAGTCCAGACGCTCACCGCGTGCCTGCAACGCTTCGACGACCTTCACGGTACCGTCGGTGGCGGGGCCTTCCTCGTCGCTCGTCAGCAAAAAGCCGATGGCGCCGGCGTGGTCCGGATGTTGGGCGACGAATTCCTCCGAGGCGACGACGAAGGCGGCGAGCGACGTTTTCATGTCGGCAGCACCGCGTCCGTAAAGCATGCCGTCGCGATGCGTCGGTGCGAACGGGTCGGAATGCCATTGCTCGACCGGGCCCGTCGGAACGACGTCGGTGTGGCCTGCGAAGACGAGCAGTTTGCCGTCGGTGCCGCGCGTGCCGCGCTTGACCGCCCACAGGTTGGTCACGCCGTTCGAGGCGATGGTCTCGCACGCGAAGCCGATCGCCGTGAGGCGGCGCGCCAGAATGGCCTGACAGTCGCGGTCTTCGGGCGTCACCGAGTGACGGGCGATCAGTTGCTCGGTAAGCGCCAGCGTGGCGCCTTGGGAGGAAGTCATGAAATCAGAATCGTGAAGCGTAGCTGTCGGGCGTGAAGCCCACGGAAACCTTGCCGTCGGCCACCAGCACAGGGCGCTTGATGAGCGACGGGTTTTCGATCATCAGGGTGCGGGCGACCGATTCGTCGGCCGCCGCAGCCTGTTGCTCCGGCGTGAGCTTGCGCCACGTGGTGCCCTTGCGGTTGAGCAACGTGGCGAGCGGCACCTGAGCGAGCCAGGTACCCAGCAGTGCGTCGTTCACGCCCGCCTTCTTGAAGTCGTGAAAGTCGTACGCCACGTCATGCTCGTCGAGCCACGTGCGCGCCTTCTTCACGGTATCGCAGTTGGGAATGCCGTACAGCACCGCTGTCATTGCCTGAACTCCTGATGTCGCAATTGCAGAAACAAGGCGCGAGGCAGGCACGTCGCATCACGCCGTGGTTGGCGCTACGACACCCGCCTCGCAATACCGCGCTGGCTTATTCGCCGCGCAGCAGATCGTTGATGGCCGTCTTGGCGCGCGTTTGCGCGTCGACCTTCTTCACGATCACGGCGCAGTACAGGCTGTACTTGCCATCCTTCGACGGCAGGTTGCCCGGCACGACGACCGAGCCGGCCGGCACGCGGCCGTAATGCACTTCGCCCGTTTCGCGGTCGTAGATCTTGGTCGACTGGCCGAGGTACACGCCCATCGAGATCACCGAGTTTTCTTCGACGATCACGCCTTCCACGACTTCCGAGCGGGCGCCGATGAAGCAGTTGTCTTCGATGATGACCGGGTTGGCTTGCAGCGGCTCGAGCACGCCGCCGATGCCCACGCCACCCGACAGGTGAACGTTCTTGCCGATCTGGGCGCACGAACCGACGGTAGCCCACGTATCGACCATGGTGCCTTCATCGACGTAAGCGCCGATGTTGGTGTACGACGGCATCAGCACGACGTTCTTGCCGATGAACGAGCCGCGACGGGCCACGGCCGGCGGCACCACGCGGAAGCCGCCGCGTGCGAAGTCTTCGGCGGTGTAGTCGGCGAACTTGCTCGGCACCTTGTCGTAGAACTGGCTGAAGCCGCCGGCGGGCATCACGGCGTTATCTTCGAGGCGGAACGACAGCAGCACGGCCTTCTTGATCCACTGGTTCACGATCCACTGGCCGTCTTGCTTCTGGGCGACGCGCAGGGCGCCGGCGTCCAGTTCGGCGATGACGTGCGAGACAGCTTCGCGGACTTCGGCGGGGGCGGACTTGGCCGAGATCTCGGCGCGGTTTTCCCAGGCTTGGTCGATGATGGTTTGCAGTTGTTGCGACATGGCGAGAATCGTTTGCAGTGAGGATTAAAGGGATTGGCAGAATTGCACGATGCGCTGTGCGCCTTCGGTGCATTCGTCCACATCGGCCACGAGGGCGATGCGCACATAGTTTTCGGCCGGGTTGGCGCCGTGCGCCGCGCGTCCCAGATAGGATCCGGGCAGTACGGCCACATTGTATTGCGCCAGCAACTGGCGCGTGAATTCCGTATCGGACAGGCCGGTCTTTGCATCGACCTTCGCCCACAGGTAGAACCCGGCGTCCGGCAGGCGTACGTCGAGCACTTCGGCGAGCATCGGCGTGACCGTCTGGAATTTCTTCAGATACTTGCTGCGGTTCAGGCGCACGTGTGCTTCGTCGTTCCATGCGGCAATGCTCGCGGCCTGCACGGCCGGGCTCATCGCGCAGCCATGGTAGGTACGGTAGAGCAGGAATTTCTTGAGGATGGCGGCGTCGCCGGCGACGAACCCCGAGCGCATGCCCGGCACGTTCGAACGCTTGGACAGGCTGGAGAACACGACCAGACGCTCGAAACCACGACCCAGTTGGTGCGCCGCAGCGAGACCCCCCAGCGGCGGGCGCTCTTCGTCAAAGTAGATCTCGGAATAGCACTCGTCCGAAGCGATCACGAAGCCATACTGGTCGGACAGTTCGAACAGGCGCTTCCAGTCGGCCAGTCCCAGCACGGCGCCGGTCGGATTGCCCGGCGAGCACAGGTAGACGAGCTGGACGTCGCGCCAGACGTCGGCGGGCACCGCGTCGTAGTCCGGTGCGAAGTTGCGTGCGGGGTCGCTGTCCGCGTAATAAGGCGTGGCGCCGGCGAGCAGCGTCGCACCTTCGTAGATCTGATAGAACGGGTTCGGGCACAGCACCCGGGCGCCCGGTTTGCTGCCGTCGACGACTGCCTGGGCAAACGAGAACAGGGCTTCGCGGGAGCCGGTGACCGGCAGCACTTCCGTCGCCGGATTGACGTTGGGCAGCGCGTACCGGCGTTCCAGCCAGTGGGCGATGGCCGAGCGCAGCGGCTCGCCGCCTGCCGTGGCGGGATAGTTCGAGAGACCGCCCAGCCCTTCGATCAGGGCTTCCTTGATGAACTGTGGCGTGGGGTGCTTGGGCTCCCCGATGCCGAAGCTGATGGCCTTGTACGCGCTCGCGGGCGTGACGTCCGCGACGAGCGACTTCAGGCGTTCAAAGGGGTAGGGCTGGAGCTTGTCGAGTAATGGGTTCACTTGGATTCAAACAGACTCAGGGCTAGGGGTCGCGACGCCATTCATGGCGTCGACGAGCAAATTCGGGGCCGCCCGGGGCCGCACAGGGCGACTGGGCGAGATCTGGGACGCGTCGGTGCGCAATGCGACACCCTACCTTTCATGGCAGCAGGTCCGGCGCGCGGCAAGCCGGATATAGGCCTGCGCTTATCCGTTTCATCACGCGAAGGGGTTCCCGGACGCGTTCAAGAATGGCAAGATCGGTAAAGCGAAAATTATACCGTCACGGCGCCCACAAAGCGCGATCACCGCGTAATTCAGCACATTCCGAGGCGCCAATAAGGCAAGTCTGCGGAGTATCTCAGGTTTTTCAGGAGTCAACAGCATGACCGTAGCCGGTAACGGCGCGCGTGGACCGGAGTCGGCTGGGTCCGGCGCCGCCAGCACCTCTTTGGGCGCACGAGCCGCGCCAGCTCTGGCCATTCTCATCGGATCGTCCGTATGGGGGCTGGCCTGGTTTCCCTATCGAATGCTTGCCCAATGGGGCGTAGCGGCCGTGCCCGCCCAGATATGCACCGCCTCCGTGGCCATCCTGCTGCTCACGGTGGTCTATCGCCGCTCGCTCGGCACGCTGCGATGGTCCTGGCTGCTCGTCGGCGTGGCGTTTGCCGGCGGCACGACCAATGTCGCGTTCGTCTGGGGCACGACCCACGGCCATGTCATGCGGGTGTTGCTGCTGTTCTATCTGACCCCGGTGTGGACGGCGTTGTTTGCCCACTGGCTGCTGGGTGAGCGTGTGGGGTCGCGCGGCGTGGGGCTGATTGCGCTCGCGCTGGGTGGTGCCGGGCTGATGCTCTGGTCGCCTGAACTTGGCTGGCCTGTGCCGAACAACCCTGGCGAGTGGGCGGGGGCGATTGCCGGTGCGGCGTTCGCGATGAACAACGTGTTGCTGCGGCGCGTCAGCCAGTCGCTGCCGGATGTGCGCGGCGAAATGCGTAGCTGGACGCTATATCTTGGCTGTGTGGTCGGCGGCCTGCTGGTGCTGCCGTTCGACGGTGGGGTGCAGGGTGGACAGGCCGCTGTCTCGGCGCTGACCTCGAGCGCTGCGACCGCGGCGGTTGCGCTGGCGCTGGGGTGCACCATTGCACTGACCAACGTCATCGTTCAGTTCGGGCTGGCGAGGGTGCCGGCCAATCAGGCCGCGCTCATCATGCTTTTCGAAATCGTCGTGGCGGCGATCTCGTCGTGGTGGCTGGCCAGCGAGGGGCTGGGGGCGCGGGAAATCGCGGGTGGGTTGTGCATCGTGGCGGCCGGCGTGCTCTCCGGAATTTTGCCCGATTCGCGGCGTTGTAAATCCGCGACGGCGGGGGATGCGATGGTATGATGCGTACCGTCGCTGTATCGCCGTAAGCAAGGCGGAAAGCAGCAAGAAATTTGCAGTAATGCGGCCTGCCCACGCCAGCGTGCGCAGGCCCGACAGGACCAGCTAGCGCGTCTGCGTCTTTCCCATCATTCAATGACCGATAAAGCGAACCTGCCGTGCGTCTGACTTCCATCAAACTCGCTGGCTTCAAATCCTTCGTCGACCCGACGAACTTCGCGGTGCCCGGCCAACTGGTCGGGATCGTCGGCCCGAACGGGTGCGGCAAATCCAACATCATCGACGCCGTGCGCTGGGTGCTCGGCGAGTCGCGCGCCTCGGAGCTGCGCGGCGAATCGATGCAGGACGTGATCTTCAACGGGTCGACTGCCCGCAAGCAGGCGAGCCGCGCCAGCGTCGAACTGGTGTTCGACAATAGCGCCGGGCGTGCCGCCGGGCAGTGGAGCCAGTACGCCGAAATCGCCGTCAAGCGCGTGCTCACGCGCGACGGCACCTCCAGCTACTACATCAATAACCTGCCGGCTCGCCGCCGCGATATTCAGGACATCTTCCTGGGGACCGGTCTCGGGCCGCGTGCCTACGCCATCATCGGGCAGGGGATGATTTCCCGGATCATCGAGGCCAAGCCGGAAGAGTTGCGTGTGTTCCTCGAGGAAGCCGCGGGCGTTTCCAAATATAAGGAACGTCGTCGCGAGACGGAGAACCGGTTGCAGGACACGCGCGAGAACCTCACGCGCGTGGAGGACATTCTTCGCGAACTCGGCACGAACCTCGAAAAGCTCGAATCGCAGGCGGTCGTCGCCAATCGATTCAAGGACTTGCAGCGCGACGGGGAGGAGAAGCAGCAACTGCTCTGGCTGCTTCGGAAGAACGAAGCACAGAACGAGCAGGAGCGTCAGCAACGCGCCATCGAATCGGCGCAGGTCGATCTCGAAGCGCAAATGGCGCGCTTGCGCGGCTCCGAGTCGGACCTCGAGACACTGCGCGCGGCGCATTACACGGCCACCGATGCCGTGCAGGCCGCACAAGGCGCCATGTACGAGGCGAACTCGGAAGTCAGCCGTCTCGAAGCCGAAATTCGTTACGTCGTCGAATCGCGTAATCGCGTGCAGGCCCAACTGGCGGCGCTGACGTCGCAGCGCGAGCAGTGGCAGGCCCGTTCGGCACAGTCCGAAGAAGAACTGGCACTCGCCGAAGAAGAGCTCATCATTGCGGAAGAGCGTGCTGCGACTGCACAGGATCAGGCCGCCGAGCAGAATGAGGCGCTGCCTGCGCTGGAATCCGGCTGGCGCGACGCGCAGAACCTCCTCAACGAACAACGTAGCGAGATCGCGCAGGTTGAGCAGAGTCTGAAACTTGAAGCCGCGCATCAACGTAATGCCGATCAGGCATTGCAGCAGTTGCAGCAGCGCCAGGAGCGTTTGCAGGGCGAAGCCCGCGGGCTCGACAAGCCCGATGAGGCCGAGCTGGAGATGCAGCGGGCCGATCTGGCCGAACATCAGGCGATGCTCGAAGATGCGCAGGCCGAACTGGCTGATGCACAGGAGCGTCTGCCGCGCCTCGAAGCCGAGCGTGCCGAAGCACAAGCCCGGGTGCAGTCCGAGGCTGCGACGATTGCGCAGCTTGAGGCGCGTCTGACGGCGCTCAAGCAGCTCCAGGAAAGTGTGCAGACGGAAGGCAAGGTGCAGCCGTGGCTCGACAAGCACGAGCTGGCGCAACTGCCGCGTCTGTGGAAGAAGCTGCATATCGAGCCGGGCTGGGAAAACGCGCTCGAATCGGTGCTGCGCGAGCGTCTGGCTGCGCTGGAAATCAGCAACCTCGATTGGGTGAAGGCCTTCGCGAGCGATGCGCCGCCGGCCAAACTGGCGTTCTATTCGCCGCCGCCTGCTGCGCGTCCCCAAGAAGCGCCCGCGTCGCTGCGCCCGTTGTTGGCGTTGTTGCGTATCGACGATCCGGGCCTGCGCGCGGTCTTGCAGGAATGGCTCGGTCACGTGTTCGTCGCCGACGATCTGGCGCAAGCCATGGTCGTGCGGGCGCAACTGCCCGAGGGCGCGTCGATTGTCGTCAAGGCGGGCCATCAGGTAACGCGTGTCGGCGTGCAGTTGTATGCCGCGGACTCCGAACAAGCCGGTTTGCTCGCCCGTCAGCAGGAAATTGAGAATCTCGGCAAGCAACTGCGCGCACAAGCCTTGCTCTCCGACGAAGCCAAGTCGGCGGCGGTGCGTGCCGAGGCGGCGTACAGCCAGGCGGCGCAGGCGCTGACGGAAGTTCGTGCCCGCGCCGAGCGTGCCACGCAACGTGTCCACGCCCTGCAGATGGACGTGCTCAAACTCACGCAAGCCTACGAGCGCTATAACGCCCGCAGTACGCAGATCGACGAAGAACTGCGTGAAATTACCGCGCAGATCGAAGAGCAACTGGCCATGCGGGCCGAGTCGGAGGCGAACTTCGAGCAAAGCGATTCGCGTCTGGCGGAATTGCAGGCCACGTTCGAAGACGGCCAACTCGAGTTCGAGTCGCTCGACAGTCGACTGTCCGATGCGCGCAACCGTGCCCGTGAGCTCGAGCGTCTGGCGCAGGAAGCGTCTTACGGTCAGAAGGGCATCTCGAGCAAGATCGACGAACACCGTCGCAGTATTCAGACGGCGCTCGAACAGGCCGAGCGTCTGGTCGTCTCGATCGAGCAGGCACAGGCGGAACTCGCACAAATCACCGAGCAAACCGCAGAAAACGGTTTGCAGGACGCCCTCGAACTGCGTGCCGAGAAGGAAGAGATTCTCGGCGCTGCACGTATCGAACTCGATGCTCTGACGCAGAAGCTGCGCCAGAGCGACGAAGAACGGCTGGCGGCCGAGCGCGGGTTGCAGCCGCTGCGCGATCGCATCACGGAACTGCAGTTGAAGGAGCAGGCGGCGCGGTTGAATCGCGAACAGTTCGTCGAGCAACTGACGACCGCCGAAGTCGACGAAGAGGCGCTGTCGGCCAAGCTGACGACGGATATGAAGCCGTCGTATCTGCAAGGTGAAGTGACCCGCATCAACAACGCGATCAACGCACTCGGCCCGGTCAACATGGCCGCGCTGGAAGAGTTGGAGACGGCGCGCGAGCGCAAGGTCTTCCTCGATGCGCAGTCGGCCGACCTGAACGACGCCATCGAGACGCTCGAAGGCGCCATCCGCAAGATCGACGAAGAAACGCGCGTGTTGCTGCAAGGCACGTTCGACGAAGTGAACAAGCATTTCGGCGAGCTGTTCCCGATGTTGTTTGGCGGCGGACAGGCGAAGCTCATCATGACCGGCGACGAAATTCTCGACGCAGGTGTGCAAGTCATGGCGCAGCCCCCGGGCAAGAAGAACTCTACGATTCATTTGCTGTCTGGTGGAGAGAAGGCGCTCACGGCCATTGCGCTGGTGTTCGGGATGTTCCAGCTCAATCCGGCGCCGTTCTGTTTGCTCGACGAGGTTGATGCGCCGCTCGACGACGCCAACACCGAGCGCTACGCCAAGATGGTGGCGCGCATGTCGGACCGTACCCAATTCGTATTTATTTCGCATAACAAAATCGCGATGGAAATGGCCAATCAGCTCATCGGCGTCACCATGCAGGAGCAAGGGGTGTCGCGGATTGTGGCTGTGGACATGGAGTCAGCGATCAATCTGGCCGAGATCGCCTGACCCCGCGCCCACGATGGAGAAGAGAGAGGAACGCCGCGCATGAATGAACTGCAGCTGAGCTTGATTGCCGCAGGGGTAGTGGTACTGCTGGGGGTAGTGGCCTATAACGCCTGGCAAGGCAGCAAGGCACGGGCACGCATACCGCGTCGGATGCCGGTCGACGGTGCAGGCATCGATGCGACCGCCGGTGCGCCGGATGCCGACGACGACCGCCCGTTCATCGAACCGACGCTTTCGCCGCCGCGCGTACCCGCGCAATCGGGCGAGCGCCGTGAACCGACGCTTGGGCCGGCAACGGCGACGACGTCGGTGCAAGACGCTTTTGCCATCAACGAAGATGCCTGGGATGCGCCGCCGGCGGCTCGCAAGCGTGCTGCGCAGGAGGCCGCCGCTCGCGCTGCGGCCGAGGCGGGTGGTGCCGGGGAGTCGGGTGAGTCGGTGGCGACGGCACAAGTTGCTGATGCCGAATCCGCCGCCCGACAGGAAGATGATGCCGTAGCGCGCGATGCACAGGAAGCCGATGCGGTCAGCGCCGTGGCTCGCGTCGATGCAGAACTGGCTGCCGACGATACGGTCGACGCGGCGACGGCCGGTGCCGTCGCTGCTGCTGCCGGAGCGCCGGACGTTGCCTCTGCTATCGAGGGTGCCCCCGTCGTTCCTGCGGCGACCGCTGCGCCATCGACGCAGGTGGCAGCGCCGCGTCCGGCTGTGCCGAGCGGTCCGCCCCCGATCATCGACGAACGTATCGATTGCATCGTCGAGTTGCCGTTGGCGAATATGGTGGCTGCGGAGCGTCTGATGCCGCTGACGGTGCGCATGCGCCGTGCGGGCAGCAAGCCGGTCAACGTGGAAGGCCGTCTGGACGAGGCGTCGTCCTGGGAGCCGATTCGCACGGGTGGACGCTATCACCAACTGCGTATGGCGGTACAACTGGCCAACCGCGCGGGTGCACTGAACGAGGTGGAATTCTCCGAATTCTCGAATCTCGTGCAAACGCTGGCGGACGCCGTCGACGCCTTGCCGGAACTGCCCGACATGATGGAGACGGTGGCCCGAGGCCGTGAACTCGATGCGTTCGCCGCGCAGTGCGACGCTCAGCTTTCGGTCAACGTGCTGTCGGACGGTGCGCCGTGGTCGGCGAACTACGTGCAGGCGGTGGCGACGCAGGACGGTTTGTTGCTCTCGCGTGACGGCATGCGCTTCGTCAAGCTCGACGCCCGCCAGAATCCGGTGTTCATGCTGCAATTCGGCGACACGAACTTCCTGCGCGACGACCTCACGTACAAGGGCGGTGATCTGATCACGATGCTGCTCGACGTACCGGTTGCCGACGAAGACCTGCTGCCGTTCCGTCTGATGTGCGATTACGCACGCTCGATCGGGCAACGCATTGGCGGCCGGGTTGTGGACGATCAACGTCGCCCGCTTTCGGATGCTGCACTGCAAAACGTCGACAAGCAGTTGCTCAAGTTGTACGAGCGCCTTGAGGCCCGTGGGCTACCGGCCGGTTCGCCTGTGACGCGCCGCCTGTTCAGCCAGTAAATTCAGGGCCGACGCGACAACGGACGATACCTAAGCCATTCGTTTTCGAGCCGCGTTCGATGCACGCCGTTCACCGTCGGGTGAGCGGCGTTTTTGTTCCGATTGATTCCACCTATCGACGGCGCGCAGGTGCGTGCGTCGAAGGCATAATGTTCTGACTTCTCGTACCCCGAGTCTTGCACGCATGTCCCAAACTTCCGTTCCGGGTCAGGGCGCGAACGCCCCTACGACTGCCGATGCCACGGCAGCTGCCCAACGCGCTGCCGAATTGCGCATCGAGTTGGCGCGTCATAACCGCGCGTATTACGAGGACGACGCGCCGCTGATTCCCGACGCCGAATACGATCGTTTGTTTGGCGAACTGGTCGCGCTGGAAAACGATTTCCCAGCATTGCAGCGCGCCGATTCGCCGACCCAACGCGTGGGCGGCAAACCTGTCGACGGATTTGCGCCGGTCGTGCATCGCGTACCCATGTTGTCGCTGAATAACGGCTTTGCCGACGAGGATGTCGAGGCGTTCGATCGTCGCGTGTCCGACGGGTTGCGCGACGCGACGCCTGCGAATGCCGCCGGTGCCGCGAATGCACCGTCCGATGATTTGTTCGGATCGTCGGTCGAGTACGCCGCCGAGCTGAAGTTCGACGGGCTGGCCATTGCCTTGCGGTATGAGCAGGGCGTGCTGGTGCAGGCCGCGACGCGCGGAGACGGTACGACCGGCGAGGACGTCACGGCGAACATTCGCACGGTCAAGACGATTCCATTGAAGCTCGATACCGAACAACCGCCCGACGTGCTGGAAGTGCGCGGCGAGGTACTGATGTTCCGGGCCGACTTCGACAAACTCAATCAGGCACAAGAGGCGGCGGGCGAGAAGGTGTTCGTCAACCCGCGCAACGCAGCGGCCGGGAGCTTGCGTCAGCTTGATTCGAAGATCACGGCCAAACGTCCGCTGTCGTTCTTCGCTTATGGCGTGGGTGAACTGGTTGGCGTATCCATGCCGGAAACGCATTCGGCGTTGCTCGACTGGTACGTCACGCTGGGCATTCCGGTGAATGATCGTCGCGAGGTCGTGAAGGGGGCGGACGGGCTACTGAAGTTCTATCGCGCCGTGGGCGAGGCGAGAGCGTCGTTGCCGTACGACATCGACGGTGTGGTCTACAAGGTCAATCGTCGCGACGAGCAGGATCGCCTCGGTTTCGTCTCACGTGCGCCTCGCTTTGCACTGGCCCACAAATTCCCGGCGCAGGAAGCGCTGACGACACTGCTGGATATCGAAGTGCAGGTGGGACGTACGGGCGCGATCACGCCGGTCGCCCGACTGGCGCCCGTGTTCGTGGGTGGCGCGACGGTGACGAACGCCACGCTGCATAACGAGGATGAGATTCGTCGCAAGGACGTGATGATCGGCGACACCGTGATCGTGCGTCGTGCGGGAGATGTGATCCCCGAAGTGGTCGGGTCGGTGCTGGATCGCCGCCCGGCGGACGCCCGCGCCTTCGTCATGCCGACGGCGTGCCCGGTGTGTGGATCGGCCATCGAGAAGCTGCCGGACGAAGTGATTGCCCGTTGCACGGGCGGCCTCATTTGTGCCGCGCAGCGCAAACAGGCGTTGCTGCATTTTGCGCAGCGTCGTGCGCTTGATGTCGAGGGGCTCGGCGACAAGCTCGTGGAGCAACTCGTCGACCAGCAGATCATTCGGACGCCCGCAGACTTGTTCAAACTGGGCGTGGCGAAGCTGGCGGCGCTGGATCGGATGGCAGACAAGTCGGCGTCCAATCTCGTGGCGGCATTGGAAAAGGCGCGTCACACGACGTTGGCGCGATTCATCTTCGCGCTGGGCATTCGCCATGTGGGTGAGGCGACGGCCAAGGATCTCGCACGTCATTTCGGCAAGCTCGATAATCTCATCGCTGTGTGCAAGCGTGACTCCGATTTCACGGAACTGCTGGCGGTGCCCGACGTCGGACCCATTGTGGCCGAGTCGATCAACAATTTTTTCTGCGAAGATCATAATGTCGAAGTGATCGAGCAACTGCGCGCAGCGGGTGTGACCTGGCCGGAGTCGGAGCCAGCCGCCGTGGCGCCCCTGCCATTGGCAGGCAAGACTTTTGTGCTGACGGGTACGCTGCCGACGCTCTCGCGAGACGAAGCGAAGGCAATGCTCGAAGCGCAGGGAGCAAAGGTTGCAGGCTCCGTTTCTGCAAAAACCGACTACCTGGTGGCGGGGGCGGAAGCGGGCAGCAAGTTGGCGAAGGCTGAGGCGCTGGGTGTGCCGGTGCTCGACGAAGACGCTATGCGCGCGATGTTGGCTGCGCTTTGATGTGAGGATCCAACCGATGATTCGCGACATTCTGAAGATGGGTGATCCGCGCTTGCTGCGTATTGCCAAACCTGTCGAACAATTCGGCACGCCCGAGCTGGACGAGCTCGTCGCCGATATGTTCGAAACCATGAAACATGCGAACGGCGCAGGGCTTGCCGCCCCGCAGATCGGTGTCGATCTGCAGGTGGTGATCTTCGGCTTCGAGCATAACGAGCGTTATCCGGACGCGCCCGAGGTGCCGGAGACTGTGCTCATCAATCCGACCATTACGCCGCTCACGCAGGATATGGAAGAGGGGTGGGAGGGGTGTCTGTCGGTACCGGGACTGCGCGGCATGGTCAATCGCTACTCGATGCTTCGTTACGAAGGGTTCGATCAGCAAGGACGCGCCATCGATCGCGTGGCCGAAGGCTTTCATGCCCGCGTGGTGCAGCACGAGTGCGATCACCTGATCGGCAAGCTCTATCCGATGCGCATTACCGATTTCAGCAAATTCGGTTTCACCGAAATCCTGTTCCCGGGACTCGATCCGAATAGTGACGACTGAGGCACGCTTGCTGGTACTGGTACTGGTACTGGTGCTGGTGCTGGTGCTGGTGCTGGTGCTGGTGCCGGTGGATCGGTGATCGCTGCCGCGTTGGATGAAAAAGCCCGCCTTGAAGGCGGGCTTTTTCATGACTGCGTTCGATGAGTCAAGGACCGATCAGAATCCTTCGCCGGTACGCAGATAACGCCATTCACCGACGGGCAGGTTGCCGAGCGTGATGCGTCCCATACGTACGCGCTTGAGGCCGGTCACGTGCAAGCCGACCAGTTCGCACATCCGGCGGATCTGACGCTTCTTGCCTTCCTTCAGGACGAAGCGCAACTGCTCCGGATTCTGCCAGTCGACCTGCGCCGGCTTGAGCGGCTGGTCGTCGAGTTCCAGCCCATGGCGCAGCAGGGCGAGGCGTTCGGCGGGGAAATGGGCGTCCACGTTCTGCGTGTGCTCGTTGTACGAGACGCGCACGAGGTACTCCTTCTCGATATCCGAGTCCTCACCGATCAACTGCTTGGCGATGCGGCCGTCCTGTGTGAGGACGAGAAGCCCGGTCGAGTCGATGTCGAGGCGTCCGGCAGGCGCGAGGCTGCGCAGGTGGGAGGGAGAGAAGCGTACGCCGGCGTCGTCTTCGGCCCAATGGTGCTCGCTCGTCACGAGCACCACTGCAGGATCGTAACCGTCTTCCGCTTGCCCGGAGACATAGCCCACGGGCTTATGCAGCAGGATGGTGACACGGTTGGCCTGCTCCTTTTGTGCCGCGTGGACGACCGTGATTTCCTGCGTGGGCAGGATCTTGGTGCCGAGTTCCTTCACCACTTTGCCGTCGACACGCACCCAGCCTTTTTCGATCCACTCATCTGCTTCGCGTCGCGAGCAGAGGCCGAGTTCGGACATGCGCTTCGACAGACGCAGCGAACCTACAGCGTCATGATGAACCTTGATGTCGTCGTCTTCGTCATCGCGCTCGACGCGCGGTGCACGGGCTGGGCGCGCGGTGCGCTTCGCCGGATTCTCGCGATCGTCGCGGGCGAAACGTCCTCGGGGAGCACCCTCACCGCTACGGCGCGGACGGTCCTCATCGAAGCGACGCGGTGCGCGGTCGTCAAAGTCACGCTTGGGCGGACGAGCGAAATCGCCACGTGCGCCACCTTCGGTGTTACGGCGCGGACGGTCCTCATCGAAACGGCGCGGCGCGCGGTTGTCGAAGTCTCGTTTGACCGGACGAGCGAAATCGCCGCGAGCACCACCTTCGGTGTTGCGGCGCGGGCGGTCCTCATCGAAGCGACGCGGTGCGCGGTCGTCGAAATCTCGTTTGACCGGACGAGCGAAGTCGCCGCGAGCGCCACCTTCGGTGTTACGGCGAGGACGCTCCTCGTCAAAGCGACGCGGCGCACGGTCATCGAAATCGCGCTTGGGCGGAGGAGCGAAATCGCCACGAGCACCACCTTCGGTGTTGCGGCGCGGACGGTCCTCATCGAAGCGACGCGGTGCGCGGTTGTCGAAGTCCCGCTTGGGCGGACGGGCGAAATCGCCACGAGCACCACCTTCGGTATTGCGGCGCGGACGGTCTTCGTCGAAGCGACGCGGTGCGCGGTCGTCAAAGTCGCGCTTGGGCGGGCGAGCGCCAGCAACGCGCTCGCGCTGACCACGTGCCGGCGGGCGTTCGCCCGTCGCACGCTTCTCATAAGGCGCCGCGCCACCGGCCGGTTTGCGAGGTGCAGTGCTGTTTCCTGCCGGACGGCGTGCACCGGTCTGCGCCGAAGCATCGTCTGCCGGACGCGGACGTGCCGGCTTCCCGGCAGGCTTCTTGGGCGCACCATTGGCGTCGAGCATTGACGCAGGCACCGACTTGGTCGGACGACGCAGCGCGCCGGACGAACGCACAGGTGCGCGAGTCTTGTCGAGGGTTCGGGGGTGTTTCGCGCTCAGTTTGGCGCGGGGGGTATCGCTCATGGTTCCAATGCTTCGAGTAATTCGGTCTCGACGGCAATTTGCAGGCGGCTGTCCTGCAAACGGCTGCCATCGAGCAGGAACGTGTCTTCGACACGCTCGCCGAGGGTATTGATGCGGGCGGTTCGCACGCTAACGCCATGACGCGCAAGCACGCGAGCGACCGCGTATAGCAAGCCGGTGCGGTCGTTGGCCGACACTGACAGCAGGTAATACTGGCCGCGCTCATCGGGCCGGAGGTCGACCCGTGGTGTGACCGGGAAGCTGCGCGAGCGTCGAGGCAGGCGCCCCTTGCTCGGTTCGGCCAGCGGTTCGGGGCGCGTCAGTAGCGATACCAGTTCACTTTCCACCAGATTGATGATGTCGCGATAACTGGTGTCGAGGCCAGGGTCGGTCAGCAGGAAGCTATCCAGTGCGAAACCCTGACTGGTCGTATGTACCTTGGCGTCGAGAATCGACAGGCCCTTGCGCTCAAAATAGCCGCAAATACGCGCGAACAGATCGACTTGATCGCGCACGTAGACCAGCACTTGCAGTCCTTCGCCAATCGGTGACGGACGTGCTTTCACGATCGGCGATTCACTGTCGACATGCCGCCACAGATGACGCGTTTGCCAGGCCACGTCAGCCGGGTCGTTACGCAGGAAATACGCAACGTCCAACGTATTCCACAACGCTTCCTGCGCGCGCTCGGGCACCGTGTACAGGCGCAGTAATCCGAGCGCTTCTTCCTTGCGCGTTTTCAGTTGCGAATGCGGGTCTGGATTGGCGCCGCCCAGCACCTGTAACGTCAGCCGATAGAGGTCTTCGAGCAGCTTGCCTTTCCACGCATTCCACACCTTCGGGCTTGTGCCGCGAATGTCGGCCACCGTCAGGAGATAGAGCGCTGTGAGGCGCCGTTCGTTTTCCACTTTTTCTGCGAAGCGGCGGATGACTTCGGGATCGGTGGTGTCCTGCTTCTGCGCGACGGTGCTCATCGTCAGATGTTCACCGACGAGCCAGACAATCAATTCCGTGTCTTCCTTGGAGATGCCGTGACGCGTGCAGAACGTTCGCGCGTCGACCATGCCGAGCGTCGAGTGATCACCGCCGCGCCCTTTGGCAATGTCATGGAAGAGGGCGGCAATCGTCAGCACCCACGGACGGTCGAAGTTCGCGATCAACTGGCTACAGAACGGATACTCGTGCGTGTGTTCTGCGACAGCGAAACGGCGAATGTTACGCACGACCATCAGGATGTGCTGATCGACCGTGTACACGTGATACAGATCGTGCTGCATCTGCCCCACGACACGGCGGAAATTGATCAGGTAGCGGCCCAGTACACTCGTCTGATTCATCAATCGCAAAGCATGAGTGATGCCCTGCGGTTGCTGGAGGATGGCCAGGAATGTGCGACGGTTCTCCGGATCGGCCCGCCATTGTGCGTTCATCAATTCGCGAGCGTTGTACAGCGCGCGTAGCGTTCTGGCAGACAACCCTTTCACGCCGACGACCTGCTCGTAGAGCAGGAACGTTTCGAGAATCGCATTCGGATGACGCTCGTACAGCTCGTCATCCACGATTTCGATCATGCCTTGCTTCTCGACGAAGCGCTCGTTGATAACGCGGGTAACGCCGCTGGTCTGCGGGAACAGGCGCGCTTCCACGTTCAGCAAGAGCACGGTGTTGAGCTGCGTGACGGCTTTCGCTGCCCAATAGTACCGACGCATGAGCTGCTCGCTGGCCCGCTTCGTCGTCGTAGCGTCGAAGCCGAGGCTTTGCGCGAGCGCCGTCTGAAGGTCGAACACGAGAACATCCTGACGTCGTCGCGCCAGCAAATGCAGGCGGGCACGCCAACCTTTCAGGAATTGCTCGTTGCGCCGCAGTTCCTTCAGTTCGCGGTCCGTCAACAGATCGCGTGCGGATAGCTCTGCCCAGCTGTTGCCGAGGCCAGCGGCCTTCGTCATCCACAGAATGACTTGCAGGTCGCGCAATCCGCCTGGGCTTTCCTTGCAGTTCGGTTCGAGGCTGTAAGGCGTGTCCTGATACTTGGCGTGACGCTGGCGGATCTCCAACTGCTTGCTTCGGAAGAACGCGAGCGGGTCGAGATCTGCCGAGAAGCGTTGCTGGAACTCGTCGAAAAGTGCCTGATTCCCGGTAAGAAGTCGCGCTTCGAGCAGGCTCGTTTGCACCGTGATGTCGGCGTGCGCCTCGGAAATGCACTCGTCGACGGTTCGCACGGAGGAGCCGATCTCGACGCCAATGTCCCAGAGGAAGCCAATGAAAGGCTCGACGTGCGAGGTCAGCGCGTCGGCTTCGGCGCTGCGATGCAACAGCAGAATGTCGACATCCGAATACGGATACAACTCGCCACGCCCGTAGCCACCGACGGCCACAAGCGCAAAGTCCTCTGGCATCTGGAATTCGACCCATGCATCGCGCATCGACTGATCGACGGCGTGGCACAAGCCGTGCAGAAGCACGTCGATCTTGCCGTGCGTGGCGAAGCGCTCGACGAGTTCCGTCTTGCGGTCCTTGAGGGCCTGACGTAGCGGTGAAGGGGCGTGTGCACGTGCGTGCATGGCGGCTTCCAGAGGGTGGATTAACGACTGAGGCCGAAAAGTGTCGGGGCCGGGCGACCGCCGAAGTTGCCGGCGGCCGAACGATGATTGCTCAGACGGATGTTGCGAAAGACGCTACATAAGAGGACCCCGGCGGCGGCGGCGGCGTGAGTGCCGAGTGCGTCAGCACCTCGTGGCCGGTTTCGGTCACGAGGATTGTGTGTTCCCACTGTGCCGACAGGCTGCGATCGCGTGTCTTGACCGTCCATTGATCAGGCATCGTCCGAATTTCCCGCTTACCCGCATTGATCATCGGCTCGATGGTAAAAATCATGCCGGCCTGCAATTCGATGCCAGTACCTTGACGTCCGTAATGCAGAATCTGCGGATCTTCGTGGAAGACCTGACCGATACCGTGGCCGCAATACTCGCGCACTACGCTGTAACCCTGTGCTTCGGCGTGCGTCTGAATCGCCTGTCCGATGTCGCCAAGACGTGCGCCCGGGCGGACCTGATTGATGCCGAGCCACATGCACTCATAGGTCACTTGCGCCAGACGTTTCGCGAGAATCGTGCCGTCCCCGACGATGAACATGCGGCTCGTATCGCCGAAATAGCCGTCCTTGATCACCGTGATGTCAATGTTCAGGGCGTCGCCGTTCTTGAGGGCCTTCTCGCCGGGAATGCCGTGGCAGATCACGTCATTGACCGAAATGCAGGTGGCTTTCGGGTAAGGGGGGTAGCCGGGCGGCTGGTAGTTCAGCGGGGCGGGAACCGTGCCTTGCTCCTTGACCATGAATTCGTGGCAGAGGCGGTCGAGCTCCCCGGTGGTGACGCCGGCGCGCACGTGCGGCGTGATGAAATCGAGCACCTCGCTAGCCAGGCGGCAGGCAACGCGCATCATTTCAATGTCGTGGGCATTCTTGAGGGTGATAGCCATTGCGGAATCGGGCAAATTGCGTAAACAGTGACGCATTATCGCATCAATGGCGGGTTTTGGCCGGCTTTTAGCCTTGCCTGGCGCGGATTTCGGAGCGTTCCGAGGGTTGGTTTCGCCGATTCCGAAGGCGTCGTCGGAAAGGCGGCCCGATTGGCTGGCAAGCCGCGCAAACCGGGCATTTCCGGCGTGTCATCGCAAGTTCACATGTCGCTTGAGTACAGGCACGCTGCGATGCTATAATCTCGGGCTAAGTCGAGGACGAGTTGTCAATAAGGTCGAGGGTTTCCCCTCGGTTTTTGGCGAGTTTCATCGGGATTTTGACGCAGTTGGCCCCAATTTGGTGCCAAAAGGCGTTCGATCCGGTGAGAAAGCCTGGCGATATTCGCTTCATCGGCTTGGAACTTTTGAAATCGCGGGCCGGCGCACCCAGGGTGCCCGATCTTCGCAGGCGGGTCATGCAAAGCTGTATGGCAGTCTGACGAAACGGGTACGGCAGCCGGTCTAAGACCTAACCCTCACGGAGAATCACATGTCTGTCACGATGCGTCAGATGCTGGAAGCGGGCGTCCACTTTGGTCACCAAACCCGTTTCTGGAACCCCAAGATGGCCCCCTATATCTTCGGCCATCGCAACAAGATTCACATCATCAACCTCGAAAAGACGTTGCCGATGTACCAGGATGCACTGAAGTATGTGCGTCAACTGGCAGCAAACCGCGGCACGATCCTGTTCGTGGGTACGAAGCGTCAAGCGCGTGACATCGTGGCCGAAGCCGCGGCACGTGCCGGTATGCCGTACGTCAACAACCGTTGGCTGGGCGGCATGCTGACGAACTTCAAGACCCTGAAGTCGTCGATCAAGAAGCTCAAGGACATGGAGCAGGCGCTGGAAGCCGGCGAGCAAGAGCGCATGAGCAAGAAGGAAGCGCTGCTGTTCGATCGCGAAATGGCCAAGCTGCAAAAGTCGATCGGTGGCGTGAAGGAAATGGGCGGCATGCCCGACGCCATCTTCGTCGTCGACGTCGGCTATCACAAGATCGCCATCACCGAAGCCAACAAGCTGGGCATTCCGGTGATCGCTGTGGTCGATACGAACCACTCGCCGGAAGGTGTGGATTATGTGATTCCGGGTAACGACGACTCGAGCAAGGCTGTCGAGCTGTACGTCCAAGGCGTTGCTGACGCGATCCTCGAAGGCCGTGCAAACGCCGTCAAGGAAGTCGTTGAAGCCGTTCGCGGCGAAGGCGACGAGTTCGTCGAAGTGAACGAAGAGGCGTAAGCGGCCACCGCTGCGTAACAAAAGGGGCTGCTTGTGGCGCCCCTTTTTTTTAGTTCGATTTCCCCGCGTCGGGTGAGCGGGGCGCCAGGGGCGGGCGGTGAGGCCGTCCGAGCGATGCCCTTTCCCGACACTGATTCGATATACAGGAGTAACGATATGCCGGCAATTACTGCAGCAATGGTGGGCGAACTGCGCGCCAAGACCGATGCGCCGATGATGGAATGCAAGAAGGCGCTGACCGAAGCCAACGGCGACATGGTCCGTGCTGAAGAAATCCTGCGTGTCAAGCTGGGTAGCAAGGCCAGCAAGGCCGCGAGCCGTATCACCGCAGAAGGCGTGATCTCGGCTTACATCGATGGCGGCAAGGGTGCCGTGGTTGAAATCAACTGCGAAACCGACTTCGTCTCGAAGAACGACGACTTCCTGAAGTTCGCCAACGACCTGGCCAAGCTGGTCGCAGATAACAACCCGGCCGACGTCGCTGCCCTGTCGGCACTGCCGCTCGACGGCAAGACCGTTGACCAGATCCGTGCCGACCTGATCGGCAAGATTGGTGAAAACATGACGATCCGTCGCTTCCAGCGCTATGAAACGTCGGGCAAGCTGGCTGCTTACCTGCACGGTACGCGCATTGGCGTGGTCGTCGAGTACGACGGTGCCGATGCTGAAGTCGGCAAGAACGTTGCCATGCACATCGCCGCCATGAAGCCGGTCGCTGTGTCGGGTGATCAGGTTTCGTCGGAACTGATCGAGAAGGAACGCAAGGTTGCCGCCGAAAAGGCCGCCGAATCGGGCAAGCCGGCCGAGATCGTCGCCAAGATGGTGGAAGGCAGCGTGCAGAAGTTCCTGAAGGAAGTCTCGCTGTTCAACCAGACGTACGTGAAGGACGACAAGGCAACCGTCGAGCAGATGCTCAAGGCCAACAACACCACGGTCAAGGGTTTCACCATGTTCGTGGTCGGCGAAGGCATCGAGAAGAAGCAAGACGACTTCGCTGCCGAAGTGGCTGCGCAAGTGGCCGCCGCAAAGCAGTCGTAATTCGCGCAGTACCGTAGTATCCGGGGGCGGCGGTGCCGTCCCCGTTGTTTCATCCAGAATACCCCAACAGTGCCCGACCAGACTTCTTAAGGACCGCCATGTCTACTCCTTACAAACGCGTACTTCTCAAGCTCTCTGGTGAAGCCCTCATGGGTGACGATTCGTTCGGTATCAATCGCGCAACCATCGAACGGATGGTTGGCGATATCGCCGAAGTCGTTCGCCTGGGCACGCAATTGGCCGTCGTGATCGGCGGTGGCAATATTTTCCGCGGTGTGGCTGGTGGTGCCGCAGGCATGGACCGCGCAACGGCCGACTACATGGGGATGCTCGCCACGATGATGAACGCCCTGGCGTTGCAGGACGCCATGCGTCACGCCGGCATCGAAGCGCGTGTGCAATCCGCGCTGCGTATGGACCAGGTCGTCGAACCGTACATCCGCCCGCGCGCGATCCGCCAGCTTGAAGAAGGTAAAGTCGTGATCTTCGCCGCCGGTACGGGCAACCCGTTCTTCACGACCGACACGGCTGCGGCATTGCGCGGCTCGGAAGTCGGTGCAGAGGTGGTGCTCAAGGCGACTAAGGTCGACGGCGTGTACTCGGCCGATCCCAAGAAGGATCCG
Organism: Pandoraea sp. ISTKB; assembly: GCF_001721285.1. NCBI lineage: Bacteria > Pseudomonadati > Pseudomonadota > Betaproteobacteria > Burkholderiales > Burkholderiaceae > Pandoraea > Pandoraea sp. ISTKB. The sequence continues at coordinate 140,566 of NZ_MAOS01000094.1, forward strand.
GACGCAGTAAAGTACTCGACCATCAGCTTCGACGAGGCTATCTCGAAGAACTTGCAGGTCATGGACGCGACGGCTTTTGCGCTGTGCCGCGATCAGAAGATGCCGGTGCGCGTTTTCTCGATTGTGAAGCCGGGCGCGCTCAAGCACGTCATTCTCGGCGAAGACGAGGGAACGCTCGTCCACGTTTGAGTTCAAATTGCGGCGTCCGCGTGCATTGGCGCGCCGACGCCGTATCATTTATGTTTGCGTAACAAATTTTAGGTTTGGAGGTTGCCATGAGCGTTGCTGACGTCAAGAAGAATGTCGAGCAAAAGATGAAGAGCTCGATCGAGTCGTTCAAGAACAACCTGGCGAAGATTCGTACCGGCCGCGCACACGTGGGTCTGCTCGATCACGTCCAGGTCGATTACTACGGTTCGATGGTGCCCATCTCTCAAGTGGCCAACGTGAGCCTGGTCGACGCCCGCACGATTGGCGTGCAACCGTGGGAAAAGAACATGGTGGCCAAGGTCGAGAAGGCGATTCGCGAGTCGGATCTGGGTCTGAACCCGGCAACGCAGGGTGACCTGATTCGTGTGCCGATGCCCCAGTTGACCGAAGAGCGTCGTCGCGAAATGACCAAGCTGGTCAAGTCGGAAGGTGAAAACGCCAAGGTTGCCGTGCGTAACCTGCGTCGCGATGCCAATGAGCAGCTTAAGAAGCTGGTGAAGGACAAGGAAATTTCGGAAGACGACGAGCGTCGTGGTGGTGATGACGTTCAGAAGTTTACCGACAAGTTCGTCGCCGAGATCGATGAGCTGGTCAAGCAGAAGGACGCCGAGATCATGACGGTCTGAGTGCCTCGGCACTTACCGCACGATCTCCGTAGACTTTCGCGCTCGACTCCCGCGCCGTATCTCAATGGGTTTTCTCAGCTCTACGCTTTCTGCTCCAGAGACAGCGAGCATTCCGCGCCACGTTGCCATCGTCATGGATGGCAACGGGCGTTGGGCTACCAGTCGTAAATTGCCCCGCGTGGCGGGGCACAAGCGCGGCGTTGATGCCGTGCGTGAGGCGGTGACGGCATGTGCTGAGCTCGGCGTCGAGTACTTGACCCTGTTCGCGTTCAGTTCCGAGAACTGGCGTCGTCCTCAGGATGAAGTCTCGACGCTGATGCAGTTGTTCATTCTCGCGCTCGAACGCGAGGTGGGTAAGTTGCACAGTAATGGCATTCGTCTTCGCGTCATTGGCGCGCTCGAAGCGTTCGAGCCGCGCATTCAGGAACTCGTCCGGCGGGCAGAGGAGCGCACGCAGGACAATAAGGGGCTGACGTTGACCATCGCCGCGAACTACGGCGGGCGATGGGATATTCTCCAGGCAGCTCAGAAGCTTGCCGCGGCGCGCGTTGCGCAGGGCGGGGCGTCGGCACTCGAGTCATCGTTCTCAGAGGACGACCTCGCGCCTTATCTCAGCATGGCTTATGCGCCGGAGCCGGATCTCTTTATCCGCACCGGCGGCGATCAGCGCGTCAGTAATTTTCTGCTTTGGCAACTGGCGTACACTGAGTTGTATTTCACCGAAGAATTCTGGCCGGACTTCAACGCCAATACGCTCAAGCGAGCCGTCGCCGAGTTTCAGCAGCGCGAACGCCGTTTCGGTCGTACCAGCGCTCAAGTCCAGAACCCCTCGGGACAATCCGCCTGATGCTCAAGACACGCGTTATTACCGCTGTCGTACTTCTCGCCATTCTTTTGCCCGTGATCTTCGTCGGTACGCCGGCGCAGTTCGCATTGCTCGCGGCCGTCATCGTGGCTGCTGCGGGTTGGGAGTGGGGGCGACTGGTTGGACTCAACGGCACCGGTGCGATCTTCTACGGCGCACTGGCTTTGCTCGGCGTTGGGCTGACATGGGGGGGCGGCTGGACGTTGTCTTCCATTTGGCTCAAACCCGCAGCAATCTTCTGGCTGCTCGCAGGACCTTACACACTTGCGCGCAAGCCGGCGACGAAGGGCGCATGGCGTGGCCTGTTGTTGGTCGCCGGGCCCGTGGTGCTGATTGCTGCGTGGCAAGCACTTTGTCTGGCGCGTGAGCGCGGCGTGGCTTTCCTGCTCTCCGTGCTCGTGATCGTGTGGCTCGCCGACACCGGCGCGTATTTTGCTGGCCGGGCGTTCGGCAAGCGCAAGCTTGCGCCGTCCATCAGTCCGGGCAAGTCCTGGGAAGGTGCAATCGGTGGTTGGCTGTTGGTGCTCGTGGTCGCGGCAGTAGTGCTCGCCAGCGGTCTGCAAGCCCCCACGATCGTTTCCTATCTCGCCAGCACGCAGGGCCTCGCACTCGGCGCATTGACGCTCACGGTCCTGGTCGCCTTTTCGGTCGTGGGCGATCTGTTCGAATCTCAACTCAAGCGGCAAGCCGGCGTGAAGGATTCCAGCGCGCTGCTGCCCGGTCATGGCGGCGTGCTCGACAGAATCGACGCGCTCCTCCCGGTGCTACCGCTGGCTCTGCTCTTCGTCTGATCATGTCGCAACGTCTCTCCATTCTTGGCTCCACAGGCTCTATCGGCGTTAGCACGCTCGATGTCGTGGGGCGTCACCCCGATCGCTTCTCGGTCTACGCACTGTCGGCACACCGTAACCTCGACCGTCTGTTCGAGCAGTGCGTTGCGCATCGTCCGAAAGTCGCGGTTGTCGCAGATGCCGAAGGCGCAAGCGTCCTCTCGGCTCGACTGGCCGAAGCCGGATTGAAGATCGATGTGGCCTATGGCCCGCAAGCGCTCGTCGATATCGCCGAAGCGGCGGAGCCTACGATGGTCGTCGCGGCGATCGTCGGTGCAGCAGGCCTTCAGTCGACGCTCGCCGCCGCACGTGCGGGCAAGCGAATCTTGCTGGCGAACAAGGAGTCGTTGGTGCTGTCCGGTGCGCTGTTCATGGCTACGGCCGAGCGCGCAGGGGCCACCTTGCTGCCGCTCGACAGCGAACACAACGCCATTTTCCAGTGCCTGCCGCAGGTCGCTGGCGAAAATCGGATTTCCACGCGTGGCGTGGAAAAACTGGTCTTGACGGCTTCGGGCGGTCCGTTCCGGGAGCGCGAACTGGCGTCTCTCGATAACGTCACGCCGGACGAGGCGTGCGCCCATCCGAACTGGGTCATGGGCCGGAAGATCTCGGTGGATTCGGCCAGCATGATGAACAAGGGCCTGGAGGTCATCGAGGCTCACTGGCTGTTCAATATGCCGCCCGAGAAGATCGAGGTGCTGATTCACCCGCAAAGCGTGATTCACTCGATGGTGACCTACACGGATGGCTCTACGCTGGCGCAACTCGGTAACCCCGACATGCGTACGCCGATCGCCCATGCGCTTGCGTTCCCGGATCGGGTGACGTCGGGTGTGCCGGGGCTGAATCTTGCTGACATCGGCAAGCTGACGTTCGAAGCGCCGGATCTGCGTCGTTTCCCGTGCTTGCGTCTGGCATTCGACACGTTGCATCGTGGTGGCACGGCCGGCGCACTGCTCAATGCCTCGAACGAAGTGGCGGTGGCGGCGTTCCTCGATGGACGTATCCGTTTTACCGCGATTGCGCAGGTTGTCGAGCAGGTGCTCGACGCCGTGCCGGTAGGCGAAGCCACGTCGCTCGACGTGGTGCTCGAGGCTGACCGCCGTGCACGTGAACTGGCGACGGCCATCGTCGCCAAGTTGCCCGCGCCGGCGCGTTCCTGACGCCGCTCATCATGTCGTAACGTCTCCAGGGCCCGTCTGCTCATGAATTTACTGACCACGTTGCTTGCGTTCGCCATCGCCATTGGCGTCCTGGTGGTGTTCCATGAGCTGGGCCACTACACCGTCGCGCGATTGTGTGGTGTGAAGGTGCTCCGGTTTTCCGTGGGTTTCGGTGCGCCATTGCTCAAGTGGACGATGGGCCGGGATCGCACGGAATGGACGATCTGCGCGCTGCCGCTCGGCGGCTATGTCCGTATGCTCGACGAGCGAGACGAGACCCAGATCGTTGCGCCGGAAGACCGTTCCCGGGCGTTCAATCAGAAATCGGTCTACAAGCGCTTCGCCATCGTGGCCGCAGGGCCGATTGCCAATTTCCTTCTTGCTATTGCGCTTTACGCCGGCCTGAATCTGGCTGGCGTGACTGAGCCTGTGGCGCGCATTGCGCCGCCGCCGGCGGGCACGCTTGCGGCTCGGGCGGGGTTCTCGGGCGGTGAACTGATTACCGGTGTCCGTGACAACGGGAGAAATCCCGATGAGGCGGTCGGGGATGAAACGGCCGTCCGCTCCTGGGAAGATCTTCGCTGGCGTCTCGTCGATCCGATGATCGAGGGGCAGCGCGTGACGCTGGTTGCGCGGACGCGGGACGGCCGTGCGGAATATACGTTGGACGCGGCTGGTCAGCACTTCGACGCTGACGGCGAGCAGGACTTCATGCAGCGCCTGGGGCTGGTACCGTCGGCACGGGTCAAGGTCGGGCAGATCATGGCGGGTGGGGCGGCGGGGCTTGCCGGGCTGCGTGTAGGCGATGAGATCACGGCGGTGGACGGCAGTCCCGTGGCGTCGGCCAAGGCGCTTGTGGATGCGGTGCGGGCGCATCCGGGCAAGCCCATGACGCTGACCGTGCGCCGCGATGGCGCCTTGAGCAACGTCACGCTGACACCGAGCGCCGAAGCAGATCCTGCTGCGGCGGGTGGTGCGCGCGTCGGCAAAATCGGAGCGGCATTGGCCAGCCAGGTCGATTCGGTGACGGTTCGTTACGGATTGTTCGAGGCGATCGGACGAGGGGCGCAGCGTACGTGGGATGTGACGGCGTTCAGCGTGCGGATGTTCGGGAAAATGATCACCGGGCAGGCATCGCTCAAAAATCTCAGCGGACCGGTCACGATTGCGGACTACGCGGGACGTTCGGCGCGGCTCGGGCTCGATTATTTCGTAGCCTTTCTGGCGCTTGTCAGCATTAGCCTGGGCGTATTGAATCTATTGCCGATTCCGGTTTTGGACGGTGGCTATCTGTTATATTATGCGGTCGAAGCGATTACCGGTCGGGCAGTTTCCGAGCGGTGGCAGGGCGCGCTGCAACGAGTGGGCATCGTTTGCATCCTTGCGCTCTCTGCCGTAGCACTTTTCAACGACCTGTCGAAGTTGCTGCACTAGGACAGCGTCACGTGCCTGCCGGTCGCAGGCAAATCCGAGTTTTTACGATTCAATTGTTTCTTGGGGAAGCAAGTTGTCGAATAAATACCACCTTGTTCCGAAGACCCTGGTGATTGCGGTTCTGGCGGCACACAGTTTTCTGGCACGCGCCGTCGAGCCCTTTGTGGTCAAGGATATCCGAGTGGAGGGCTTGCAGCGTATTGAACCCGGTACCGTGTTTTCGTACCTGCCCGTCAAGCCGGGTGACAAGTTCAACGATGATAAGGGTACCGAAGCAATTCGTGCCCTTTACGCTACGGGCCTGTTCTCCGATGTGAGCGTTGAAGCGCAGGGCAGCGTGCTGGTGGTGCACGTCAACGAGCGTCCCGCCATTGCTTCCATCGACTTCCTCGGCATCAAGGAATTCGACAAGGACGGTTTGAAGAAGGCTCTGCGCTCGGTCGGCCTGACCGAAGGTCGCACCTTCGACCGTAACCTGCTCGACAAGTCGGAGCAGGAACTCAAGCGTCAATACCTCACGCGCGGTTACTACGCTGCCGAGGTCAAGACGACGATCACTCCCCTTGAACGCAATCGCGTCGGCATCCAGTTCGCCGTGACGGAAGGCCCGAAGGCCACGATCCAGCAGATCAATTTCGTCGGCAACAAGGCATTCTCCTCGTCGGATCTGACGGCAGAAATGGAGTTGGGTACGCCGAACTGGCTGTCCTGGTATTCGAAGAACGACCTGTACTCCAAGGACAAGCTGACGGGCGACCTGGAAAAGCTGCGCTCGTTCTACCTGAATCGCGGGTATCTGGAATTCAACATCGACTCCACCGACGTTTCGATTACGCCGGACAAGGACCAGATGTACCTGACGATCAACCTGCACGAAGGCGAGCCGTACAAGGTGTCCGACGTCAAGCTCTCCGGTGAAATGCTGGGCAAGCAGGACGACGTGCAGAAGCTCGTGCAACTGAAGGCCGGAGATACGTTCTCGGCTGCCAAGCTGCAAGCGAGCACGAAGGCCATTTCCGATCTGTTGGGCAACTACGGCTTCGCTTTCGCGAACGTGAACGCCCAGCCGACCATCGACCGCAACAATCACACCGTTGCGCTGACGCTGACGATCGATCCGGGTCGTCGCGTGTACGTTCGCAAGATCAACATCGTGGGCAACTCGCGTACGCGTGACGAGGTCATTCGCCGCGAATTGCGTCAGCTCGAAAGCTCGTGGTACGACGCCGACCGCCTCAAGCTGTCGCAAGACCGTATCAACCGTCTGGGCTACTTCACCGACGTGAACGTGACGACCGAGCCGGTTGCCGGTTCGAACGACCAGGTCGACCTTCAGGTGAAGGTGGAAGAAAAGCCGACCGGTACCATCAACATCGGTGCGGGCTTCTCGTCGACCGATAAGGTGGTGTTGCAGGCAGGTATCAGCCAGGACAACGTGTTCGGCTCGGGCACCTCGCTGTCGGTGAACGTGAACACCGGTAAGACGTACCGTACCCTCGCCGTGACGCAGGTCGATCCGTACTTCACGGTCGACGGCGTGAGCCGTATTACCGATATTTACTATCGTACGTACCAGCCGCTGCTGCTGACGAGCGATTCGGATTTCCGTATCAATACGCTCGGCGGTAACCTGAAGTTCGGCGTGCCATTCTCGGAAGTCGACACGGTCTTCTTCGGCTTGGGCTTCGAACAGACGCGTCTGCATTTGACGAGCGACGGCACCACGCCGCAACGCTACATCGACTATGCGAACCAGTTCGGTTACGTCAGCAACAACTACCCGCTGACGGTGGGTTGGTCGCGCGACTCGCGTGACAGCGCGTTGATCCCGAACCGCGGTCATTACCAGCAGGCCAACATCGAAATCGGCACGCCGATCGGAACGACCAAGTACTTCCGCGCTTATTACCAGCACCAGTACTACTATCCGGTGAGCCGCGGCTTTACGCTGGCGTTGAACGGTGAAGTCGGTTATGGCCACGGCATGGGCGGTCAGCCGTTCCCGATCTTCAAGAACTACTTCGCCGGCGGTATCGGTTCGGTGCGTGGTTATGAGCCGAGCTCGCTGGGTCCGAAGGACACCAACGGCGAACCGCTGGGTGGTGCATCGAAGCTGATCGGCAACGTCGAACTGACTTTCCCGCTGCCGGGCACGGGTTATGACCGTACGCTCCGTATCTTCACGTTCTTCGATGGTGGTAATGTGTTCGATAACGGCCAGGCGATTACCGTTAACAACCTGCGCTATTCTTACGGCTTCGGTCTGTCGTGGATTTCGCCGATTGGCCCGCTCAAGTTGTCGATGGGCTTCCCGCTCGTCAAGAAGACGGGCGACCAGTATCAGAAATTCCAGTTCCAGGTCGGTACGTCGTTCTAACGACGGTATTTCGACCGGTTCCGAATGTTTCATCGTTGTAAGGGGTAATACATTGAACGGTATCCGTAAGCATTGCCTTCGCGGCGTCGCCGCGGCGTTGCTGGCCGGGGTCGCCTTTGCGGCTTCGGCTCAGGATGCGCGCATCGCCGCTGTCAATTCGGATCGCATTCTGCGCGATTCCACGCCGGCCAAGGCTGCGCAAGCCAAACTCGAAGCCGAGTTCTCCACGCGGGACAAGGCGTTGCAAGATATGGCTCAACGTCTCAAGGCGATGTCGGACAAGCTCGACAAGGACAATCCGACGCTGAGCGACGCCGAGCGTGCCAAGCGTCAACGCGATCTGGCCGCTGCCGACACCGAGTTTCAACGCAAGCAACGCGAGTTTCGTGAAGACCTGAACCAGCGTCGCAACGAAGAGCTCGCCGCCGTGCTCGACCGCGCCAACCGTGTGATCAAGCAGATTGCGGAAGCGGACAAGTACGACCTGATCGTGCAGGAAGCGGTCTATGTGAGCCCGCGTATCGACATCACGGACAAGGTGCTGAAGACCCTGAACGCAAGTTCGGGTAGCACCAGCGGCAAGTGACGGGTGCGCAGTCCATGTCGGGATCGTCGTCCGCTCTATCCGTTCCCTCCGTCACGCTGGCGCAGTTGATCGCACGCTTCGGCGGCGAACTCGTGGGCGACGAAAACGTGAGCGTCGACGGTCTTGCGCCGCTTGATCGTGCCGGCGCACGCCAACTCGCGTTCCTGTCCAATCCGTTGTATCTCGCGGAAGTGCCTAACTCGGGCGCTGCCGCCGTCATTCTTTCCAAAGCCGACTTCGATAAGCTGCCTTCGCACGAAGGTCGCGCGTGGATCGTCGCGCCGAATCCGTACGCCTACTTTGCGCGGGTCGCGCAGATGTTTGCTCAGGCAGCTACGCCGGTGCCGCCTGCCGGGATTCATCCGAGTGCCAGCGTCGATCCGACGGCTGTGGTGCCGGCATCCTGCGTGATCGGACCGAACGTCGTGATCGAGGCCGGTGCGCGGCTGGGTGAGCGTGTTCGCCTGATGGCGAATGTGTTCGTCGGTCGGGGGGCGACGGTAGGCGACGATGTGCTCGTTTATCCGAACGTCACGCTTTATCACACGACAGTCATCGGCGCCCGCTGTGTGATTCAGGCCGGTGCCGTGATCGGCTCGGACGGGTTCGGTTTTGCCCCCGATTTCTCTGCCACAGGCGGCGAATGGGTCAAGATTCCCCAGGTCGGCCGCGCGGTGATCGAGGACGATGTAGAGATCGGTGCCTCCACGACGATCGATCGCGGCGCCATGGCCGATACGGTCATCGAGCGCGGTTGCAAGATCGACAATCTGGTGCAGATCGCGCACAACGTGCGTGTCGGTGCGTTCACGGTAATTGCTGCGTGTACGGGCATTGCCGGCAGCAGCACTATCGGGAAGTTCTGCATGCTGGGTGGTAACGTCGGTGTTGCCGGTCACGTGACGATCGGCGACAAGGTGATCGTCACCGCCAAGTCGGGCGTGTCGAAATCGATCCCTGGCCCGGGCACATTTACCAGCGCGTTTCCGGCAATTCCGAACGCCGAATGGAATAAAAACGCGGCCATCATGCGCAATCTGGACAAGATGCGCGATCGCGTGCGACAACTTGAAGCGAAGGTCAAGGACCTGCAAGACAAATGAGCGAGACCACTATCAATATCGACATCCACAAGATCATGAAGCTGCTGCCGCATCGGTATCCGATGCTGATGGTGGATCGCGTGATTGGACTGGAGCCGCACAAGAACATCAAGGTCATCAAGAACGTGACGATCAATGAGCCGTATTTCACCGGCCATTACCCGCAGCGTCCGGTGATGCCGGGTGTGCTGATCGTCGAAGCGCTGGCTCAGGCCGCTGCACTGCTGACGTTTTCCGACGAGCCGGTGCACGACGAGAACACGCTTTACTATTTCGTAGGGATTGAAAAAGTTCGCTTCAAGCGACCGGTCGAACCCGGCGATCAACTCGTTCTCGATGTCGATTTCATTAGCGGAAAGCTGGGCTTCTTCAAGTTCAAGGGTGTTGCGACGGTAGACGGCAAGATGGCCGCCGAAGCCGAGTTCGTTTGCATGGTCAAGAAGAACGGCGAATAACCGGAAACGAGACGCTCATGACGAACATTCATTCCACCGCAGTCGTCGATCCGAAGGCGCAACTGGCGGACGACGTGGTCGTCGGCCCTTATGCGATTGTTGGTCCGAACGTGACGGTCGGCGCCGGTACGCAGATTCTCGCGCATACGGTTGTCGACGGTCACACGACGCTGGGCGAGGGCAACAAGATTGGCCCGTTCGCGTCGATTGGCGGTAGTCCGCAGGACATGAAGTATGCGGGCGAGCCGACCAAGCTCGTCATTGGCGATCGCAACACGATTCGCGAGTTCACGACCATTCACACCGGTACGGTGCAGGATGGTGGTCTGACCGGCGTCGGTAACGACAACTGGATCATGGCTTACGTGCACATCGCGCACGATTGCCACGTTGGCAATCACACCGTGTTTTCGAGCAACGCGCAATTGGCCGGTCACGTGCATGTCGACGACTGGGCCATCATCGGCGGCATGACCGGTGTGCACCAGTTCGTGCGCATCGGTGCTCACGCCATGGTAGGCGGTGCTTCGGTGCTCGTGCAGGACGTGCCGTCATTCGTCATCGCGTCGGGCGACCGCGCGGTGCCTTACGGCATCAACGTTGAAGGCCTGCGTCGTCGCGGCTTCTCGGCCGATGCAATCACGGCGCTGCGCCACGCCTACAAGTTGCTTTACAAGAGCGGATTGACGCTCGACGAGGCCAAGGTGCAAATCGAAGCCTTTGGCAATGCGGGTGCGCCGGACGTCTTCGAAGCTGTCCGTTCGCTGCTCGACTTCCTCAACGCAAGCACGCGCGGTATCGTGCGCTGACCTATGCCGCCGACCCTTCCCGGCGCCGGCCAGCGAACCCTGGCGATGGTAGCCGGGGAGCTGTCAGGCGATCTCATTGCCGGCAACGTGCTTGCCGGTCTCAAACAGCGTCTTCCGGCCGACATCGCGTACGCAGGTGTCGGTGGGCCCCATATGGCGGAAGAGGGCTTCGACGCCTATTGGCCGATCGACAAGCTCTCCGTCATGGGTTACGTCGAAGTCATCAAGCATCTGCGCGAGATTCTCTCGATTCGCAAGCAGCTTCGCGAGCGCTGGCTCGCTGAGAAGCCGATGGCGTTCGTCGGCTTCGACGCGCCCGACTTCAATTTCGATCTCGAAATCAAGCTGCGTGAAGCGGGGGTTCCGACGATTCACTTCGTCAGCCCGTCGATCTGGGCGTGGCGTGGTGGGCGGATCAAGAAGATCAAGCGTGCCGTCGACCACATGCTGTGCCTGTTCCCATTCGAGCCGGAGATCTATCACCGCGCAGGCATCGACGCGACCTTCGTAGGCCATCCGATGGCCGACAAGATTCCGATGGTGCCTGATGTTGCGGGGGCGCGAGCGAAGCTCGGGCTCGAAGGCGATGCGCCTGTCGTGGCGATCCTCCCGGGCAGTCGTACGTCTGAAGTGCAGCGGCTGACGCCGGTGTTTTTTGCCGCCATGCGTCTGCTCGCGAAGCGCGATCCCTCGATTCGTTTCGTGTTGCCGGCAGCAACGCCGCGCTTGCGTACGTTGATGCAGCCGATTTTCGATGCACATCGCGATCTTCATCTGACGGTGATCGACGGCCGCGCGCCGCTGGCTCTGGAGGCGGCGGACAGCGTGCTTCTCGCCAGTGGGACGGCCACCCTCGAAGCTGCGCTGTACAAGAAGCCGATGGTCATCTCCTACAAGGTGCCCTGGCTGACGGCGCAGATCATGAAACGACAGGGCTATCTGCCTTACGTCGGCTTGCCTAACATTCTTTGCGGCGAGTTTGTCGTGCCGGAATTGCTGCAACATTTTGCGACGCCCGAGGCACTCGCGGACGCCGTCTGGAAGCAGTTGACGGACTCGGCGTTGCGCGACTCGCTACAAGCGCGCTTTACGAAGATTCACGAGCAGTTGCGCCAGAACACGGCAGCACGCTCGGCGGAAGTGATCGAGCGCGTGCTTCGTGAGAAGGGGCGCATATGAGTGAAGACGTCAAAGTGCGTCGAACGGTACGTAAGTCGACATCAAGTCGTGGGGCTTCACCGGCATCGGCCACACCTCGGGCACGCGCCGGTGCCAAGACATCTGCACCGCAAATGGCGTTCGATCTGTTCGCGGATGTCGCGGCCGATCTGACGTGTGGTGTTGATGAAGTCGGGCGCGGACCGCTGGCCGGACCTGTCGTCACGGCTGCGGTCATTCTCGATCCGTCGCGTCCGATCAAGGGGCTGGCCGATTCAAAGAAACTCACGGCGCTGCGACGCGAAGCACTGTACGAGGAGATCGTGGAGCGCTCGCTCGCGTTTTGCATCGCCGAAGCGAGTGTTGCGGAGATCGATTCGCTGAACATTTTGCACGCGACGATGCTGGCGATGCAGCGCGCGGTGAATGGACTGTCGCGTGTGCCGGCATTGGCGCTCATCGACGGGAATCGTTGTCCGGCGCTGCCGATGCGCGCGGAGGCCGTCATCAAGGGCGACGACAAGGTGCCCGCGATTTCGGCGGCGTCCATTCTGGCCAAGGTGACGCGCGACCGTCAATTGGCCGCGTTGCATGAGGAGTTTCCGCAGTACGGTTTCGACGAACACGTCGGATACGGTACGCCGAAGCATCTTGCAGCGCTGCGTGCACATGGACCGAGTCCGCATCATCGTCAGTCGTTTGCGCCGGTGCGCGAAGCGTTTGAAATTTTCGGCACGCTGACGGTGTCGCGCATGGTGCGTTCGTCATGAAACTCATCAGCTCCAAAGACAATCCGTTTTACAAGCGCCTGAAGCAACTGGCGCAGTCGAATCAGCAACGACGCAAGCTGGGACAGACGCTACTCGAAGGCGTACATCTTGCGGATGCCTATCTGGGGGCGCTCGGACAACCGCTCGTCTGTGTCGCGGCGGAGTCGGCACTCGAAAATGCCGAAGTGGCGCATATCTGGGCGAAGGTCGATGCTGATCGCCGTGTGTGCCTGCCGGATGCGCTGTTCGAACCGTTGTCGACGCTGGTCAATGGCGTGCCGCTGCTGTTCGTCGTGGAGATGCCGTCGGGGCATTTGCCTGCGTCGCAGACCGCCGACTGCGTCATTCTCGACGCCGTGCAGGATGCGGGGAACGTTGGCTCCATCTTGAGAAGCGCCGCGGCTGCCGGTGTACGCGACATCTATTGCATGTCGGGTACGGCACTCACGTGGTCGAGCAAAGTGTTGCGCGCAGGGATGGGCGCTCATTTTTCGCTAAATATCGTGGAGCATTGCACGCCGGATTCGCTGGCGCCGCGTTTGTCGGTGCCGCTATTGGCGACCAGCTTGCAAGCGAGCACGTCGCTTTACGAGCAGGACTTGAGCGCGCCGGTGGCCTGGGTATTCGGGAACGAGGGCGCGGGTGTTTCGCCTCACTGGCTCGATCGGGTGCAGACGCCGATCCGCATTCCGCAACCCGGCGGCATGGAGTCGCTGAACGTCGCCGCCTGTGCGGCGATCTGTCTGTTCGAAGCGGTGCGGCAGCGGTTGTCGTAACGACGTTCTTCAGTCTTGAGGACGTAGCAAAAGGGACGCTCATGGCGTCCCTTTTTACTGCCTTCTTATTTCTGTGTGCTTCTGCGCAGGGCTCGACGTCGTTAGTAAACGTCGCGCTCCAGCTTGATTTCCTGAAGGATCGTCGTGGCGATTTCCTCGATCGACTTGTGTGTCGAGGACAGCCACTTGATGCCTTCGCGACGCATCATGGCCTCGGCCTCGTTGACTTCGTAACGACAGTTCTCGAGCGATGCGTATTTGCTGCCCGGGCGACGTTCGTTGCGGATCTCCGAAAGACGTTGCGGATCGATGGAAAGTCCGAAAATCTTGTCCTTGTACTGATCGAGCGTGGAGGGCAGTTTCTCGCGCTCGAAATCATCGGGAATCAACGGATAGTTGGCGGCTTTCACACCATATTGCATGGCGAGGTAGAGCGTCGTCGGGGTCTTGCCGCTACGCGACACGCCCACGAGAATCACGTCGGCGCTCTGCAGATTCTTGTTGGATTGTCCGTCGTCGTGCGCCAGCGAGAAATTCACCGCCTCGATCCGGTTCTTGTACGCTTCGCTGTCGGCATTCTGGTGAACGCGCCCGATGGCGTGCATCGACTTCAGGCCGAGTTCCAGTTCCAGCGGTTCGATGAACGTTTGAAACATGTCCAGGATCACGCCCTGGCAATTGCGCAGGATTTCGTTGGCCCGGGCATCCACCAGCGTGCTGAAGATGATCGGACGTACGCCCTCGCTCCGATACATTTCGTTGATCCGTTGCGCCGTTTCATAGGCTTTATCGACGGAATCCACGAACGGAACGCGAATCTGACGGAAACGCATCTCGAATTGCGCGAGGATCGAGTGCGCAAACGTTTCGGCGGTGATCCCCGTGCCATCGGACACGATGAAAACGGGCCGCGTGGCGATGGGTTTGGCCGACGCGGCGGGCGTGCCTGCGGCGGGGGACGGGGAATTTCCGGGAGTGGTGGCGTCGCTCATGCGCAGAATCGCAAAATGGTGCATTGCACGGTAGAATAGCGGCAACTTGTTGGATAAGCAATTGCGCGACCATCGCGCGAAGTTCCGTGGAAGCCCCGTCTGGCGGGGTGTTCCGGGAATTGGCGGTGGTTCGGAGCCAGTCGTCGGGCGCTAGCCCCTGGCACTCGACGATACCAAAGCGCGGCGTAGGCGCCACCACAGCGCGATTCCTTATCCAACAGGTCGATCGGCCCATGTCAGTCCCAGCCGATCCATCGAGAATTTTTTTTCTTACTTTAGGGGCTTTTATGACTAACGCAGCACACGACGGCGCCTACGTGGTGCCGTTTGAGCATCTGCGCATGACCGACGTCGAGTCGGTCGGCGGCAAGAATGCATCGCTTGGCGAAATGATCAGCCAACTGGCCAACGCAGGGGTTCGCGTGCCGGGTGGCTTCGCCACGACGTCTTTCGCATTCCGCGAGTTCCTCCAGCACAACAACCTGACCGAGCGCGTTGCCAAGCGTCTCGAGGGTCTCGACGTGGACAACGTCAAGGCGCTCGCCGAGGCCGGTGCCGAAATCCGTCAATGGATCATCGACGCACCGCTGCAACCGCAGCTCGAGCAGGGAATTCGCGAGCAATTCGCACGCATCACGGCCGACCAGCCGGACGCGTCGTTCGCCGTGCGCTCGTCGGCTACGGCCGAAGACCTCCCGGATGCGTCGTTCGCCGGTCAGCAGGAAAGCTATCTGAACGTCGTCGGCATCGAAGACGTGCTCGATCGCATGAAGCATGTGTTCGCGTCGCTGTACAACGACCGTGCCATTTCGTATCGCGTTCACAAGGGCTTCACGCACGCCGAAGTGGCGCTGTCGGCCGGTGTGCAGCGCATGGTGCGCTCGGACTGCGGTGCGTCGGGCGTGATGTTCACGATCGACACGGAATCGGGCTTCCAGGACGTCGTCTTCATCACGGCCAGCTATGGCCTGGGTGAGACGGTCGTGCAGGGCGCCGTGAACCCGGACGAGTTCTACGTCTTCAAGCCGACGCTCAACGCCGGCAAGTACCCGATCATTCGCCGTACGCTGGGCTCGAAGCTCGTCAAGATGGAATTCACGCAACCGGGCGAACCGGGCCGTGTGAAGACGATCGACGTGCCGATGGAGCTGCGCAACCGCTACTCGATCACCGATGACGATTGCGCCGAACTGGCCAAGTTCGCGCTGATCATCGAGAAGCACTACGGTCGTCCGATGGACATCGAGTGGGGCAAGGACGGCAAGGACGGCAAGATCTACATCCTTCAGGCGCGTCCGGAAACCGTGAAGAGCCAGTCGGCAGGCAAGGCCGAGCAGCGCTTCAAGCTCAAGGGCGATGCCCCGGTGCTGGCCACGGGCCGCGCTATCGGCCAGAAGATCGGCGCCGGTCCTGTGCGCGTGATCATGGATCCGAGCGAAATGGAACGTGTGCAGCCGGGCGACGTGCTGGTTGCCGACATGACCGACCCGAACTGGGAGCCGGTGATGAAGCGTGCGTCGGCCATCGTGACGAACCGTGGCGGCCGTACCTGCCACGCGGCCATCATTGCGCGTGAGCTGGGTGTGCCGGCCGTCGTTGGTTGCGGTGACGCCACCGACGTGCTCAAGGACGGCGCGCTGGTGACCGTTTCGTGCGCGGAAGGCGACGAAGGCAAGATTTACGACGGTCTGCTCGAGACCGAAGTCACCGAGATCCAGCGCGGCGAAATGCCGAAGATCCCGGTCAAGATCATGATGAACGTGGGCAACCCGCAACTGGCCTTCGACTTCGCGCAACTGCCGAACGAAGGTGTGGGTCTGGCGCGCCTCGAGTTCATCATCAACAACAACATCGGTGTGCACCCGCGCGCGATTCTCGAGTACCCGAACATCGACGCCGACCTGAAGAAGGCGGTCGAGTCGGTGGCTCGCGGTCACGCGTCGCCGCGTGCGTTCTACGTCGACAAGCTGGCCGAGGGCATCGCCACGATCGCTGCGGCGTTCTACCCGAAGAGCGTGATCGTGCGTCTGTCGGACTTCAAGTCGAACGAGTACAAGAAGCTCATCGGTGGTTCGCGTTACGAGCCGGACGAAGAAAACCCGATGCTGGGTTTCCGTGGTGCGTCGCGCTACATCTCGGAAGACTTCGCCGAAGCCTTCGAGATGGAGTGCCGTGCGCTCAAGCGTGTTCGCGACGAGATGGGCCTGACGAACGTCGAAATCATGGTGCCGTTCGTGCGTACGCTGGGTCAGGCGGAGCGCGTGGTCAACATGCTCGCCGACTACGGTCTGAAGCGCGGTGAAAACGGTCTGAAGCTGATCATGATGTGCGAAGTGCCGTCGAACGCCATTCTGGCCGACGAGTTCCTCGAGTTCTTCGACGGCTTCTCGATCGGTTCGAACGATCTGACGCAGCTCACGCTGGGTCTGGATCGCGATTCGGGCATGGAATTGCTGGCGAAGGACTTCGACGAGCGTGACCCGGCGGTGCAGTTCATGCTGAGCCGCGCGATCAAGGCTTGCTTGTCGAAGGGCAAGTATGTCGGTATCTGCGGTCAGGGCCCGTCGGACCATCCGGACCTGGCTGAGTGGCTGGCGAAGGAAGGGATTGCGTCGATGTCTCTCAACCCGGATACGGTGATGGAGACGTGGCAGCAACTGGCCAAGCTGACGAAGTAAGCTTGACGAGAAACGCCTGAAATAGGACGCGTCCGAGCGGCATCTCGGACGCGGCCGAAAAGCTGGGCATTCCCTTGGGATGCATGCGCTAATCGGTACGTTTCATGCTATAAACCCCGGTATTACACCGGGGTTTTTTGTTTTGGGGAGTTGCAATGGAGCAGGCTTGGCTTTGGTTCGGCGTTGCCGGATTGATCGTGGTGCTGGAGCTGGCGAGCGGGACGTTCTACCTCCTGATGGTGGCGCTCGGCGTCGCTGCCGGTGGCGTTGCCGCGCTGCTGCGCGCCGACTGGCCATTGCAATGGGTGACGGCCGCGGTGGTGGCGGGCGTGGCGGTCTGGGTGCTGCGTCGTAGCCGGTTCGGCAAGCGCCGCATCAAGGTCGATGCGTCGGCAGACCCCAATACCAATCTCGATATCGGCCAGCGACTGCGCGTGGAGTCGTGGCGGCCTGATGGTCAGGCACGCGCCATGTATCGTGGCGCCGAGTGGGATATCGAACTGATGCCGGGCGAAGCGCCAGATGCCGGATGGTTCGTGATCCGGGAAGTGCGCGGCAGCCGGTTGTACGTCGTGCATGCCACGCCCTAAACGGATGTAGCGGGAGCTCAGGGATGTCAGGTGGATGGGATCGTCGTGCCAGCGGGCGTCGACATGCGTCGATGCTGATGACACCAGCGAACACTTAGCCTTTACCGCTGTCTGATAGCAAGACCTGCTATCGCGGGTGACAGGAAACCAGTCTGCTAGTGGGGCAGACGCTTTCGGGGGAAAACATGATATCCAACGTCGCATTTATTCTCTTCATCATCGCGGTCATCATTGCAGCGCGCTCGATCAAGATCGTGCCGCAGCAGCACGCATGGGTGGTGGAGCGTCTGGGCAAGTATCACGCGACACTCACTCCCGGCATGTCGATCGTCGTGCCGTTCGTGGATCGCGTGGCTTACAAGCATGTGCTCAAGGAAATTCCGCTCGATGTACCGAGCCAGATCTGTATCACCAAGGACAACACGCAGTTGCAGGTCGACGGCATTTTGTACTTTCAGGTGACGGATCCGATGAAGGCGTCGTATGGTTCGAGCAACTTCATCGTCGCGATCACGCAGTTGGCACAAACGACGCTGCGTAGCGTGGTCGGCAAACTTGAACTGGACAAGACGTTCGAAGAGCGCGAGTTCATCAACCACAGCGTGGTGAATGCACTCGACGAGGCCGCCGCGAACTGGGGCGTGAAAGTGCTGCGTTACGAGATCAAGGATCTGACGCCGCCCAAGGAAATTCTGCATGCCATGCAGGCCCAGATCACGGCAGAGCGTGAGAAGCGTGCGTTGATCGCGGCGTCGGAGGGGAAGAAGCAGGAGCAGATCAACCTGGCCTCCGGTGCACGTGAAGCGGCGATCCAGAAATCGGAAGGTGAACGTCAGGCGGCGATCAACCAGGCGCAAGGGGAGGCCGCAGCGATTCTTGCCGTGGCGGAGGCCAACGCCGAAGCCATCCACAAAATTGCGACGGCCATTCAGACGCAGGGTGGCATGGAAGCCGTCAACCTGAAGGTGGCCGAACAGTATGTCGACGCGTTCAGCAAGATGGCGAAGACGAATAACACGCTGATCGTGCCGGGCAATCTGTCCGACATGAGCGGGATGATCGCGTCGGCGCTCAAGATCGTGCGCGGCACGGAAGGCGGCTCAGGCGTGCCGCCGGAAGGGAGTGCGGGAGGCTTTGGTAACTCGGGGCGTCGCTGAGCCACATCGCGCAGGTCCGGGGGCTTGCCGATTAAAGGCTGCGCTATGCCTTCGTGACGCAGCGTAGGTCTGCAAGTTGTTCGCAAAATGCATGGCATGCACGCGCGACCGCCGTTCGGCTGAAATGAAAATGCCGCTTCGAGGCAAATCGAAGCGGCATTTTTTTCTGGGGTTCTGCGAGTGACCTCGACGTCCGGCCGTGGTCAAAATCGCTGGATCGAACGTCGTGGGATTCTCGGAGCGCTGACTGAAACGCCATCGTCGCGCCCTGGCAGACGCTGGCCCGTCTTTCCCAACGTCTTACGTGGGGTTGCGCATCAGTCGCGCCTTCTCGCGATTCCAGTCGCGTTCCTTTTCCGTTTCGCGCTTGTCGTGCAGCTTCTTGCCCTTGCCCAGGCCGATCTCGCACTTCACGAGCCCCTTGCTGTAGTGCAGGTTGAGCGGCACGAGCGTGTAGCCGCGTTGCTCCACCTTGCCGATGAGTTTCTTGATTTCGTCGGCGTTGAGCAGCAGCTTGCGGGTGCGCACGGGGTCGGGCGAGATGTGCGTCGAGGCCGATTGCAGCGGGCTGATATGCGCGCCGATCAAAAAGATTTCGCCATGTTTGATCACGACATAACCTTCCTTGATCTGCGCTCGTCCAGCGCGAATCGCCTTGACTTCCCATCCTTCAAGCACGATCCCGGCTTCGTATCGTTCCTCGATGTGGTAGTCGAAGAAGGCCTTTCTGTTGTCGATGATGCTCATGGATCCTTGGCGGGTAACTTGGTCGGACCCGGTGAGTCGGGCTCGGGTAAAATAGCGATTTTAACAAAGAGTCTCGGCAAGAGGCGGCCAGCGACACATGCCGGATCGATGCGATATCGATAGCGGATGTGCCGCGTGCATACACCTCGCCCGACAGACGATGGCCGAAGTCAGTAAAACCGTTCTCGTGCATTTCTCGGACGCGCAAATGTACGACCTGGTGACCAATGTCGCCGATTACCCCAAATTCCTGCCGTGGTGCGGTGGCGTCGATATTCGTCATCAGGACGAGCACAGCATGGAGGCGTCGCTGATCATCGACTTCAAAGGCCTGAAGCATTCGTTCGCGACGCGTAACACCCAGGAGCGTCCGCACTCCATCCAGATGCACTTCGTCGAAGGGCCTTTCAAGCGTTTTCACGGCACCTGGAAATTCACGGCGCTGCGGGAGAACGCTTGCAAGATCGAATTTTCGCTGCACTACGAATTTGCGAATTTCCTGCTTGAGAAGGTGATCGGCCCTGTTTTCAGTCACATCGCCAATACGTTCGTCGACGCGTTCGTCAAGCGTGCGGAGACTGTCTATGTCAAATGAGGTGACCGTCGAAGTTTGCTACGCATTGCCGGGCGAGCAGACGATTATCCCGCTGGCTTTGCCTGCTGGCGCTACGATGCGCGATGCCATTGAGCGTAGTGGTGTGTTGCAACGGTTTCCTGAACTGGATATCGCCCGGATGAAGGCAGGGGTGTTCGGGAAGGTGCGTGCGTTGGACGCCGCCGTCGAAACGGGTGATCGTATCGAGATTTATCGGGGGCTCAAAGCCGATCCGAAGCTGGCGCGCCAGCGACGCGTCGAGAAAGTGCGTAACGAAGGTAGCCGTGAAGGGCAGAAGTGGCTGGGGAGCAGCCGGCGCGGTAGCTGACGCGGGGTGTCGCCCGCGTCCTGTCCGCGTCCTGTGTTTCCCGCGCGCTAATGCGTTGGCCGTTTGGCGTGTAGCCGGACCGACGCGCTTACCCCCAGCAGCAGCAACACAATGGCCGCCAATTCCAGCAGGCGCGGCAGACGCTGTTCGTAGACGAATCCATAAACGAGTGCGAACAGCGTTTCAAACACGATCATCTGTCCCGACAGCGTTAGCGGCAGTATCCGGCTCGCGGCGTTCCAGAACGCGTTGCCGATGGTCGATGCGCCGATGGCAACGGCAATGTTCACCATCAAAAACATCTGCCAGTCACGAGGTGCACCGGCCGCCACCGGGTGCGGCAGCAGTACCGCCGGGATCGCCAGCGCGATGGCCAGCACACCCGTCGCCACCCCCGTCAGCAACGACCATTCCTGACTCGTGAAATGTCCGAATTTCGCGAGATAGCGGGCGTTTGCGACGGCATACCACGTCCAGCTTACCAGCGCGCCGACCGCGCAGACGATGCCGATCAGCGTCAGGCGCCAGTCACCGCCGCTGGCGGCGGCGTGCGTGAAGACGTCCACGTTGATGCACGCGATGCCTGCCGCGATAAGCGCCAACGGTCCGGCAAGCTTCGACAGGGGGAGGGCGCCGTGATCCCGGCTACCCACCAGCGTCACGGTGACAGGAAGCACGCCGACGATCAGCGAGGCCGGGGCGATGCCCGCCATCTGGACTGCGGCGGCCACAAAGAGGTAATAGACGAGATTGCCGACGAGACTCAGGCGAAACAGGGCGCGCCAGTCGTTCCCCGTGACGGTGTGGCGCAGGCGGGGCCAGAGCGGCGCGAGCAGCACGGCGGATACCAGTCCGTACAGAACGTAGCGGGCCGCCGACAATTCCAGCGGCGAGAATCCGGGCAACTGGCGCGGGGCCAGAAACACCAATCCCCACAAGGCGCCTGCCGCCAGTCCGTAAGCAATGCCTTTCCCCATGGAACTCCTGTTCGTCGTTGGTTTGGCCGAGGGGCCGTAGCGTCATGCCGTAGGCGGCTGAGCCCGTTGCCCGGGACGCCCGGTCGGCCACATTCGGCGTCGCACCCGTCGAAGCGGCGCCAGACTGCGTCGGCAGGCTCGGGAAGGGCGCAAGAATAGCACCCGGTCCTGGCGCAACGCTTGTGAAATCCTGCACCCGACGGGCGCGACAGCGCGCGGGCGTTCGAGGCTGGCGATCGGGATGACAGGGCTTGAACCGCGGCCGACCCGAGGGGCGGCGTGCGTCAGGCTGGCGTTGAACCGGATTGTCGGGGAAAAAGCCCCTTGACATGTGGGGCAGACGTGCCATGCATTCGCCGATTTCTGTATAATTCGGTTTTGCGCCTATAGGATTTGCCATGCGTCTGATCCAAAAAGCACTCACATTCGATGACGTGCTCCTCGTCCCGGCCTACTCTGCCGTTCTCCCGCGCGACACCAGCCTGAAAACCAAGCTCACGCGCAACATTACCCTGAACATGCCTTTGCTGTCGGCCGCCATGGATACGGTGACCGAAGCGCGTCTGGCTATTGCCATGGCGCAACAGGGCGGTATCGGCATCATCCACAAGAATCTGAAGCCGGCCGAGCAGGCGCGGGAAGTCTCGAAGGTCAAGCGTTTCGAGTCGGGCGTTCTGCGCGATCCGATCACGATTCCGCCGCACATGAAGGTGCGCGATGTGATCGCTTTGTCGCGCCAGCATGGCATTTCCGGTTTCCCGGTCGTCGAGGGCGCGCAGCTCATCGGTATCGTCACGAACCGCGACCTGCGTTTCGAAAGCCGTCTGGACGAGCCGGTGCGCGTGATCATGACGCCGAAGGAGAAGCTCATCACCGTGCGTGAAGGCGCTTCGCCGGCAGACGCCGAGCGTCTGATGCACGATCACCGCCTCGAGCGCGTGCTGGTCGTCAACGATGCCTTCGAACTGCGCGGTCTGATGACCGTCAAAGACATCACCAAGGCGACGGAATACCCGCTGGCGAGCAAGGACGAGCACGGCAAGCTGCGTGTGGGCGCCGCCGTCGGCGTGGGCCCGGACAATGAAGAGCGCGTCGAGCTGCTGGTGGCTGCCGGCGTCGACGTCATCGTGGTCGATACGGCACACGGCCATAGCCAGGGCGTGCTCGACCGCGTGCAATGGGTCAAGAAGCATTTCCCGCAAATCGAAGTCGTGGGCGGCAACATCGCCACGGCAAGCGCCGCGCTGGCACTGGTCGAGCACGGCGCCGACGCCGTCAAGGTGGGGATCGGCCCGGGCTCCATCTGCACGACGCGTATCGTCGCCGGTGTCGGTGTGCCGCAGATCACGGCCATCGCCAACGTGGCGGAAGCGCTCAAGGACACGGGCGTTCCGCTGATCGCCGACGGTGGCATTCGTTACTCGGGCGACGTCGCCAAGGCACTGGCTGCTGGCGCGCATACCGTGATGATGGGCAGCATGTTCTCCGGCACGGAAGAAGCGCCGGGCGAAGTGTTCCTGTATCAGGGCCGCTCGTACAAGAGCTACCGCGGTATGGGTTCGGTCGGTGCGATGAAGGACGGCGCTGCTGACCGTTACTTCCAGGATCCGGCCAACAACGCCGACAAGCTTGTGCCGGAAGGTATCGAAGGCCGTGTGGCGTACAAGGGCAGCGTGAATGCGATTCTGCATCAGCTGACCGGCGGCATTCGGTCGTCGATGGGTTATCTGGGTTGCCCGTCGATCAAGGATCTGCATGAAAAGGCAGAGTTTGTCGAAATTACGGCCGCCGGCATGCGCGAATCGCACGTGCACGACGTCCAGATCATGAAGGAAGCCCCCAACTACCACGTGGAGTAAATGCCCATGAAGGCCATGTTGCGTACGGTACTGTTCCTCGATGCGGCGCTGAATCTGGCACTTGGCGTGCTGCTGATCGCGTCGTTCTGGTCATCGCTGTATGCGGCCATCGATGTGCCTGCGCCGTCGCCAGTGCTATATGCACAGGTGCTCGGCGTGGCCTTCATCGGCTTGGCATGGCTGCAATGGCACGCCACCGTGAATGGCCAGTTGACGGCAACCGTCGCGAAAGTGACGGGGCATATCAACTGGGTCAGCGGTGCGTTCGTGCTGGGCTGGCTCATCTCCGGCCAGTTGGTAGTGTCGAGTGGCGGCAAGCTGATGCTGGCCGCGCTCGGGGCTGTCCTGCTGGTGGTCGGCGGTATTCTCGTCAAGCTGGCGTCGAGCGTGCGCACGAAAGAGCGCGTACAGGCGGCGCAGCAGGTTGGCGAGCGGGTGCGTGGCGGTGTGGTGAGCGATACCCGCCGTGATGCACCGATTGCACCGGCTGATTATTCCGATGCCCGGGTCGTCGACGAGACTCGTGGCACGCGCGCTGAGCCGCGCATGGAGCCGCCCCGAGGTGGCTCCGCATCCGTCAATACCACGCCGGTCGCGCCCGTGGGCGCCACCGGCATTGTCACGCCCGTGCCTTCTGCCACGGCGCCGACGTCCAACGAATCCACTTCATCCGTACCTCACGATGCACGACAAAATCCTCATTCTTGACTTCGGCTCGCAAGTCACCCAGCTCATCGGACGCCGCGTTCGCGAAGCGCACGTCTACTGCGAGATCCACCCGAACGACGTTTCGGACGAATTCATCCGCGAATTCAATCCGAAGGCGATCATTCTGTCGGGTAGCCATGCGAGCACGTACGAGGATCAGGATCTGCGCGCACCGCAGGCGGTCTGGGATCTGGGCGTGCCGGTGCTGGGCATTTGCTACGGCATGTTCGCGATGACGGTCCAGTTGGGCGGTCAGGTCGAGGCCAGCAACCATCGTGAATTCGGCTACGCCGAAGTGCGTGCGCATGGTCACACGCCGCTGCTCGACGGCATTGAGGATTTCCGTACGACCGAAGGTCACGGCATGCTCAAGGTGTGGATGAGCCACGGCGACAAGGTCACGCAACTGCCGGAAGGCTTTGTGCTGATGGCATCGACGCCGAGCTGCCCGATCGCCGGCATGGCCGACGTGAATCGTCACTACTATGCTGTGCAATTCCACCCGGAAGTCACGCATACCGTGAAGGGCCGCGAGTTGCTCGAACGTTTCGTGCTGGAGATCGCCGGGGCGAAGCCGGACTGGATCATGCGCGATCACATCGAGGAAGCCGTCAAGGCGATCCGCGAGCAGGTCGGTGACGAGGAAGTGATTCTGGGGTTGTCGGGCGGTGTCGATTCGAGCGTCGCGGCGGCGCTGATTCACCGTGCCATCGGTGACCAGCTGACGTGCGTGTTCGTCGATCACGGTCTGCTGCGTCTGAACGAAGGTCAGATGGTGATGGAGATGTTCCAGGGCCGTCTGCACGCGAAGGTCGTCCACGTGGACGCTACGGCGCAGTTCATGGGCCATCTGACGGGCGTGACCGATCCGGAGCAGAAGCGCAAGATCATCGGCCGTGAGTTCGTCGAAGTGTTCCAGGCCGAAGCGAAGAAGCTCAAGAACGCAAAGTGGCTGGCGCAGGGCACGATCTATCCGGACGTGATCGAGTCGGGCGGTGCGAAGACGAAGAAGGCGACGACGATCAAGAGCCACCACAACGTTGGCGGTTTGCCGGAGACGCTGGGTCTGAAGTTGCTGGAGCCGCTGCGCGATCTGTTCAAGGATGAAGTGCGCGAACTCGGCGTGGCGCTGGGTCTGCCGCACGACATGGTGTACCGTCACCCGTTCCCGGGGCCGGGTCTGGGCGTGCGCATTCTGGGTGAAGTGAAGCAGGAGTACGCGGATCTGCTGCGTCGCGCCGATGCGATCTTCATCGAAGAGCTGCGCAACACCGTCGAGCCGAATAGCGGCAAGACGTGGTACGAACTGACGAGCCAGGCATTCGCGGTGTTCCTGCCGGTCAAGAGCGTTGGCGTGATGGGCGATGGCCGTACGTACGAATGGGTCGTGGCACTGCGCGCCGTGCAGACGCAAGACTTCATGACGGCGCACTGGGCCCACCTGCCGCACGACCTGCTCGGCAAGGTCTCGAACCGCATCATCAACGAAGTGCGCGGTCTGAACCGAGTCGTGTACGACATCTCGGGCAAGCCGCCGGCGACGATCGAGTGGGAGTGATCCCGCTTCGTCTCGTCTAGGTAGGTGCAAACCGACCGCTCAAGCCCGCTTCATTGCGGGCTTTTTTTCGTCTCGAATGCAAGTCAAGGGGAGTGAAAATGTCTGAACGTCCAACCGTTGCGCTCATTGGTCCCGGCGCCATTGGTACCGTGATTGCTGCGGCATTGCATGAAGTTGACCGCACGCCTGTGCTTTGTGGGCGCACTGCGCATGCGCAGTTGGCGTTGCGTCATGACGAGGGGGAAATCGTGGTGCCCGGTCCGGTGTTGAGTGATCCGGCAACGATTGAGCGCCCGGTCGACGTGGTGTTTGTCGCCGTGAAGACGACACAGGTTGCTGACAGCGCCGACTGGCTGGCGGCGCTGTGTGATCGGAACACCGTGGTATGCGCGCTGCAAAATGGTGTCGAGCAGCAAGCGCAGCTCAAACCCTATGTCAACGGCGCAACGGTGTTGCCTTCGGTTGTCTGGTTCCCGGCGCAGCGCGAGGCCGATGCTTCTGTCTGGCTACGTGCGAAACCACGTCTAACCTTGCCCGACGCGCCGCAAGCGAGACGCATCGCCGACGTGCTGAGCGATACCCGCTGCGCAGTCGATCTGTCAGCCGACTTCATTTCCGTCGCCTGGCGCAAACTTCTGCAGAACGCGGTCGCAGGCCTGATGGTGCTGGCGAATCGTCGTGCAGGCATGTTTTCGCGAAGTGATATTGCAGGTCTGGCGTCCGCCTATTTGCACGAATGTCTGAGCGTGGCCCGTGCAAGCGGTGCGTCGCTGAGCGACAGCGTTCCGCAGGAAATCCTCGACGCGTTTCAGCGGGCTCCCGCCGATTTAGGGACTTCCATCCTCGCCGATCGACAAGCCAATCGTCCGCTTGAGTGGGATATCCGAAATGGCGTCATCCAGCATTATGGCCGCCTGCATCACGTTCCTACGCCGATCAGCGATGTGGTGGTGCCGCTGTTGGCGGCGGGTAGCGAAGGGCCGGGTTAAATGTTTTAAAGGTTAGGGCAATCGCTGCAGGGCACCGGCAAGTCGACGCGATCTTACGTCCCGATGGCGACGTGCAGAACTTGCCGTGGTCGCTGCTCAGGTGCTGGCAGCGAAAATGACGGGCGCATCATCGCTCGTCATTTCACAACGGCGCTCGCAACGCCACTCGCAACGGCATCCTCAGCCGCATTCTGCTCCGCTTCCCGATTCTGCTTCGCCTTGGCCAGACGCCAGCGCGTCAATTCATCCGCTCCCGGACCTTCCACAATCGCGATATCCGGCCCGGTCACTGGCTGACCGGTGCTCTTGTCGATGAACGCCCACTGAACGTCCGCGCCCGTCTTCCGATTGACGATCTTCAGTGACGGGCCGTCTGTGCCTGCCATCGCCATCCGATCCCCGATCTGCGACATCAACGCCATCATCGGGGCGATCTGACGCCCCTTGGGCGTGAGCCAATACTCGAATCGCTCCGGATTCGTCTGATAGCGGCGCCGCTCCACCAGACCAGTGGCCTCCAGATGCTTTAGTCGGTCACTCAGTGTCGCGTTGGTCACGCCGGACGACTGACGGAAGTCGTCGTAACGGTGCAGGCCGATGACGAGATCACGCAGGATCAGCAGACCCCAGCGATCCCCAATCGCACCCATCACACCGGCGATGGAACACACCATGCCGTCAAATCCTTTCGAGCGCATATCACGGATCTCCTCGCGGTTTCGAATCCCCGAGCGGGGAAACTCTGATTATAAGAACTACCTCCATCGACAGCAACAATCCGACAAATGGGCGACGTTGAGTGCCGAATCCTGCAAGAACCGCAAGATTCGGTGACATGACCCGCTTGCATCAACGGTAACTCTTATAATAAGATTAACTGTCGTATTTGCCAATTGACTGGCACCGCCACCCATCGCGGCCCTTGTCGTCGCGTGACGTCTGACGGAATACCCCGCGTCCTGACGGACGTACTTATCGAAGCATCAAGCCATGGAAAAAACGCCAGACCTCACGCGCCGCACTTTGATGAAGGCCACCGCCACCATTGCCGGGATCGTCCCCGTGATGACCGCGGCAACGACCGCGCTCGGCGCCGAACAGACACCCCCGGCCGCGCAGGCCGCCCCGCTTTCCGGCGGAACGGCACCGCAGCCGACAACGCTCGCCGAAGTGCCACTTAGCGCCGATGTCACGTTGACGATCGAGCGTCGCGGTCAGATCGCGTTGCTGGGCCTGAATCGTCCGGCATTGCAAAACCGCATCGATCCCGACACGTTTCGTGCGCTGGCACGCGCCTTGTACGACTTCGATCACGATCCGTCATTGCGGGCCGTGGTGCTGTACGGTCATGGCGAGCACTTCTCGCACGGCATCGACGTTGATGCCTTCCGCAAGGCCTCGGCCGCCGGCAGTCCGCTCGCCGGCGTGCCGCGTATCGTCAATCCGCTCAACTACGGGCCGGGCCATCGCACAAAGCCGTTGATCGTCGCCGTGCATGGCGATACGTGGAACATGGCGCATGAGCTGTTCCTCTCGGCCGACATCCGTATTGCTGCGGCAAATACGCAATTCGGTCAGGACGAAAACACGCACGGACGGTTTCCGGGCGGTGGCTCGACGGTGCGTTTCGTTCAGGAGGCGGGGTGGGGCAACGCCATGCGCTACATGCTGACCGGCAATCACTGGACGGCAGACGATGCGTACCGCATGGGCACGCTGCAAGAGATTGCAGCGACACCGCAAGCTGCGCTTGAGCGAGCCATCGCAATCGCTAACAAGGTCGCAGCTTGCGGCCCGCTTGGCGTGCAGACGACGCTGGCCTCGGCGCACCTCGCCATCGATGCAAGTCAGGGACCGGCATTCGCCGCCCTCGGGGCGCAGTACGGCGCGGTGTACCGCACAAACGATTTTATCGAAGGTGTTACGGCCGAGGCACAGGGCCGCGCACCGGTCTTTCACGGCAACTGATCGCCGTCCACCGCAGGTGGCGCGCAGCGCGGCCAATGCACCGCGCTGGCGCGCACTGCCTCTGAACATCCACATCCATGCCCCGGGAGGGAATGCGTCATGACGTCTCACGCTACGTCCAGAATTTTCGTCGTCGGTGGCACCGGCGCACAAGGCTTGCCGGTAATCGGCGCGCTGGTCGCCGACAAAAAGTACTTTGTGCGGGCGCTCAGCCGCGATGCCAACTCCCGACGCGCCCGCGAATTGCTGGCGCTCGGCAACACGGAGATCGTCGAGGGCACGTTTGCGGACGAAGCCACATTACGTGCGGGGCTGCGTGGTTGCGACGGCGCCTTCATCAACATCGATGGCTTCAACACCGGCGAGCGAACCGAGATGTACTGGGCGATTCGCTGCTACGAAATTGCCATCGAAGAGGGCATCCGGTTCTTCGTCTACGGCAATCTGGATTACGCGCTCAAGAAGGCCGGGTACGACTCGAAATTCCGTACCGGTCACTACGACGGCAAGGGGCGCATCGGCGAATGGATCCTTTTTCAGAACCAGACAAATCGCGAGCGCATGGGCGCTGCGGTGTTCACCTCCGGGCCGTACATGGAGATGGCCATCGCAGCCATGACACCGATGTCCCCCTTTGTGGAAGACGGTGTCGTGACGTGGCGTGTGCCGCTAGGCGACGGCGCGGTGCCGCACGTCGCCCTCGATGACTGCGGCTATTACGTGCGCTGGCTCTTCGACAACCCGTTGCGCGCTAACGGGATGAACCTCGAAGTCGCCATCGAGCATGTGCATTACGCCAGGCTGGCCGAGGCGTTCGAAGCGGTTACAGGGCGCCCCGCGCGCTACGTCGACACGGCCGTTGACGACTATTGGCAAGGCCCGTTGGCAGCATCCGCCGGGCGGCCTGCCGGTTACAACGCGGACCCGAAAGACAAGAGCACGATGAGTTTTCGCGACAACTTCACCGGGTTCTGGAATGTCTGGAAGCACAACGTGATTGCGCGCGACTACGCATTGCTCGATGAGATTCATCCGAATCGCATCCGGACCGTGGAGGCGTGGCTGCGACGGGAGCAGGAGAAGGGGCTGGCGCTCGGTAAAGGCGGACTCTGGGAGCGCGTGCAGCCGGAAAACTGGTTCCGGCAGCCGCCATTGCTCAAGCTGGTCGAGGATCGGGGGCAGGGCGTGCTCTGATCCCCCTCAGATCCCGCTTTACGCGCCCGGCGGAATCAGCACCTCGATGCCATGCATTCTCGCCATCTCCAGCAGCGCGATCATTTGCTCAGGTGTCGGCGGCTCGGCGGGCATGGCTGGCGTGGCCGGCATCTCGCCCTCGACCCGAAGCCCGGCCTTGACGATGAATTCGTCGAAGCCGCCGGGCGTCGTCACCAGAAGGCTGCGCGTCGGCACCTTCCCCAAATTCCGCAAACGTTGCGGCACGCCTCGCGGCGCGAAATAGGATTGGCCGGCGCGCAGCACCGTGACGTCGTCGCCGATCGTCACTTCCAGCTCGCCCTCCAGAATCGTCATCGATTCATCCTCGAACCGGTGAAGGTGAAGGCCGCCGTCGCCGCCGGGCGGCATCGTGCCTTCGATCATCGTGAACTGGCCTCCCGTCTGCTGCGAGGACAACAGCACCCGCATCGAAACGCCAAGGAATAAATAGGTGGGGGCCGAACGTTCTACTACGGACGGCAGCGAAGCAACGGATGTCATCTCGAACTCTCGATTTGGCAGGACACGACTAAACCCGAATACCGGGCGGACGTTCGCATTAGCGCACACCACCCACCGGTCGACAGGCCGGATCCGGCGATTCGCGACCTAAAATTCCGTTCGTCCTGAAAGTCCGAAAGGTCCTGGAAGACGCGTCGGCGCATTCACCGCAACCAAGGGCCCGCAGGGGCAGCAATGGCAGGAAGACCCGCATGAAACCGGAACGCATTACCGCGATTCGCGATGGAAAACGTGTGCCGCTGTTCGATGGCGAACCGCTCGGGCTGCATTCACCGTCGCCGACGCTGCTCATCGAAACGCACGAGGTACCGTCCGACATGCCGCTCTCGCATGTCATCACCGAACAGATCGCCACCCTGTTTCTCGACGCGGCTCACATCGATCACTGCTCCGACAGCTTGCCCCCTGAGCGCCTCGTGGTGCCCGCAGGTGCCGTGGCGCTGTCGTTGCGCGACGAAATGGAGACGGTACGCTGGGTGCGGCCAGCACGCGTGGTGAGTGTGCGCGTCGACGACCGCGTGCTGGCGGAGGCCTCGCTTGCCGCCGGCCGGAGCGGGCGGGCGACGGTCATGCCCGCCAGCAGCGTACAAAGCGCTCAACTGACGATGCTCATGAGCGCACTTCATACGGAGCAGCGCGACGGCTTTCGCAGCGGTCGACTTTTCCTCGACGGCATCGAGCAGGCGATGGCGGCAACGCTGGTCGGTCACCACGCGTCTTGCGCTGCGTCAGAAAGCGGTGGGGGGCTGACACCTGCGCAGGCCCGACGCGTCGACGATCTCGTGCGTAGCCGGTTGGACGGCGCCGTCGCGCTGGCCGAACTCGCCGATTGCGCGGGTTACAGCGTGTCGCACTTCACGGCGCTGTTCCGGCAGACGTTCGGTACCACGCCCCATCGGTATGTGACGCGACTGCGCATAGAGCGCGCGATGACGCTGCTCGCCAAGCCGCACTGGTCGGTACTCGATGTCGCCATCGATTGCGGCTTCCAGACGACGCAGCACTTCGCGCGCGTCTTTCGGGCAGTCACCGGCGTTTCGCCGGGGGAGTTCCGGCGTCGCAGCTGATGTGATGTGACGTTAGGTCTTCTGCGTCGGATTCGACGCCCGGAACCACGTCACCAGAAAGTCCGCCAACGCTCGCGTCTTCGCGGAGAGATGGCTCTTGGTCGGATAGACGAGCTTGATGTCGGCCGGCGGTAGCGCCCAATCGACCATGACGGCGCGCAGTTGGCCGGACGCGAGATACGGATGGATGTCCCACATCGAGCGGATGAGCATGCCGTGTCCGTCCAGCGCCCATGTCGTGGCGGCCGCACCATCGTTGGTACTCAGCATGCCGCGTACCTTGACCGTCTCCTGACGATCGGCCCGCCGGAAGTGCCAGGTCCCGTAGATTTCGTCGCTCTCGCGAATCACGATGCACTGATGCGCCGCCAGATCCGAGGGGTGCGCCGGCTCACCCGAGTCGGCCAGATAGCTGGGCGACGCGCACAGCACCCGCGCATTCGGCATCAACTGCCGCGCCGTCAGACGGGAATCCGGTAGATCGCCGAAGCGGATCGCTGCGTCGAATCCTTGTTCGACGAGATTCACCGGTCGATCCGTGAGATGCAACTGCACCTCGACCTCCGGGTACTCGCGGGCAAACGCAGAGAGCGCCGGGGCGATGTGCGTGCGTCCGAAGCCGAGCGTTGCGGCCAGTCGCAGCAGGCCGCGAGGCGAGGTCTGCGCGCCGGTCACGGCGTGCTCCAACGCTTCGAGTTCGCCGAGGATTCGTGCGCCGTCCTGCAAGTACATCTCGCCTTCGGGCGTGAGGCTGATGCGTCGTGTCGTACGATGCAGCAATCGCACGCCGAGCCGATGCTCCAGTTGCGCCAGCCGCCGGCTGACCGCGGGCGGCGTAATGCCCATCTGCTGGGCGGCAGCGGCCATGCTGCCTTCCTTCATGAGCGTCGCGAAAAAGCGCAGATCGGAGAAGCCGTCCACTGACATGTCGATTCGTGCCTTGCAATTAACAATGAAGTGATTTTGAGTCACTTTATGTCGTTTTGCATCAAATATAGGATGTGCATGACACGCGGCCGTGCGCCGCTATCTCATCAAACCTGCATCGAACCCGCACCGAACCTGACGGCAGAAAAGGGGCCTATGACCTCCCAAGCACTCTTTCCCGGCTTCACCGCCTATCGTTTGCCGACGCCTGACGGCCAGCATATCCATGCGCTGACCGGTGGTAGCGGCCCGGCGTTGCTGATGCTGCATGGACACCCGCAGACGTCTGCCATCTGGCACAAGGTCGCGCCTGTGCTCGCCCGGCATTTCACGCTGGTGCTCGCCGATCTGCGGGGGTACGGCGACTCCGCCAAGCCTGCGGGCGACGCCGATCATACGGCTTACAGCAAGCGTGTCATGGCGCGGGACATGGTGGCCGCCATGCGCGAGTTGGGGCATACGTCGTTCTCGGTGTTGGCTCACGACCGGGGTGCGCGCGTTGCGCATCGGCTGGCCGCCGATCATCCGGACGTCGTTGACCGGGTGGTGCTGCTCGACATTGCGCCGACGCTCGCGATGTACGAACAGGCGGGCGACGCCTTTGCGCGCGCCTACTGGCACTGGTTCTTCCTGATTCAGCCTGCGCCGTTGCCCGAGCGTCTGATCGAAGCGGATCCGGCGGCCTACTTGCGTGACGTGATGGGGCGGCGCAGCGCCGGATTGGCGCCGTTCGACCCGCGAGCGTTGGCGGAGTATCAGCGCTGCCTGTCGCTGCCGGGCGCAGCGCATGGCGTCTGTGAGGACTACCGTGCGGCGGCTACGATCGACCTGACGCACGACCGCGAGGATCGCGAGGCAGGGCGCAAGTTAGAGATGCCGGTGCTGGCGCTCTGGGGCGAGCAGGGTGTCGTGCATCGCTGCTTCCAGCCCCTGGCGGAGTGGCAGCGCGTGGCGTCCAACGTCCGTGGGCACCCGCTGCCTTGCGGTCACTACATTGCGGAAGAAGCGCCCGATGTGTTGTTGGCAGACGTGCTGCCGTTTCTGCTTGAGGGACGCTAAGCCCCTTGTCACGCGGTGACGGACGAGAGGGCGATGGCGGGCTCGCGAGCGCGAGCCGTCCGCCCCCGTCCGCCCCGTCTGCCCCGTCCGCCCATCACGCAGATTTGGGTTCTTCAGACCGAGCGGGTCAGTCCGCCGTCCACACGAATGTTTTGTCCTGTGATGTAGCCAGCGCCGTCCGACGCCAGGAAGGCCACCGTTGCGGCGATCTCCTCCGACTTGCCGTAGCGTTGCATCGGCACGCTCTCACGGCGCGTCTCCTGCTGCGGAAGACTGTCGATCCAGCCCGGCAGAATGTTGTTCATGCGGACGTTGTCCTTCGCATATTGGTCGGCGAAGAGCTTCGTGAACGAGGCCAGCCCCGCGCGGAACACGGCCGACGTCGGGAACATCTCGCTGGGCTCGAACGCCCATGCCGTGGAGATGTTGATGATCGTGCCCGCGCCTTGTTTTTGCATGATCGGCGTGACGAGCCGGGTCGGGCGGATCACGTTCATCAGGTACGTGTCCATGCCGCGATGCCAGTCTTCATCGCTAATGTCGAGGATCGCGGCGCGCGGGCCGTGCCCGGCACTGTTCACCAGTACGTCGATACGTCCCCAGCGCTCCACCGCCAGATCCACCAGTTGCTTCAGGGCGTCGTTCGACTGATTCGATCCGGTGACGCCCACACCGCCCAATTCGGCCGCCAGCGCCTCGCCCTTGCCGGACGACGACAGAATGCCGACCTTGAAGCCATCGGCGGCCAGACGTCGAGCTGCCGCAGCGCCCATGCCGCTACCACCCGCCGTAATCAACGCCACTTTTTCTACTGTCATGCTGATATTCTCCGGATACGCCGGCGCTCACCCCAACGGTGGCCGGATCTCGTCAAACGTGTGCAACAGCGTAACATCGCGACACCGACTCGACGAATCAGATTTCGACAGTTGATGCAGTAGAAAAACTACACTATGGCGCTATGACCGACATTCCTGGCCGACTCCCGTCGCTGAACGCCCTTCGCGCTTTTGAGGCGGCGAGCCGGCATCTCAATTTCCGGCTGGCTGCTGAAGAGCTGGGCGTGACACAAGGCGCGGTTGCGCAGCAGGTGCGTGGTCTCGAAGCCGAGTTGGGGATGAAGCTGTTCGAGCGGCACCCACGCACGCTATCGCTGACCGAGAACGGGCGGCGTTATGCGGGCGGTGTGCGGCGTGCTTTCGAGATGCTGACGGAGGCAACGCAGGCGTTGCGTCCGGAACCGTTGCGTCTGACGATCAGCGTCACGCCGACGTTCGCATCGAAATGGCTGATTCCACGGCTTCCCGCATTCCTCGAGACCCATCCCGACATCGATCTGCGTATCCTCGCGACCGACCGGCTTTCGCACTTTCACAGCGATGCGGTCGATCTCGCCGTGCGCTACGGACGTCCGCCCTTTGGTGGTGGGCTGGTTGTCGAGCCGTTATTCGAGGAGGTGCAGATTGCGGTGGCTTCGCCGGGCGTCGTCGCGGACTCGGGACATCCCCGTGAGACGGGCGACCTGCGGGGGCACGCATTGCTGCACGACGCCCATAACGCCTGGCCGCAATTCCTTGAGTTGGCGCTACCGCAGGCGCCGCTGTCTGCGGCTAAGAACGTCAGATTCAATCAAACGGCACTCGCTATCGACGCCGCCGTCGCCGGGCAGGGGCTGGCGCTGGCGCATCGGGATTTCGTGGCGACGGAGATTGCGGCGGGCCGTCTGGTGCGGCTGTTCGACACCGAACTGCGTACCGGTGCAGGCTTCTACATCGTGTATCCACGTCGCGCGCGTCATGCCGGGCAGATTGCAGACGTTCATGAATGGCTTTTGCGGGAAGCATCATCTGCGCGTTAGGATTGCGTTTTACGCAACGACTGCGGAAGGTGCCATGTCGTACCCCGATCTCAATCTGCTCCATGCCCTCGATGTGCTTCTGGAGGAGGGCAGCGTGGTCGGCGCTGCCCGACGCATGCACCTGAGTCCTCCCGCAATGAGCCGCACGCTCAGCCGGATTCGCGAGACGCTGGGCGATCCGGTATTCGTTCAGGCCGGCCGCAAACTGGTGCCGACCCCGCGCGCGCTGGCGATGCGCGAGCAGGTCCGTCTCGCGGTCGAGCAGGCAACGCAGGTGCTGGCGCCGGGGGCGAGCGTCGACCTGGGAACGCTGGAGCGGCGCTTCAATGTGCGGGCGAACGACATCTTCGTCGGCCTGCATTCGGGACGATTGCTCGAAGCGATGGCCGAGGAAATGCCGCGTGCCATGCTGCGCTTCGCGCCGGAAGAAGATGATCTCGACGACGAGGCGCTGCGCAGCGGACGGATCGATCTTTTCATCAGCGCGTCGCGCAAGCTGGGGCCCGAGATTCGCGTGCAATCGCTCTTTACGACGAGCTTCGTGGGCATTGCACGTCAGGATCATCCGATTTTCGACGAAGACATTACGCCGGAGCGGATCACGCGATGGGGGCACATCGGGGTATCGAGGCGTGGCAAGTTCGCCGGACCGATCGATAGTGCGCTGGAAGATGTGGGGCTCAGACGTCACGTGGCGCTGGTCGTGCCCACCCCGTCCACCGCGCTTTTTGCCTTGCAAAACAGCGACTTGCTGCTCGCACTTCCCTCGCATCTGGCAGAAAGCGCCGTGGCAGCTGGGATGCGTCTGCGCCAGTTCGATTTTCCGGTGCCGCTCGAGACGGTCGTGCTGACACAGGCATGGCACCCGCGTTTTCAGGCCGATCCGGCACATCAATGGTTGCGTCGCACGATCCGGCATATCTGCGAAGCCTATTAGACCCCTCAAGCCGGCGAAATCTTCGAATCGATGCGTGTGACGCAATCATTGATTCCAATCAAGTCACTATTCGCATCGATGCTCCCGACCCTACAGTGATCAGCATCGTCACTGTCTTCAAGGGTCATCGTGTCACCCACGCCTGCTTCGGCAACTTCTCCCAGCGCGTTTCGCGAGGTGTGGTCGCATCGGCTTCTCGCGGGTCTTGCGCGGTTGGACATCACATCCCCGCGTGCCACGTACGTCCTCCGCTCGATCGTTGCGGCCTGGCTGGCGCTTTGCGTTGCCTATCTTCTCGAACTGGAAATGCCGTTCTCGGCGGCCACGACGGTATTGCTGGTCGTCAATCCGATTCAGGGGGCCGTGATCGGCAAGGGCGCGTGGCGGGTGCTCGGCACGCTCGTGGGCATCGTCGCATCCTTTGTGCTGATGTCGGCCTTCGCCGAGATGCCGTGGCTCTTCGTGCTTGGGTTCGCGACCTGGCTTGGGGTGTGCGTTGCGGGCATGACGATGCTGCGGCACTTTCGCGCATCGGGTGTCGTGGTGGCCGGATACACGGTGGGTCTCGCCACGTTCGGTGCGCTGACGCATCCGCATCTCGCGTTCGAGCATGTCATCGGTCGTGGCTCGACCGTCATGGTGGGCGTGGTTTGCCTGTCGCTGGTCACCGCGCTGTTCAGCCGGCGCGGCGTGCGCGGCAAGCTCGACGCGATGCTCTCGCGACTGGCGGCGCGTGCGGCACAGACGATCGCCGCTGATAACGGGGAGGGGGACGCGGCAGCGCGCGCTGGGGCCGATGATCTGCGGCGTCAACTGATCGCCGAGATTTACGGTGTCGACGATCTGTTGGCCGTCGGCAAGGCCGAATCGGTCGATCTGGCGCACCGTGCCCACGCCGTGCGGCATGCGATGGCGTCGCTGTTTGCTGCGCTGACCGCAGCACCGGCAGGCAACATGTCGCGGCCTGCGCCGTCGGCATTGCGGACCATGCTGACGCATGCGTGGCAAGACGCAGCGCAAGCTGTCGGTGCGGGTCCTGAAGGGCTTGAGCGTGCGGCGCATTGTCTTCGAGAGGCCCGCGCAAAGCTTCACCGCGCGATGGCCGACATTGCATCAACATCCCCTACGACGCTCATCGCCCTCGATCGCTTGATCGAGCAGATCGACGACTATCTGGCAGCGCTCGATGGTCTCGCGTCTTTGCATCGTCCGCGTCCTGCGGGTGGTGGGGTGACCATCCGCTTTCATCGCGATTTGCGTGCTGCGTTGCAGAACGGCGTACGGTCGGCGCTGACGCTGTTTGCGGCCGGTGCCGCATGGATTGTCACGGGCTGGCCGCACGGCGACATGATGCTGCTGATCGTCGCGCCGTATTGTGCGTTGCTGGCAGCCGCGCCAAATCCGGCTGCCGGCGCGTGGCAGTTCGTTAAGGGCACGCTGTTCGCGGTGCCTGTCGCCTTTGTGTGCGCTTTCTACGTATTGCCGCACATCGAGGGGCTGCTGTTACTGCTCGTTGTGCTTGGGACGTTCTGGCTGCCGGGCATTTATGCGACGACATTGCCGAAGCATGGTTTGGCAGCGCTCGCGTATCTCGTGGGTTTCAATACGCTCACAGCGGCCGATAACCCGATGCACTACGACGTGCCGTTGTTCCTCAACTGGTCACTTGCCTGGATTGCCGGCACGCTGCTCGCGTGGCTGGGATTTCGTGTGTTGTTGCCGCGCGTCCTGCCGAAGGATATTGCGCGACTGCAAAGGCGGATCCGTGACGAAGCCTTGCGTGCACTGTGGGGCGCGGCGTCATCGATCTCGACGCATTCGGCGGGACCGGGGGGCGACGTCAGAGGGCGGCTGTCGTCGGCGCGTACTTCAGCCCGCGCTTCAGCCCGCGTATGGCAGTGGCGTCAGCAGCATCGCATCGCGCAACTGGGTGCCTTACGCAAGGCGCAACCGGAGGCCATGCGTCGCGATGTCGACGACGCGCTCGCCAGTCTCCATCTCGGTCGTGAGGCTTGGCGCCTGCGGATGTGGCTGCTGCGTGATGAAGGCGAGGACGGCAATGACGGGCGCGCCGAAACGGCACGAATGCCCGCCGCCCGCGAGGTTGTGGCAACGGCGTTGGCGCGGATGTCGCGACGCACCCGCGCCGGGCGACCCGCATTGGCCGCGCGTCATGCGCGTTACGCGGCGCGGCGGTTGGCGATCCTGCAAGCGGCGCTTTCGCTCGCTACGCATGAACCCGTGCCGTTGGCGCGTCTCGTCGCGGCGCTCACCGATATCGCTGAGCTGCTCGACGCTCACGAAGCCTACTTCGCATCTCCCCCGACGGGCAGCACTC
Source organism: Pandoraea sp. ISTKB (assembly GCF_001721285.1). NCBI lineage: Bacteria > Pseudomonadati > Pseudomonadota > Betaproteobacteria > Burkholderiales > Burkholderiaceae > Pandoraea > Pandoraea sp. ISTKB. The sequence goes on from NZ_MAOS01000094.1 coordinate 178,797, forward strand.
ATGCGCAATGAATCCGTCATGGTGCTCATCCTGCCCACGCATCTCGTCGAACGCTTCGACGGCCGGCCAGTGGGCTTCGCAAAATCCTCGCTCAACCCTTGTTCAATCGTTCTCATGCTCACTGAAGTGGCTGTCGCCGGCATCTATCTGCCGCCATTTTTCGTCTATGCCTGCATCGCGTTGCCGGTGTTTCTCGGCGTTCGCTTCGTCATGACGCGTGCGGGCGTGATGCGCCATGTCTGGCATCCGGCGCTTTTCGAGTTCGCCCTCTCTCTTTGTCTGCTTTCCGTGTTGGTGCTTTATGTCTGATCGCATGATGTGGTTTCGTCCGGCCGCCAAGGCCGTGGGTACGCTCGCGACGGTGGTAATCGCCGGGGCGCTCGTGGTGGCGCTTTGGCGCGCCTATGTGGTTTCGCCGTGGACCCGCGATGGGCGAGTCAGTGCGGAAGTGGTGCACATCGCCCCGGAAGTGTCCGGCACAGTGCTTGAGGTGGCCGTCGCCGACAACCAGTTGGTCAAGCGCGGTGACGTGCTGTACCGGATCGACCCTGAGCGCTTTCGTTATGCCGTGGCGCAGGCCGAGGCGCAGTTGAGCGCGGCAAGCGCATCGCTGCAACAGAAAACGCAGGACGCGAAACGTCGTCGCGGTATGGACGATCTCGTGCCCGGCGAAGACATTCAGCGCGCGAATCAGGCGGTGGCCATCGCACAGGCCGAACAGCGTCGTGCACAGGTGGCGCTCGATGTTGCGCGTCTGGATCTGGCACGCACCGAGTTGCGGGCCCCCGCAGATGGGTATGTCACACATTTGCGTTTGCGCCCCGGCGATTACGCGGTGGCGGGGCGTGGCAACGTCGCGCTGATCGATGTGCATCGCTTCTGGGTCACGGGCTACTTTGAAGAGACGAAGTTGCACGGGATTCGCACGGGCGCACCCGCACGCATTCGGCTCATGGGTTTTGACGACATGCTTGAGGGCCACGTCGCAGGCATCGGTCGGGGCATCACTGACGTCAACGAGCATGCCGACGCACAAGGTTTGCCCAGCGTTGAGCCCACCTTCAGCTGGATACGGCTGGCGCAGCGCATTCCTGTGCGGATCGAAATCGACCGGGTTCCGGTGGGCGTAGTGCTTGCCGCCGGGATGACGTGCAGCGTCGACGTCGGGCGCGCCGATGCGGGGGCAACACCGAAAGGACGCCTCGCCAGTTTGCTGATGCGCTGGATGTGACGCTATGAACTTCGCATTGATTTCGCATCGCACGTTGCGTACACGGATGTCGAGGGTACCCTCATGCCTCGTTCTCGCAGGCGTGCTGACGACGGCCGCTTGCACAACCCTCGGGCCGGATTACCATGCGCCGCTCACGGACATCCCGGCGCAGTGGCACGACGCACGCGACAGCTTCGACACGAGTCGCCCGTCCGATGGTGCACGTCTGCGCGACTGGTGGCGATCGTTTGGCGATGCGACGCTCGACCGACTGGTCGATGTGGCGCTGGCCAATAACCGCGATCTGGCGATAGCACAGGCGCGTCTGGTCCAGGCGCGTGCCGAGCGTATGCGTATCGCCGCAGATCTCGGGCCGACGGTGGCTGCGGGTGGCACGGCACAGGCGTTGCGATCGAGCAAACGTCTCGACTGGCCACCGGGTGTGGGCCAATCGCGGACGTGGCAGATGGGATTCGACGCCAGTTGGGAACTGGATGTCTTCGGAGGTACGCGTCGTGCGGTGGAGTCTGCCGACGCGCGTGTCGAGGCGGTGGCGTTCGATCGCGACGCGATTCGCGTGAGCCTGCTCGCAGAACTGGCGGCCGATTACGCCACACTGCGCACGACGCAGGTACGGATGCGCATCGCGCAAGACAACATCCGTACGTTGCTCGAAGGCGAGCGTCTCGCGCAGCGGGCATTCGCGCAAGGGCTGGGCACGTCTGCCGAAGTGGCGCAGGCGCGTGCCGAACGCGAGCTTGCACAGGCGCAGCCGCCTCGGTTGCAGGCCGAAGTCGAGCGCTTGAGTCACGCCATCGGCGTACTTGTCGGCGACTTTCCTGCGCAATGGCGCGATGTGCTCGCCACCCCGTCACAGGCGTTGCCCGTGATGCCTGCGCTACCGCTGACGATGCCGTCCGAGGTCATTCGGCAGCGTCCCGACGTGCGCGCTGCCGAGCGCCGGTTTGCGGCGGCGACGGCCCAGATCGGCGTGGCCGAAGCCGAACGCTTCCCGCACTTCAGCATTCCGCTTAGCCTTGGGACCACGGCCAGTCTGATTCAGGACCTGTTCTCAGGCGCGAGCGTTGCCTGGTCGGCGGCGCTGATCGGCAGTCAGACGCTATACGACGGCGGTCGCGCGAAGGCCGGTGTCACGGCCGCGCAGGCGGAAACGGACGCGGCACGACTTGCCTATGAGCGCGATGTGCGATTGGCGTTACGCGATGTCGAGGACGCGTTGTCCGGGTTGCATAGCGAACGTGAACGGCAGATCGCGTTGCGTGCGGCGGTCGACGACAGCCGGCAGGCGCTGGTCCGCACGACACGTCTCTACCAACACGGCCTGAGTGCCTATCTGCCGGTACTCGTCGCCCAGCGTGCCGCCAATCGCGCCCGCGATGCGCTCGCCGATAGTCAGGGTGCCGAGGTGCTGAGCGCCATTGCGCTTTACAAGGCACTCGGCGCCGGTTGGCAGCAGGACTCGTCGACAGGGCAGGCGACTGCCCGTCAGCGCGTTGACGGCGAGGCCGGCTAATGGCGCGCTATCGACGCGTCGTGTTTCCCCTTTTCTTCGGTTTGTTCTCACGGCTCAAGGAGCGAATTCCATGCCACTCGATCCCAATCTGTTCTCGATTCACGATATCCGCGAACTCCCGTTCGTCACCTTCAATCAGGAGGCCGCCGAGCCGGGCTATGCCCGCGACTGGGAGGCGGAAATGGTGGCGCTCGTGAAGCATGGCGCCCCGTTCGTGGTGGTCTACGACCAGTTGAGGCGCGACGAAACTCACGAGGACCGCAAGCAGCGTGCCGTCTGGCTCAAGCACAACAAGTCTGCGTTGGCGGCGGTCTGCAAGGCGCTGGTGAGTATCGAGCCGGACGAGACGCGACGTGCGGCCGTCCGCACAATGGGGGAGGCCGCAGTGAAGGCGTTCGGCATTCCGCATGAAGCGGTGGCGACGCGTGAAGAGGCGGAAGCGCTCGTCGAGCGGCTGACGACGAGCGCAGGTTGAATCAGACGGTTGCGATTGCCGCTACTAGTTGCAACAAGCGAGGCGCATCGGTAACGCGGTGCATCTCAACGAGGCAGGCGTTGCGCAAAGCCATGCCGTCTGGCGGCGAACGCTACCCCCCACGCCGCTAACGCCAGCCACGTGAGCACATGCGGCAGCGCAGCGGCGCCCCAAGTCGACAGCACGGCGCCTCCGAGTACGCCACTCGCGGCGAACGACAGATTGAAGACGGTCACGAGCATCGATTGCGCTACGTTCTCATGCTCGCCCGCCGCATTCCCGAGCGCTGTCTGGAGGATCGTCGGCGCGCCGCTGAAACTCAGTCCCCAAAGCACTGCGCCGACGGCGAGTACCCACCACGACGTTGGCCAGATACCGAAGGCCAAGATCACGGCCGCGAAGGTGGCCAATGCCGTCAGCGCGAGCCTGCGCAACCAGCGATCCACCCAAAGACCAATCCCCCAAAGTCCGACGAGGGTCGAAATGCCGAACGCCGATAGGATCGTGGCGAGACGTCCGCTCATACCGGAGGACGCGAGGAACGGTGCGACGTACGTGTACAGCGTGTAGTGCGCGACGACCCACAACATGACCACCGCAAGTACCGGACGCACGCCCGGCATGCGGAGTACGTCGATGACGGAAGCGCGAGCGGGGGACGCATGGTGGGTGCCTTTGTTTGCGCTGCTTGCGATGGTGACGTTCGGCACGATCAGCAGCATCCATCCCACGAGCGTGAGCGTGAACGCCGACAAGCCACCGAACACCGAGCGCCATCCGATCAGTTGACCGAGCGTGGTCGCCGCCGGCACGCCGATGGCAAGCGCCAGCGGAATCCCCAGCATGGCGAAGGCGAGGGCACGTCCCTGACGTTCTGGACTCACGAGACGCCGCGCGTAGGTCGCGATCTCGCTCCACGCCACGCCGGTGGCCAGACCCACCACGAAGCGGGCGGCGAGCGTCAAGGTGAAGTCCGATGAGAGCGCCGTCACGGCATTGCACAAGGCGAAGCCGAGCAGCGCGATGACCAGCACTGTCCGGCGCGACCAGCGATGCATCAACACGGTCAGCGGCACGGCGCCGAGACCTGCGCCCAACGCACAGAGCGTGACCATCTGGCCTGCCCAGGATTCGGAGATGTGAAAACCGTCGGCGAGCTGCGGCAACAGCCCGGCTGGCACCGTCTCGTTGGCCGCAGCAACGACGGTCGCGAGCATCAACGCGGTCAGCGAGGCCCAGGGGGTAGCGTCGGCACGAGGCGCGGCGGCAGTCGGGGGTGGGGGAGAACTGGGGGAAGTCGAAGAAGCAGACATGGTCGATCGTCGAGCGTAAATGTCCCGAGGGGGACGATGCCGGGTAGTCTGCCGATTCGTCTTGCTTTTGATAATCTGTCGATAATTTGAATGACTTTCAAATACAGATAGAAAATGGCGACCGATCAACTGGGTGACATGCGCCTGTTCGCGACGGCGGCGACGCTCGGCAGTCTTTCTGCGGCGGGGCGCAAGCTGGGGCTCTCGCCTGCGGCGGCGAGCGCCCGGCTGGCGAAGCTGGAGGCGTCGTTGCAGACGCGGCTGTTCGTACGCACCACGCGTCAGTTGCGCTTGACGGACGAAGGGCGCGTCTACCTCTCGCACTGTCTTGTCGCGTTGCAGGCCATCGACGACGGCGAAGCGGCGCTTCAAGCTGGGTGCGCGGCGATTCGCGGCAAGATCCGGTTGTCGGCGTCGACCGACTTCGGCGCGCACAAGCTCTCGCCATGGCTCGACGAGTTCGTGGCGCGGTATCCGGACATCCGGCTATCGCTGACGCTGACCGACTCCATCTCCAATCTCGTGCAGGACGATGTCGATCTCGCGATCCGCTTCAGCGAACCGGCGGACGGCACGCTCGTGGCGCGCCGTCTCGCACCGATGTGCCGCGTGCTGTGTGCGTCGCCGGAATATCTGGCGCGTCATGGCGAACCGCAGACCCCCGAGGCGCTGTCGGCCCATCGGTTCATCGTGCTGGTCACGTCTTCCGGGCCGCTCAACGAGTTTCATTTCCGTAAGGACGAGGCGACGTGGCAGTTCACGGTGCCGATGGCGCAAGCCTGGGAGACGAACGACGGCACGATAGCGCGCCGCTGGGCGCTGGACGGGCGGGGTATCGTCCGAAAGACGTTATGGGATGCCGCCGACGATGTCCGGGCCGGACGGTTGAAGATTCTTCTGCCGGATTTCATTGCCACGGAGGCGGGCGTGTATGCAGTGCGGCATCGCACGCGCTACATGGTGCCGCGTGTACGTGCACTGCTCGATTTTCTGATCGAGCGCTTCGAGCAGGAGGCGGTGACCTTGCCCAAGGCGTGCGTGCACTGAAGGCAGATCGATCGACGCGAACCGTCGTCCGGGGCGGCAGGTGCCGTTACTTGTCGGACGTGACTTCATGTCATGATACGGCATGGCCCAGATCCCGCTCTTCCCGCTCGGCAACGCCTTGTTTCCCGCTGGGGTGTTGCACTTGCGCATCTTCGAGGTGCGCTATCTCGACATGATCAAACGATGTCTCGCCGATGGCACGGAGTTCGGTGTCGTCGTGTTGCGACAGGGCAGCGAGGTGCGCCTGCCCGACAGCGTGGAGGAGCCTGCGATGATCGGCACGATGGCGCGCATCGATGACTGGCGCGCGCCGATGCCGGCATTGCTCGAACTGGTCTGCCGGGGCACGACGAAGTTCCGGCTTTCTTCCGTCGAGCTTGGTAAATACGGTTTGTGGATGGGGGAGGCGGACCTGTTGCCTGACGATGCCAACGTCGCCATTCCCGACACCCTGCAAGTCAGTGCGGATACCCTGGGCAAGCTGATCGCGGGGTTGCAGCGCGATCCGGCGCGCGCTGCGAAGCTGCCGCTTGCGCCGCCTTACCGTCTCGACGAGTGTGGCTGGGTGGCCGATCGCTGGGCGGAATTGCTGCCGCTGCCTGCGCACGAGAAGGAGACGCTGCTGGGCATCGACGACCCGGTCGCGCGGCTGGCGCGCATACAGGCGTTTCTCACGGATCACGGCGTGTTGTCCTGAACCTGCTCCGGTCGGTCGACATGCACGGATATGTCGATACGCTACGGCGATTTGCCTGCCTCCTCGCCGAACAGGCGATAATGTCGCCTGCTCAGAATTCCCACGCCGTCGCAGGGCGCGACGGCGTCGTCACACAAATCCATGACAGTCCAGATCAACGAAGAACTCAAGGCGTACATCGACCCCCTCACGCCTGACGAATACGGGGCGCTAGAACAAAGCCTGCTCGCCGAAGGTTGCCGCGACGCGCTCGTCCTGTGGGGCGACGTGCTGGTCGACGGTCACAACCGTTACGAAATCTGCCGCAAGCACGACATCGAATTCCGCACGGTGCAAAACCCGTCGTTCAAGTCGATGGACGACGTGCATCTTTGGATGATCGACAACCATCTGGGCCGCCGTAGCGTCTCGGACTACCAGCGCGGCGTGCTGGCGTTGCGCAAGAAGACGATTCTCGAAGCGCGCGAGACGCCGGACGCGCCGGCGCAAGCGGCGGCTGCGACACCGGTCGCGGATGATGCGTCGGCGGGGGAAGGCACGAAGTCGTCGATTCCTGCGCACACGATGGCGCTCACGCGGGCCGCATTGGCCCGCGCGGCACGTTTGTCGAGCAACACGCTGGGGCAGATCGAGCAGATTCACAATGCAGCGGCGCCCGAACTCGTGGACGCCGTCAAGCGAGGTGAGGTGTCGATCAACGCGGCGGCGGCTGTGTCGACGCTGCCGCAGGCGGCGCAGGTCGCGGCCGTGGTCGCGGGCAAGCAGGAGCTGCGTGAGCTGGCCCGCTCAGTGCGTGAGGCGCGCCCGGTCAAGCCGCGCAAGAAGAAGGAAGACGAGATCGCCGAGGAAGACGACGGCACGCCGCCGTGGGATACGAGCGCCGATCCGTCCGACGAGTTGACCCGTCTGTCGAGCGAACTCAAGGCCATGACCGCCGAACGCGATGCGCTCAAGAAGAAGGTCGCGCATCTGACCATCGCATTGGCCGAAGCGCGGGCGGGGAAGTAAGCGGCAGAACCCGTTCGCGACGAGCGAAACCATGCGATTTTGGATCCACAATCGTATACTGGATCCAGTATTGGATGATTGGATCCAGAATCGCAATGTGGGTAAAAACTATGCTCTAATCGCGCCATATGCGAACCCCCGGACCCCAAGCACTTCATCAGGCCATCCGCGACACGCTTCGAGACGAGATCTTGAGTGGCGTGCTCCCGGGTGGATTTCAATTGCGTCAGGAAGCGCTCGCCGAGCGTTTCAATTCGAGCCGCGTGCCCGTTCGGGAAGCGCTACGTCAACTGGAAGCGGAGGGATTGGTCACGCACCATCTGAACCGTGGCGCGACGGTGGCGAGCATGAATCTCGAACAGCTATGCGACATGCTCGACATTCGCGTAGCGCTTGAATGCCACGCGGCCAGACTGGCCGTGCCGAACATGGCAGAGCGCGATTTTCAGGCGATGGAGCAAATCCTGGACAAGTACTCGGCGTCGGAGGTGGTCTCCGAGTGGGCCGAGTACAACCGACGTTTCCATCTGGCCCTTTCGGCACCTGCGAACAACCGTCGTCTGCGGATGTTGATCGAAGAGTATTGTCTGAACACCGACCGTTACTCGCATCTTGCGATGTCGCAGGCGACCGGCAAGGTGAAGCCGCAGCACGATCACTACGAGATCCTGGCGGCATGCCGGCGACGTGACGTCGCCACGGTGGTGTCGATGCTCGAAGCGCACATCCTCACGACCCGCAACGAGATCAAGGCGATGGCCCGCGAAGACCTCAGCTTCCTGTCGCGCGCGGCGTTCTGAATCGGGGTACGCCGGGATTCTCGCGATTCCCGGCGGTGTAGTGCTGAAGCGGGGCATGAATCACAAGATTTCCCCGCGCCATCCTTGTCACTCGGGTTTGCGTTTCGGCACGTAGTTACCCCACAGCTTTTCCACGTCTGCGGTTTCCGTCTTGTACTCCGGGCCGTTGTCCGTCATCACCATCTCTTCCTTCTTGTACTCCTGCCACGGCGGCGGCACTTGCTGGCGATTCATCCAGAAGTGGACGTTTTTCTGCACGCGGGGATCGTCCTTGTTGCGGTAGAGCCAGCGCAGTTCTGCGCCGGTAAACGAGCGGTTTTTCGTCTCGCCCGGGGCGAGGTTGTCGCTGGACCCGGACGGCACGTCGACGGAGAAGTTCTTGTTGACGACGGCGTCGATATCCAGTGAGTCGAGCACGAAGTGCACGTGTTTGTCAGCCACGCGTGTGGCCCACTCGAGCCCGCCTTTGACTTTTCGACGAATGGCGCTGTTGTCCTGTCCGCCGACGGCATTCGAGTACTTCTCATGCGTGCGGAGCGTCTCCCGGAAGGACTGTTCCTCGTCTGCCGGCATTTTCGGCGCAAGGGACTGCTCTTCCTTCAGGATGCGGAAATCGTCGATCCGGCACGGCGTCATGCGGGCCCGGAAACGGTAGTCGATGTAGTGCTTGCGCCCGATCCCGCCATCCAGACCCTTTTCGACGCCATACACCAGATCGCCTTTCTGGAAATTTCGATTGGGAAAGGGCGTCGTGCCTGCGGTTGTGCCGACCTCCCCGGATGTCGCTCTCGGGGCAGGACGTTGCGCCAGCGATGACAGGGCTGGCGGGACCGCGTGCGTCGAGGGCGCAGGTCCCGACCCGGCGGAGGGAGGTGCGTTCTGTGGTGTTGCGGCGGAATGTTGGGAAACGACGGAGGGGGAGGCCTCGGCAGCGGGGTAGCCGCCGCTGCGGGCTGAGATCTTGGCGTCTGACATGAGATGACTGTAGCGTTGTCTAATGGACACATCGAGTTTTAACCGATGGGGTGCCGTCGTGCTGCACCGACGCGAAGTCATGTCGTGTCCCGGGAAGTGCTAGGGGAGGTGGCGTGGGGAAGGCAAGGGTAAGGCCGACGGGCGGCGCTGTGCGAGAATAGCGCATTGCCGGTTTCGGCCAATTGCGCGGTGAGTGGCGAGTCCCGGAAGATGTCGGGATGTGCGGCGCGCCGCGGCTTTTCGTCAACGTTTCATGAATCGAGATTTACCTGCGACCGACGAGACCTACATGGGGCTGGCGCTTGAGCAGGCGCGCGCCGCCATGGCGCAGGCCGAAGTGCCTGTGGGCGCGGTCGTCGTCTGCGACGGGCAGGTCGTGGCGGTCGGACACAACTGTCCGGTGAGTGGCCACGATCCGTCGGCACACGCCGAAATGCAGGCCCTGCGCGCGGCGGCGAAGGCATTGGGCAACTATCGTCTTCCCGACTGCGAACTGTATGTGACGCTGGAGCCGTGTGTCATGTGTGCCGGCGCGATCATGCACGCGCGCATCAAGCGTGTCGTGTACGGTGCGGCCGACCCCAAGACCGGCGCTTGCGGCAGCGTGGTCGATCTTTTCGGGGAACCGCGTCTGAATCACCATGCCGAAGTCGTTGGCGGCGTGATGCGCGACGAGTGCGTCGGCATGCTTCAGACCTTTTTCAGTGAGCGGCGCGCTGCAGCCAAGGCGCGTCGTTTATCGCTGGCTGCGAATGCTGCTGCTACGGCCGCTGACGCAGACCCGTCCTCCGTTCCCCCCTCGGAATCTTCCAATTGACGCAGACCAAGCTTGTCGAACTGATCGCCCCTTCGGGCTACGCTCCTTACGCCGACGTTGCCGCGCGCGGTGTCGCAACGCTGGAGAGTCTCGGTTATACCGTGAGCAATCGTGAGGCGTTGGCGCGACGTTATTTGCGCTTTGCCGGCACGGACGACGAACGTGTCGAGGAGATCAACCATCTCGCGCGGCGCGACCATCCGCTGCCGGAAATCGTCCTGGCGATGCGTGGCGGGTATGGTGCGGTGCATCTGCTCGATCGTCTGAATTACGGCGCACTCCACGATCGGCTGTGCAATGCACCGGTGGCGATGGTCGGTCACAGCGACTTCACCGCGATTCAACTGGCGCTGCTGTCGCAGTCGCATCTGATCACGTTCGCCGGACCCATGTTGCTGGCGGATTTCGGCGCCGAGACACTGAGCGATTTCACGGTGGGACAGTTCGAGTCGGTGCTGCACTCGCCGACGCATACGGTTCAGTGGGCGGGCGACGGCGCGAGCGGCGATATCGACGTGTCCGGCACCCTCTGGGGCGGCAATCTGGCGATGGTGTGCAGTCTGATCGGCACCCGCTACCTGCCGCAGATCGACGGTGGCGTGTTGTTCGTCGAAGACGTGAACGAGCCGCCGTACCGGGTCGAGCGCATGCTGTACCAGTTGCATCAATCGGGGATTCTGGCGCGTCAGCGCGCGTTGGTGCTTGGTGACTTCTCGCAGTACCGGGTGAGTGACTACGACAACGGCTACGACATGACGACCATGATCGAGAGCATGCGTCGTGTCATCGGCATTCCGATCGTCACCGAAATGCCGTTCGGCCATTGTCCGGACAAGCTGACCCTGCCCGTTGGTGGACAGGCGAGGTTGCAGACGTCGGGAGCGCAGGTCACCCTCACGCTTACGGGATATCCCTATCTCGGCGCATGAGCGTGGGCTGAGCCGCCCTCAAGGGCAGGAAGCGCGGTAAATAGAAGCACGCCTGGGCGAATCCACCGCCCGGCGTGCTTTTTTGTTGCGCTGCAAAAGTGGCTGAATTGCGGGCGTTGAATGCAGCTTGACGGGCGTTTCAAAGAAATTCGCGGCAACCCGGCGCTCAGGTGGACATTCGTGCCGGCGCGCGGCGGCTGTGATTTGCTCGGGTGTCGGGGGCGGCGGCGCTGGCGGACTATATCGTTAAGCGCAGCCTGAATATCTGAATATGGCTATGTTTCGCCCGACGGTATTTGGCTACACTGCTTCGATCGTTCCGCCATCAGAAGGATGCCAAGACATCATGGCCAGTCACAGCACCAACGCCAAGGATTACCCCCGCGACCTTATCGGCTACGGCCGCCACGTTCCGTTTGCCGACTGGCCGGGACGTGCGCGCATCGCCGTGCAGTTCGTGCTGAATTACGAAGAAGGTGGGGAGAACTGCGTTCTGCACGGGGATCGTGCGTCCGAGCAATTCCTGTCCGAGATCATCGGCGCCGCGGCTTACGAGGCGCGCCACATGAGCATGGAGTCCATTTACGAGTACGGTTCGCGTGCGGGTGTCTGGCGCATACTTCGCGAATTCGAGCGTCGCGGTCTGCCGCTGACCGTGTTCGGTGTGGCGATGGCCATGCAGCGACACCCGGAAGTGACGGCAGCGTTCCAGGAGTTGGGGCACGAGATTGCGTGCCACGGCTGGCGCTGGATTCACTATCAGAACATGGACGAGGCGACCGAGCGCGAGCACATGCGCATTGCCATCGACATCTTCAAGGAAATGACGGGCAGCGCGCCGCTGGGTTGGTACACCGGCCGCGACAGCCCCAACACGCGTCGTCTCGTGGTCGAACAGGGCGGTTTCGTGTACGACTCCGACAACTATGGCGACGACCTGCCGTTCTGGACGCAGGTGCAGGCCAGCAATGGTGACGTCAAACCGCATCTGGTCGTGCCGTACACGCTCGATTCCAACGACATGCGATTTGCCGCGCCGCAAGGCTTCAATACGGCGGATCACTTCTTCCATTACCTGCGCGACGCGTTCGACGTGCTGTACGCCGAGGGCGATGAAGCCCCGAAGATGTTGTCGATCGGCATGCACTGCCGTTTGTTGGGGCGCCCGGGCCGCTTCGCCGCGCTTCAGCGTTTCCTCGACCACATTGAGAAACACGATCGCGTGTGGGTGTGCCGACGTATCGACGTAGCGCGCCATTGGCAGGAACGTCACCCGTTCGTGGCGGCCTGATCGACAGTTCGACCAACAGGAACCGCAAACCGTCGAGGCTTGGGCAGACGTGCCATGAAGGCACGGTGGCTGAGCTCGACATTGAAATCCGACAGGCGTCATCGGGCTGCGCGTAGCGCGTGGCGGGGCGCCACCTTTGTTCTCCAGGAGAGCAGTGAATGAATGCCCCGTTGCCTATGACCCAACGAACCGTCGCCGAGTTGTCGGCGCTGCCGCGCGCTGAATTCATCGCCGCGCTGGACGGCATTTTCGAGCATTCCCCGTGGGTCGCCGAAGCGGCTTGGGAAGATCGTCCGTTTGCGACCGTCAACGCGCTGCACGACGCCATGTGTCAGGCCGTCATCGATGCTGGCGAAGCCCCGCAACTCGCGCTGATTTGCGCTCACCCGGAACTCGCGGGCAAAGCGGCGGTGCGAGGCGAACTGACGGCCGAATCGACGCGAGAGCAAGCCGGCGCCGGGCTGGATCAGTGCAGCGCGGAAGAGTTTGCGCGCCTGACCGAACTGAACGACGCCTACAAGACGAAGTTTGGCTTCCCGTACATCCTGGCGGTGCGCGGGCACACACGCAGCAGCATCATCGAGAACTTCGCTACACGTCTGGAAAACAGCCGAGCGGATGAAATCGAAGAGTGCCTGCGTCAGATTTTCCGTATCGCCGGTTTCCGTTTGCAGGATCTCGTGCGCGACTAAAAGGCTCGCGCCGAATATGACGAATGCGCCGGGTGCCGATGTCACTGGCGCAGTGAAGTATCGAAACCGTTTCAGACAATACCGAGTATCAAGGAGTTGGCATGGCCCTCGCCCCGCAAGACCCGAACGCACCGGAATTCGTGCGCCGTTACGTCA
>NZ_MAOS01000095.1:0-2409 GCF_001721285.1 Pandoraea sp. ISTKB
ATCATGTTCTTGACGTAGTCGGCGTGGCCCGGGCAGTCAACGTGTGCGTAGTGGCGGTTAGCCGTTTCGTACTCGATGTGCGCGGTGTTAATCGTAATACCGCGTGCCTTTTCTTCCGGTGCAGCGTCGATTTCGTCGTACTTCTTGGCCTGACCGCCGAACTTCGACGACAGAACCGTAGCGATAGCAGCCGTCAGGGTGGTCTTGCCATGGTCAACGTGACCGATGGTGCCGACGTTCACGTGCGGCTTAGTCCGCTCGAATTTTTCCTTTGCCATTTCAGACTCCTAACGGGTTATCTATTGCCGAGTTGCTCGGCATGTTGATTGCCGCGCTTTCACTATCTTTTGGTGCCCATGGGCAGGATCGAACTGCCGACCTCTCCCTTACCAAGGGAGTGCTCTACCACTGAGCCACATGGGCGAATCCTGTACTGCAACTTCGTCTGCGCGTCACCTGGAGCGGGTGAAGGGAATCGAACCCTCGTCATAAGCTTGGAAGGCTTCTGCTCTACCATTGAGCTACACCCGCTTGGATTTCGACTCTCGCCACTTGGTAACAAGCGCCGGGAACTCTTGTTTCCGGCGCTCATCACTTCCGCATTCTGGTGGAGGAGGTTGGATTCGAACCAACGTAGGCGTAAGCCAACAGATTTACAGTCTGCCCCCTTTAGCCACTCGGGCACCCCTCCGCAGAGAATTTGCAATTATGGAGATGTCCCCCCGCCTTGTCAACACCTTCCACGCATTAAATATGCAGTTTTTGTGCCTGCGGCTCACCAAAATTTCGATGTATGCGGCAAGTTGTTGATTTTTCGGGATATCGGAAAGATGGGAAGGTACTCGTTTGCATCGTTAAGCGCCAGCAAACAGGCGCCGGCGCCATACGTCGAGATGGCGATTGAGACTATCTCGCCCCATATGGAATTCGCGACGCAGTTTCTGGGTGAGAGATCGCTTTGCCTTCTGCCGGCCGATGATCGTCGTACCGAGGTCGTCGCCCCGGTCCACCACGATATCCGGCGACATCGAGATCATGCGAATTCCATGCTCCCAATTACGATTGATCATGTCGTCAACAGGGTGAATCATGCGCCTTCCGTACCCCAGGAGCGCCAATGCAGCCTCCCGACGAATCAGGTAGCCCTGCGTCCCGCCGGGCTGCTTGCGATGATCGTGAAGTAGGCTACCGTCTGGCAGCTGCTCAACCTTCCAACGCCCCGCAGATCCCCCGTCTTTCAGTCGCAGGATACCCCACCGCACGGAAGCCTCCAGTGCCAATACCAGACGACTGCCGAAATCGGGCGCCAGATCGACGTCGTCCTCCAGTACGCACCAGGCGTCATCACTCGAGCACGCAAGTTCTTCCCAGATTCGGTAATGGCTGTCATAGCAACCGACCTCTCCGAGCGTCAGGTGACTGGCATACGTTCTCAGACGAGCCGTCACATCGTATGTCGCAGGATATTCCGACATGCGCTCCGCATCGAAGAACCGAAACGGAACGCCGGCCTTCTCTAGTTGCCCAGTGATATGGGCACGACGATCATGGCTGTCGATCAGCGACACGACGACCACTGGCGGCAGTTTTAGCTCCGAAACGAACATCTTGCTATCCCCGTTTTTTTTCAGCCTCCGAAACTAGATGGACGTCTCGGTTTGGTATTCAAAACGGGCATAGCATAAGCGCCAAATATGTCGCATTGCGCTTAACGTCATTAATTTGGGCTCACGCTGACAGACAGGGGATTGTCAGCGGGGGCACTTCCCCCACATCAAGTCTCTTGTCGCACAAGCGAAGGAAATGCCCCGAAAGGGTTGCGCATACTGGCTCAGCCAGAGAATAAAGATGCCTGACTGCGACACTGGAATACGAGAGATCCCCCCTCTCGAATTCATCAAGGTGAATTCGCTATGATCCTGCGATGAGCCAAACAACGCGAGGACTGATGCTCCGCTTCTGAGGGCTTAATCCGGTCACGCAAGAAGCCGTCGGCAAGCACCTGCTTGCATATTCGATGGCGAGCGATATCAAAGCCAGAATTAATCCACCGAGGAGGGGCCAGGTGCGCTCAGCAGAATCATCCGATCAGAGATCAGGTAGACCGTCATCGACGCTGGAACGTCAGGTTGTCCGCCGAGCACCTGGTTTCAATGAAACGCAGCGCGTCGTCTTCTTTCGGAAGTTGTGTGGTGAGGCTTCTGAGAGCCGTCAGCCGCCAGTGCGCGCCAAGCGCTGAAGTTATCGCGTCATTCAGGCCAGCAGGACTTTAACGCTGCGGGGACCTTGATACACAACCGACGTCGAGCGAGACGATATCAAGTGATTCAGTGCAGCATCGTCGAAGCGTGCGAAGCATCGCCATCGAGGCACCCGACGCGCCTCAGAAGCGGCGATCAACACGAGTTA
>NZ_MAOS01000096.1:0-2368 GCF_001721285.1 Pandoraea sp. ISTKB
GCGTTGTCGGCGTTCTGACGCACGGTGGCCGTCAGTTGCTCCATCGACGATGCGGTCTCTTCGAGCGACGCAGCCTGTTGTTCGGTGCGGGCCGACAGATCGGTGTTGCCTGCGGCGATCTGCTGCGCGGCGGACGTGATCGACTCGGTACCCGAACGGACCTCGGCGACGGTGCGCACGAGGCTGTCCTGCATATGCTTCACGCCCTTGAACAGACGACCGGTCTCGGTGTCGTTCCACACGTCGATGCGTTGCGTGAGGTCGCCCCCGGCGATCTTCTCGAAGTGCTTGATGGCGTCGTCGATCGGGCCGACGATGGCGCGCGTGAGGGTGATCTGCGTGATGACACCGACCAGCAGGCCGACGGCCAGACCGATGCCCACGAGCCACATCACCAGCGTGTAGCGTTCCTGTGCCGCGTTGTAGCGGCCTTCGGCGCTCTTGAGTTGCTGATCGGCCAGCACCGTCATCGCCTTGGTGTAGTCGCCGAACAGGCGCGGCACGTCCATCACCGTCTTGGCGTGGAAGTCGGGGATGTCACCCGATTCGATGGCCTTGAGCGCGGGCAGAATGCCGTCGTTGACCACCTTGCCACGCGCAAGCACCACGGCGTCGGCCATGACTTTCTCGTCGGGGCTCATCGGCAGGGCTGCGTAGGTCGCGTAGGCGGCGTCGGCGTTCTTGAGGTTCGAACGCACGCTCTCGATGGCCGACTTGATTTCGGTCGGATCGGCGATGAACTCGATACGCGAGAGCGTGACGCGCGCGCGCAGCGTGTTAATCGTCGTTTGCGCAAGCGCCTGCGACGATGCCATGTCGTTCGTATAGATCTCCTGCATGGCCGCGTTGCTCTGTCGCAGCGAGAGCAGACCCGCCGCTGCGCCGACAATCAGCAGCACCATGAAGAGTCCAAGCGCCAGCGTAAGCCGTGCCCGGATGGTGACATTCTTAAACATAACGACCTCTACCCCGTGAAGACCGGCCATTGACCGGTATAGCCATCACAACAATCTCGACTCTTGGCCGACGCTTTGCATCCACGTACCGTCAAAACTCTTCCCAGTCGCCCGGGTCACTGGTCTTTGCCGTCGACGTTGTGCCCGTCGATCCGCCGGCCGGGGACTTGCCCCGACGTGCTGCCAGTTGCAGCACTTGTGCATCTTCCTGTGCGTCCGTCGCAGCGGGTGCCGTGGCCTGCGGACGACGTGTCGCCGTTCGCGTCGCCGCGCCGCCTGCGCTCGCGCGCGCCGGTGCCGTGCCCGCCTGAGCGGTCTGCGCAACGGGTGCGGCGTGCGTTGCCTGTGCTGCTGCCGTCGTCGCCACCGGCTTCGATACCGGCTGGCGTGTGGTCATCGTGCTGGTGTGTGCGATGGCGTGGCGCGCGCTCGGTGCGCCGGCCGCCTGGAACGCGTCGCCAACCCGGAAGACCGAGACGGCGTCGCGCAGACGATGCGCCTGATCTTCCAGCGATCCGGCCGCAGCCGCCGCTTCTTCGACCAGCGCCGCGTTCTGCTGCGTGACTTCGTCCATCTGCGTCACAGCGCGGTTGACCTGCTCGATACCGCTCGACTGTTCGGCAGACGCCGCCGAGATCTCACCCATGATGTCGGTCACGCGCTGCACCGCCTGCACGATCTCGTCCATCGTGTGACCGGCCTGCGCCACCAGCGCCGAGCCGTTCTCCACGCGCCCGACCGAGTCTTCGATGAGGACCTTGATTTCCTTCGCGGCGGCGGCACTGCGCTGTGCCAGCGTGCGCACTTCCCCTGCGACCACGGCAAAGCCACGACCCTGCTCACCCGCGCGGGCAGCTTCCACGGCCGCGTTCAGCGCCAGAATGTTCGTCTGGAACGCGATCCCTTCGATCACGCTGATGATGTCGACGATCTTGTGCGAACTCGTCGAAATGCCCTGCATCGTGTCGACGACGTTGCCCACGACCTGACCGCCGCGCGCGGCGATCTCCGAGGCGTTCACGGCCAGCACGCTCGCCTGTTTGGCGTTGTCGGCGTTCTGCTTGACGGTGGCCGTCAGCTCTTCCATCGACGACGCGGTCTGCTCCAGCGATGCCGCCTGCTGTTCGGTACGCGCCGACAGATCGGTGTTGCCCGCCGCGATTTCGCGCGAGGCGATGTTGATCGATTCGATGCCTTCACGCACGTCCGAGACGATGGACAGCAAGCTGTTCTTCATCACGGTCAGACCGAACAGCAACTGGCCGATCTCGTCGCGCCCGGTGCCTTCGGCCTTGCCCGTCAGGTCGCCCGCCGCAATCTGCTTCGACATGGCCAGCGCCACGCGCAGCGGATGATTGATCGCGCGGCGCAGAATGCTGCCGAGCACGAACAGCACGATGATGCCGCCGATC
>NZ_MAOS01000097.1:0-2036 GCF_001721285.1 Pandoraea sp. ISTKB
ACCGCATCGTCGATGGAGCAACTGACGGCCACCGTGCGTCAGAACGCCGACAACGCCCGTCAGGCCAGCCAGCTCGCCGTGAACGCTTCGGAAATCGCCACGCGTGGCGGTCAGGTGTCCGGTCAGGTCGGTGAAACGATGGACGGCATTTCGACGAGCTCCAGCAAGATCGTCGACATCATCAGCGTGATCGACGGCATTGCGTTCCAGACGAACATTCTGGCGCTGAACGCCGCCGTGGAAGCCGCGCGTGCCGGTGAGCAAGGCCGCGGCTTCGCCGTGGTTGCCGGTGAGGTGCGCACGCTGGCCCAGCGTAGCGCTGCGGCCGCGAAGGAAATCAAGGCGCTGATCGAAGATTCGTCGCGTCGTGTGCAGGACGGCACGGCGCTCGTCGCCCAGCAGGGCCACACGATGAACGAGATCGTGCAGGCTGTGAAGCGCGTCACCGACATCATGGGTGAGATTTCGGCGGCATCCGCCGAACAGTCGAGCGGCATCGAGCAGGTCAACCGCGCGATCACGCAGATGGACGAAGTCACGCAGCAGAACGCGGCACTGGTCGAAGAAGCGGCGGCTGCCGCCGGCTCGCTCGAAGAGCAGGCCAACCGTTTGAAGACGACCGTGTCGGTGTTCCGCGTCGACGCCAGCCAGGCGGGCGCAAGTCATGTCGCCCCGACGCTGGCGGCGCTGCCCGTTGCACGTCCGGCGGCGGTGAAGAAGGCTGCTGCTCCGGCAGCGTCGGCCCCGGCGGCTGCGCCCAAAGCCACGCCCGCACCGGCACCGTTGCGCAAGCCTGCTCCGGCGGCGGCACCGGCGTCAGCCGCGGCGCGCACCGGCACGGACGACGCGAACGGTGATTGGGAAACGTTCTGATCGCGTAACGACGACACAGTAGCGCAGTAACGCAGTAACGCAACAACTTACAGGAACGGTGCACGCGTCTCTCCCCGCGCAGCAGGATCGCGGGGAAGCCAGAGGCGCGTGTCGGCAAGTGGCAACAATCGGCAAGACAAAAGCCGCCGTGTGCGCTGCACCTCAGTGCAGCGTCCCGGCAGGCGGGTGGTGGAGGGTCACATCATGATGCAGTTGAGTCTCAAGGCAAAACTCTGGTCGGCGCTCGCGCTGATGTGGCTGGGTCTTTTGATTCTCGGCGGTTGGGCTGCGTGGCATGAGCGCGGCACGATGACGTCGGAGCGTCGCGCGTCGGTGGAGAATATCGTCACGAGCGCGGATGGCATCGTGCGCGAATACGCCGCACTGGCGGCGGCGGGCAAGATCAGCGTCGACGAGGCGAAGCAGCAGGCGATGGCACGCCTGAAAGCCATGCGCTACGGCGAGGGCGGCAGCGGCTATGTGGTCATCTTCGATACCAAGCCGACTGTGCTCATGCATCCGACGCTCGCCGATCTGGTGAACAAGGACGTCTCCACCTACAAGGATTCGAACGGCAAGCTGCTCTACGTCGAAATGGCACGTGTGGCCAAGGACAAGGGCGCAGGCTTCGTCGATTACTTCGGGCGCGTTGCCGGCAGCGACAAGCGTCTCGCCAAACTCTCGTTCGTGAAGTACTACGCGCCGTGGGACTGGGGAATGATGAGCGGCGTGTATGTGCAGGATATCGACGAGGCCTTCTACGCCACGCTCGCACGCTTCGGCATCGCCTTGCTCGTCATCGGCGCCATCGTCACGGCCGCGATGATCATGATCATCCGTAACGTCCATCGCAGCCTCGGCGGCGAACCCGAATATGCGGCCGAGATCGCGCATCGCATCGCGAGCGGCGATCTGCATAGCCATGTGAACGTGGCGCAGGGCGATACGCAGAGCCTGCTCTACGCCATGCAACGCATGCAGCACACGCTCGCCGGCACCATCTCGCAGATCCGCGAGGGTACCGAGTCGATCACCACCGCCGCCCATGAAATCGCCGCAGGCAACACCGATCTGTCGGCCCGCACCGAACAACAGGCCGCATCGCTGGAAGAGACCGCATCGTCGATGGAGCAACTGACGGCCACCGTGCGTCAGAACGCCGA
>NZ_MAOS01000098.1:0-1810 GCF_001721285.1 Pandoraea sp. ISTKB
CGCGTGCGGCGGCGACCGCAATGCCGCGTGCGAAGCGCTCGGCATCAGCCGCTCGACGCTCTGGCGCAAACTTCGCAACGACGCATGACAGCCGCAGGCATGCCCCCGGCCTTGAGACGACGGACGCCGCTCAGTGCTGATGACGGATGCGCTCCCACATCTCGTGCCAGTCCAGACGCTTGTGCTCGGACGGCTCGTCGTGATGCGTCACCCAGAAGTGATCCACGAGCATGCCGATGGCGAAGCCGACGAGCAGCGCCACCAGCATCATCGAAATGTTGATCATGGACATGGCGGCCTCCCGTCGATAGGAATCACACTTTCATTCTAGTCAAACGCTTTCGTGCCAGCGCCGCAAAGTGCGATGACGCGAGACACGCAACGTCCGCGCGGCACACGGGCATAAAAAAACCGGGGTCGAAACCCCGGTTGCTCGTTTGCGGCGTTCGACGCGCGTGTTGCGCACCGATTCATTCGCTCACGCTTACCACGTTGCAATCAGCGCGCCCTTGAACTGGCTGTCGATGAATTGCTTCACTTCGTCCGAGTGATAGGCCTCGACCAGTTGCTTGACCCACGGTTTGTTCAGGTCTTGCGTGCGCACGGCGATCAGGTTGGCGTACGGGCCCTTCAGGTCTTCGATGGCGATGGCGTCACGCTTGGGCACCAGACCGGCCTGCGCGGCGAAGTTCGTGTTGATCGACGCGGCATCCAGATCCGGCAAGGCGCGCGGGAGTTGTGCCGCTTCCAGTTCGCGAATCTTCAGCTTCTTCGGGTTCTCGGCGATGTCCAGCGGCGTGGCGTTCTTGCCTTCCAGACCGGCGCGCAACTTGATCAACCCTTCCTTTTGCAGCAGGAGCAGCGCACGATTGCCGTTCGACGGATCGTTCTGGATGCCGACTTGCGCACCGTTGGGCAGATCCTTCAGCGACTTGTACTTCTTCGAATAGAAGCCCAGCGGCGAGACGTAGGTCAGGCCGGCCGTCGTGATTTTGTAGCCACGATCCTTGACCTGGCTGTCGAGGAACGGCTTGTGCTGGAAGCCGTTGGCGTCCAGATCGCCGGCGTCGAGCGCGGCGTTCGGCTGTGCATAGTCACTGAACTCGACGATCTTGATGAACAGGCCGCGCTTTTCGGCAACCTTCTTCACGACTTCGAAGATCTGGGCGTCCGAGCCGGCCATCGTGCCGACTTTCAGGGGCTTGTCGGCCGTCTGGGCCGAAGCGCCGAGGGATGCGAGCGCGAACGTTGCGCCGAGGAACGCGTTGATCAGTTGACGGGACAGCATGTGCGATTTCTCCTTTTTGCTTATAGGAACCGACGCCTGTTGGGCATCTTTGCGAGTCACGGCGGACCTGATGGGCCCGCTACGGTCGCGCGCGGCGGACAGTCCTTTCGCGCGACCCGGAAACCGGATGCTGCCACAAATGCGGGTTTACACGAAATACATAATCGGCATTTCGATATCCCCTTTTTCGTTCCGATAGTTTGCGCACATCATAAAAAAACGCCCCTTCGGATCACCGAAGGGGCGCTTCGCCGGGAGAACAGCCTGATCACGGGCCGGGGGGGTGGCACGGCCAACGGCAACGCCGTCAGCCGGTCGCGTCAGGAACCGACGAACAACCTGCGAGACTCGTTACACCATCGAGATACCAAGGGCCAGCGCCTGCACGCGCTGTGCCGAACGCGTGCAGGCTCCTCCCCGCGACTGGCTCAGGGACATGGCTCCTCGCCTGCCTGGCCGTTCATTGCGCATCCGCCGCCGCCGCCAAAACCGCTGGGCCCGCCGAATGCTGCCAATCCGTTA
>NZ_MAOS01000099.1:0-1888 GCF_001721285.1 Pandoraea sp. ISTKB
GGTTCGAGTCCTCTTCTGGGCACCAAAAAAAATACAAAAAAGCCGATGATCGAAAGATCATCGGCTTTTTTCATACTTGCCCAGAAAGCAATGTGCTAGTGCACATTGCGTGGGGACTCGAAAGGCATCGCTTGCAAGCGATGCCGGGGTCGCGGAACGTGACCGAGTCCTCTCGGCGCCGCGGGCGCCGTACGGGGGATTGGAGGGACTACTGATGCCGGGTCTCATCGCCGGTTTTAGATCGCAGGCGTTAAGACACACCTCACCCTCTCATACACTTCGCCTTCTCATCCCCCTCACACATCTCCCCCGCCACCACGCCCCAATCACACCCCCTGCCGTCATACCTACGACGCCATCGCGCGGCGAACTTCGACAAGATCGCGAGTATGCGCGTACTCATTGGCGAGATCGCCAGCACATCGGCTCACCGTTTTCAGATCGAACACCTTGGGCAACAGCACCTCATCCAGAATCCGTTCGAACTGCCGGGCGATCTCTCGCGCAAAAGCGGCATGAAAACTGTCAACGTGATGGGTGCCAATCGAAAGATCAGGCGAGCAGCGATGAAGGGGACGTGACGAAAAACCAAGGCGACTCCTAGTGAGTCGCTTTTTTCGTTACCTCGGTGCACGCCGCCCCGACTCCGGTCGCTAACTGAGAATGTGTAGCGTTTCCGTCACGTCGCGCGCGCCCGCGCTTCAGAAACAAAAGGAAATCTGTAAAATTTACCTCATAAAAAATTGAATATTGTTCAACGGGCGCTTAATTCGTTGAGCTTGTCGGGTGTTTTTGGTTTTAGTTGCTTGATACTTGTTGGGAAATACATGCCTGCCTTCACTCGCGGCGAGCTTGCCGATTTGAACGTTTTTGTCACCATCTGCCGCCGGCAGAGTTTCCGGGAGGCCGCCACAGAGCTGGGCGTGACGACCTCGGCTCTCAGTCACGCGATGCGCAATCTTGAGGCGCGTCTGGGGGTCAAGCTTCTCAATCGCACGAGTCGTTCCGTGTCGCCGACGGCGGCGGGATCGGCCTTGGCGAAGGAATTGGAACAGGGCCTTGAGCAGATTGCATTTGCGATTGGGGCGCTGGACCGTTACCGTGCGTCGCCGGCTGGGCGATTGCGTCTGAACGTTCCGCGCGATGCGGCGCGTTTATTGCTCGACCCTATCCTGCCGCGTTTCGTGGCGTCGTATCCCGACATTGAGCTGGACGTGACCGTCGACGACCGGATGCTCGACATCGTGGCCGAGGGGTTCGACGCGGGCATGCGTTATGGCGACACGGTGCCGGGCGACATGATTGCGACGCCGCTGACCCCGGCGCTCAAGTGGATCGTGGTGGCATCGCCGGCGTACATTGCGCGGCACGGTCGCCCCAAAGTGCCGCAGGATTTGATGTCGCACAATTGCATCCGGATGCGTTTGGGTGACAACACGCTGTACAAATGGGAGTTGGGCAACGGTACGACGGCGGTCGAGCTGGACGTGCCTGGCGCATTGAGCATCAATGAAAGCGATGGCGTGATTGCGGCGGCCGTGGGTGGATTGGGGCTTGGGTATGTATTGGAGCGCAACGTGGCTGAGGAACTGGCCAATGGCACGTTGGAGGCGGTGTTGACGGAATGGGCGGTGGATGGTCCGCCGTTGTCGATGTATTACCCGAGTCGGCGACAGACGTTGCCGGGGTTGCGCCATTTGATCGACATGATTCGATCGGAGCACATGGGTCGGGCGGCGTGATTTTGGGGTGACTGCGGGTGGGATGAGGGGGTGTGTGAAAGTTTTTTGAATTTTTTTGCCCCTCCATGTTGACAGTCCCGACCACCCTCGGCATAATCTCACTTCTTCGCAGCGAGCAAGCAACACAGCGAGCTGCCGGGGCCCAG
>NZ_MAOS01000100.1:0-1717 GCF_001721285.1 Pandoraea sp. ISTKB
GCTTGCTGGAGTTGGATGGCCTCTTGTTGAGGCGAGAAGTAGAACGTCGTCGTGCTCGGTTGCAGCGACGCAGGCAAATTCGACAGCAACACCTGCGGTGACACCGGATCGAGCGTTGCACTCAGTCCGTCTACGACACCTAGCTTGGCCCCCCCTGTTATCCCGTCTATCCCGTCAGGGTCGATGAGCACGCACCAGCTAGGCTCGCCGAAATCAACGCGTCACAAACCGACCACGCCGACGCCAAAGAATTAGAAATTTCAATTATTTTTCGACACCAACAATCTCATCAACAATTTCTTATTTTTAAATCAAAAGACGAATTTGTATCAGCATTAAATGTCAATCTCCCACCCAACTCCAAAAACTGATACGCCTCCATACCTACCCAATACTCATTTATCTTGCACTTAAATAGATTCCGCATCGCCGAGAGAAATTTCCTCATCAATTGCTGCGCCAACATGCTTTCCGACCAAGTTTGGATTAGGCCACTAATAAGAACTCGATCCTCCCAAATTCCTCCCGCGTTTAGCTCTATAGCATCGGGACAATTCCCCTGCTCGTACTCCGTCACGCTCTCGCCATTGTACGATCGCGCGACAGGTACGATGGGGGTCGACCGATGCGCCACGATGTAACGTTCGCAACCACCTGTTTGCTGCCGAGCAGCAACACCGAGCATGGGCATCTCGGATAGCGACTGATATCGTGGAGCATCTCCACGCTCCCTATCGAACAACCCGTGATGCGAGAGAACATATGTCAGAAAGAAATCACTCTCCACAAAATTCGCTACGGCCAACATGTCGTTCTTCGTCGCAAAAAAGAAAATTCTCTTCATCGTTTCCGCGCCTTTTGGATGGCTTGATTAATTTGATCCCGGGTCGCACCCTTCGGGATTAGAACTAATGTGTCATTTGGATATGCGGCTTTAATCCTCTCCGCTGCGGCCTGCTCGGACGTAGTCGGGGTTACGCCATCGGACTTCGTGGAAACTGATACACCCCCACCACCGGTAACGCGATATCCGTCGCCGAATAGGGTTTGGCCCACCACATAATTGAGCTACCGGGTATCTGCACTTCCCCAACGCCCCCCGAGCCGCCCAGATACTTGTCAGTAAAACCGTCAGTTGAATCGCTTCTTGTTGCGGAGAGAAGTAGAACGTCGTCGTGCTCGGTTGCAACGACGCTGGCAAATTAGACAGCAACACCTGCGGCGATACCGGATCGAGCGTTGCACCCAATCCACCCACAACGTAGCTCGGCCCATTCTGCTGGCCCGTGGTGCCGGTCAGGATCGACGACCCCGCGCCGCCCAAGCTCGCAGGAATCGTCAGATTCAGGCCGCCGTTCGCCGGGGCCAGGCTGATCACCTGCGGCGCGTTGCCCACTTGCGGCGTGTAAGTGTTCGCCGTCGCGATGCCGTTGATCAGTCTCGTGCCCGTGAGCGATACCGACTGGCCCACCACGTTACCCACGTTCACGATCTGGCCGCCTGACGTCACCGTCAGGTTCGGCGCCTGAATCGTTGCGGCGATGTTGCCTACCGGCGTCGGCGGATTGATGACCCCGCCCACGCTCGTGTACGCATCGCCGTATAGCGATGTACATTCCGCAGCACTGCCGCAGCTCCACACGTCGTGACGCTTGTCCGACTCGAACATCCCCGTCTCTTGCACCCAGTGCGAGTGCCAGTAGGCGTTGAGCGTCTG
>NZ_MAOS01000101.1:0-900 GCF_001721285.1 Pandoraea sp. ISTKB
GCTGGGCGCAGAACTCGTCCTCAAGGTTCGCGCCCCTTCCCCCGAAGAACTCGCCCAGATTCCGCGCGGCAGTGTCGTCGTGGGGATGCTCAATCCGTTCGATGCCGAGAACAATGCACGCATGGCCGCCGCCGGCGTGACCGCCTTCGCGCTCGAAGCTGCGCCGCGCACCACGCGTGCGCAGAGCATGGACGTGCTCTCCTCGCAGGCCAACATTGCCGGTTACAAGGCCGTGATGCTCGCTGCGAACCTTTATCAGCGCTTCATGCCGATGCTCATGACGGCTGCCGGTACCGTGAAGGCGGCGCGTCTCGTCGTGCTGGGCGCTGGCGTTGCGGGCTTGCAGGCCATCGCGACGGCCAAGCGTCTGGGGGCGGTCATTGAAGCGTCGGACGTGCGTCCGGCCGTGCGCGAGCAGATCGAATCACTCGGAGCGAAGTTCATCGACGTGCCGTTCGAGACCGACGAGGAACGTGAGATCGCCAAGGGCGTGGGTGGCTACGCGCGTCCGATGCCTGCCGAATGGCTCGCCCGTCAGGCGCAGTTGGTCCACACGCGCCTCACGCAGGCCGACATCGTCATTTCCACCGCACTGATCCCGGGGCGTGCTGCGCCGAAGTTGATCGCCGAAGACACCGTCAAGGCGATGAAGCCGGGCTCGGTGATCATCGACCTCGCGGCCGGACGCGGCGCCAACGGCGGCGGCAACTGCCCGCTGTCAGTCGCTGACGAAGTGATCAAGGTCCACGGCGTGACCATCGCCGGTTACACCAACCTCGCCGGTATGGTGGCTGCGGATGCCTCCGCGCTCTACGCTCGTAACGTGCTCGACTTCCTCAAGCTGGTGATCGACAAGGAAGGCAAGCTCGTCATCGATACCAACGACGACATCGTCGCCGC
>NZ_MAOS01000102.1:0-841 GCF_001721285.1 Pandoraea sp. ISTKB
TGGTGGGGCGTGAGTGACTCGAACACTCGACCTACGGATTAAGAGTCCGCTGCTCTACCAACTGAGCTAACGCCCCAACGAGACCGAGATAATATCGGCTCTTCCGCATGGGGTCAACCCTTGATGGTGAAAATCCGCAAAAAAGTCTTAGGCGAGCAAAGGAACCAGCTCGAAAGCCAACACGGTGAGCACGGCACCCACGACGACGAGCAGCGATCGCCAGCACATTCGAATCGCACCTTTGCCGGGCATGGCCCCGACGACGATCGCACCGAATACCGCGATCGCAAACATGCTCACGAGTTGGGCGTTGGAGAGGTGGGGCACGATCATGGTCGATCTCCCTGTGGCTGTCAGGCGATTCGAGATGCGTCTTCAGTATAGAAAACGGCCTCCCTGAAGCAAAGCGGCGCGACGACCGGGGTTTCCCCAGTCGCCGCGCCGCTTTGTTCAATCCTGTCCTGCTTGTCGTGCCGCCCGTGCCTTACTTGCGCGCTATTGGCACAAGCCGCGCGAGCGGCACATGCCGTGAATCGTCGCGCCGCGTTGCCGACAAACGCCTTTAAGGCGAGGTGCGTATCACTCCGGAAGATCGAGGATCAGGATGATCGTCCAGGCATCGTCGCCTTCATGATGGTACTGACGCTCCACCACGACGAACGGTTGCTTCTTGTCGCCCTTGCCGAGGAACATCACGTCGCCTTCCTGCGGCAGGCATTCGAGCGGCGGCAACCCCAGCGGGGTGTCTTTCGGCACGAGTCGTTCGGCCTTCTTCGCTGCGCGCTCGGTCCACTCGATATCTAGTTGGATGTCACTCACCGGATGATCCTGTCTATGCAAA
>NZ_MAOS01000103.1:0-851 GCF_001721285.1 Pandoraea sp. ISTKB
CCGTTCGGGCCGATCAGCCCGTAGATCTGCCCCGGCTTGATCTCCAGGCCCACATCGGTGAGGGCCTGCAGACCGCCGAAGCGCTTGTTCACGCCCTTGACGGACAGAAGAATTTGTTCGCTCATGTTCAGGTCATCTCCCTCGGCTTACAGAGTCCGTTCTTCCGGACGCGGCGACGGCCACAGGCCGGCCGGACGGTACAGCATGATCAGGATCATGGCCAGACCGTACAGCAACTGCCGGATCACTTCGGGATCGACGATGACGCTACCGAACAACTTCATCTGCAACGGGCCCATGGTCGAGCGCAGGATCTCGGGGAACGCCGAGAGCAGCACACCGCCCAGAATCACGCCCGGAATGTGGCCCATACCGCCGAGCACCACCATCGAGAGCACGACGATCGACTCCCAGAAAGTGAACGACTCGGGCGAGACGAAGCCCTGGAACGCGGAGAACATGCCACCCGCCACGCCACCGAACGACGCGCCCATGGCGAACGCGAGCAGCTTGATGTTGCGTGTGTTGATGCCCATTGCCTTGGCGGCGACTTCGTCTTCACGAATGGCGACCCAGGCGCGTCCGATACGCGAGTGCTGCAAGCGCACGCAGATGAATGCGATGAGCAACGCGAGGAACACGAACAGGTAGTAGTACATGTACACCGAGCTGACCTTGAACCCGAAGAACTCGTGCGCCTTCGAAAAATCGAAGCCGAACAACGAGGCGGGTTGAATGCCGGTGATCCCCTTCGGACCGTTGGTGATGTTCACCGGACGGTCGAGGTTGTTCATGAAGATACGGATGATTTCACCGAAGCCCAGCGTCACGATGGCCAGATAGTCGCCGCG
>NZ_MAOS01000104.1:0-837 GCF_001721285.1 Pandoraea sp. ISTKB
GTTCCCCTGCCCGGGGTGACGGAGCAGCGGAGTATCGGACTGCTGGAACGCAACCGTCACGACAAGATAGGGATTACGACGGCAATTGCGCAGCAGGTGATGGCGCGGGGGTGAGGGGGCATCACCGCTAGATTTTTGGCACGAAAATATCCGTCAGGCCGCCTTTACTATTTCTTGGGTCAGGGCCAATAACCTACCGAAATGGGTCCCCATAAGCCCTCGAAGGGAGCGTCAGGTGAAACTAGCCTCCAAATCGCCCCGGAATTCTTACAGCAATACCACCGCTCCTCCAACCCGAATATCAGATCTGCGCTCGGTCTCGATACGGCCACAGCCTCTACCTCCCCTGACTCTACCTGTGCGGATAACCATACATAGAATCTATTAAATTCGGATAACGATATGAATTCATAGATTTCTTCCCAATTACACTCACTCATCAAGTCTTTGTCCATGATGGATTGGACCGGCCAGCCTTTCATAGACATCTTCGGACCAAAATCTTTGATAACTGAGGAGGTCGGCACATGCGGTAAGCGTTACATAGATGACTTAAAAATAGCGGCAGTCCAATCATAGGCCGGAAGTCCTTGCGATCCCGACAGCATTCCAAAAATCTTAACTTAGTGTCCGGTTAACCGGCAGCAGCTCAGTGAGGGGACATCACCATCACTGCGGCGGTTACGCAGCCGGGGGAATGGGGTGACTCTCAGCGCTCGTGCTCAACTACGGTCTAGGTTGCACTACCCTCGGATTAATGCTGCCTAACTCATGCTCGGACGTGAGCGAATTGCCTTGCTCAAATTGCGCTTCGGTAATCCTCAAATTCCCACGCAA
>NZ_MAOS01000105.1:0-172431 GCF_001721285.1 Pandoraea sp. ISTKB
ATCTTGAGGGGGTAGTGGCGAAAGCTGTGCGAGTTCGAGTCTCGCCGTCGGCACCACAGTTCTACGATGCCAGCCTTGCGTTTATGCTTTGGCTGGCATTTTATTTTGTGCTCACCGTTCATCCGCTTTCCGGTCCCCACACCATCGACGAGAGCGGTTCTTTGAACTAACCGAAAGAGGGTAGAGTTGAACCTCGGAACCTATTATCCCGTCCTGCTATTTCTTCTGGTAGGTGGCGGTCTTGGGGCGGTCCTGATTGGCGTCGGTAAATTCCTCGGCCCCAACAATCCCGACAGCGAAAAACTCTCTCCGTACGAGTGCGGCTTCGAGGCTTTCGAAGACGCGCGCATGAAGTTTGATGTGCGCTACTATCTCGTCGCCATCCTTTTCATCCTGTTCGATCTCGAAACGGCATTCCTGTTTCCGTGGGGCGTTGCTCTGCGCGATATCGGCTGGGTGGGCTTTATCTCCATGATGGGTTTCCTGCTTGAACTGCTCGTCGGTTTCGTTTTCCTGTGGAAGCGCGGTGCGCTCGACTGGGAATAAGACCGTCATCGTCATTGGCAGCATTGCAGAAGGATTCAGGGTAAGCATATGAGCATCGAAGGGGTTTTGCGCGAAGGGTTCGTCACCACCACGGCTGACAAACTCATCAACTGGACGCGCACGGGTTCGCTGTGGCCGATGACGTTCGGCCTCGCGTGCTGTGCCGTCGAAATGATGCACGCCGGCGCGGCGCGTTACGATTTGGACCGGTTTGGCGTGGTGTTCCGCCCCAGCCCGCGTCAGTCGGACGTGATGATCGTGGCCGGTACGCTGTGCAACAAGATGGCGCCTGCGCTGCGCAAGGTCTACGACCAGATGGCCGAGCCGCGCTGGGTGATCTCGATGGGGTCGTGCGCCAACGGCGGCGGCTACTATCACTATTCCTACTCGGTGGTGCGCGGTTGCGATCGCATCGTGCCAGTCGACGTCTACGTGCCGGGCTGTCCGCCGACGGCCGAGGCGCTGGTCTACGGCATCATCCAGTTGCAGTCGAAGATCAAGCGGACTGCGACGATCGCGCGTAAATAACCGCTACCGCCCATGTCTACACTAGAAAAACTCAAAACCACCCTGCAAAACGTGCTTGGCCCCCGTGCCGAGCAGTTGGTGGAAGCTCTCGACGAGCTCACGCTCACCGTCAAGGCGAGCGACTATCTCGAAGTGGCGCGCACGTTGCGCGATCATCCCGAGCTGAAGTTCGAGCAACTGATGGACGTTGCCGGCCTGGACTATTCGGCTTACGGCGATGGCGCCCACGATGGCCCGCGCTACGCTGCCGTCTCGCATCTGCTCTCGCTCACCCACAACTGGCGTTTGCGTGTGCGCGTGTTCGCACCGGAAGACGATCTGCCGGTCGTGGCATCGCTGATCGATCTGTGGAGCTCGGCCAACTGGTTCGAACGTGAGGCGTTCGATCTGGTGGGTATCGTGTTCGAAGGTCACCCGGACCTGCGCCGCATCCTGACGGACTACGGCTTCATCGGTCACCCGTTCCGCAAGGACTTCCCGACGTCGGGCTATGTCGAGATGCGTTACGACCCCGAGCAGAAGCGAGTGATCTACCAGCCGGTGACGATCGAGCCGCGCGAAATCACGCCGCGCATCATCCGCGAAGAGCATTACGCCGGTCTGAAACATTAAGGTGGCCTTGTGGCAGACATCAAGAACTACACCCTGAACTTCGGTCCGCAGCACCCGGCAGCGCACGGCGTGCTGCGCCTGGTGCTCGAGCTGGACGGCGAAGTGATCCAGCGCGCCGATCCGCACATCGGCCTGTTGCACCGCGCGACCGAAAAACTCGCCGAGTCGAAGACGTTCCTGCAATCCGTGCCGTACATGGATCGTCTCGATTATGTGTCGATGATGTGCAATGAGCACGCATACGTCATGGCGATCGAAAAGCTGCTCGGCGTCGACGTGCCGATTCGCGCACAATACATCCGTGTGATGTTCGACGAGATCACGCGCGTGCTGAACCACCTGATGTGGATCGGCTCGCACGCCCTCGACGTGGGCGCAATGGCCGTGTTCCTGTACGCCTTCCGTGAGCGCGAAGACCTGTTCGACGTGTACGAAGCCGTCTCGGGCGCCCGCATGCACGCGGCGTACTACCGTCCGGGTGGCGTGTACCGCGATCTGCCGGACACGATGCCGAAATATCGCGCGTCTAAGTTCCACAACGAGCGCGCGATCAAGAAGATGAACGAAGCACGCGAAGGCTCGCTGCTCGACTTCATCGAAGATTTCGCGATCCGTTTCCCGAAGTGTGTCGACGAGTATGAAACGCTGCTCACCGACAACCGTATCTGGAAGCAGCGTCTGGTAGGTATCGGCGTGGTGTCGCCGGAACGTGCGATGCAGCTCGGTTTCTCCGGCGCGATGCTGCGCGGCTCGGGCATTGCCTGGGACCTGCGCAAAAAGCAGCCGTACGAAGTGTATGACCGTCTCGAGTTCGACATTCCGGTGGGTAAGGAAGGCGATTGCTACGACCGTTATCTGGTGCGCGTGGAAGAAATGCGCCAGTCGGCCAGCCTGATCCGCCAGTGCGTGAAGTGGCTGCGTGCGAATCCGGGTCCCGTGATCACGGATAACCACAAGGTGGCACCGCCGTCGCGCGTCGAAATGAAGTCGAACATGGAAGAGCTGATTCACCACTTCAAGCTCTTCACCGAAGGCTTCCACGTGCCCGCCGGCGAGACGTATGCCGCTGTCGAGCATCCGAAGGGCGAGTTCGGTATCTATCTCGTGTCGGACGGCGCCAACAAGCCGTATCGTCTGAAGATTCGCGCGCCGGGCTTTGCCCACCTTTCTGCGCTCGATGAAATGGCGAAGGGTCACATGATTGCCGACGCTGTGGCGATCATCGGTACCCAGGACATCGTGTTCGGCGAGATCGATCGCTAAATGCGCAGCGGGCGCCTCAGGCGCCCGCAGGTTTTATTCGGCAGGGTTTCGCAGGTCGATACCATTGCCGTTCCAGTAGCCGTGCCAGTAGTGCGTGGGCAGTCGACAAAATCGACGCGCCCGCGCTGGCACGAGCGGGGATAACGTTTTAGAAAACAGTCGGATCGGAAATGCTTTCTCCCGAAGCCCTGAAGAAAATCGACCGCGCCGTTGCCAAATACCCTGCCGAGCAGAAGCAGTCGGCGGTGATGCACGCGCTTGCCGTAGCGCAGGTCGAAAAAGGCTGGTTGTCGCCCGAAGTGATGCAGTTCGTGGCGGATTACCTCGAAATGCCCGCAGTCGCGGTGCAAGAGGTCGCAACCTTCTACACCATGTTCAACACGAGCCCCGTGGGCAAGTTCAAGTTGACCGTGTGCACGAACCTGCCTTGCCAGCTCACGCGTGGCGAAGAGATGGCCAAGTACCTGAAGGAAAAATTGGGCGTCGAGTATGGCGATATCACGCCTGACGGCCTCTTCACGGTCAAGGAAGGCGAGTGCATGGGCGCTTGCGGCGATGCTCCCGTCATGCTGGTGAACAACCATCGCATGTGCGGCTTCATGAGCGAACAAAAGGTCGATGCGCTCATCGACGAGCTCAAGGCCAAGGGCGCCGCAGGAGAGAAAGCATGACGTCGCTGCACAACCGTCACATCAAACCGCTGATTCTCGCCGGCCTGAACGGCGAGAACTGGCACCTCGAGGACTACGTCAAGCGCGGTGGTTACCAGCAGCTCGCACGTATCCTGAAAGAGGGCATCACGCCGGAGCAGGTCATTGCCGACGTCAAGGCGTCGGGCCTGCGTGGTCGCGGGGGCGCAGGCTTCCCGACCGGCCTGAAGTGGAGCTTCATGCCGCGCGCATTCCCGGGGCAGAAGTACCTCGTCTGCAACTCGGACGAAGGCGAACCCGGTACGTTCAAGGACCGTGACATTCTTCGCTACAACCCGCACTCGCTGATCGAAGGCATGATCATCGGCGGTTACGCGATGGGTATCACCGTCGGCTACAACTACATCCACGGCGAAATCTACGAAGTGTACGAACGCTTCGAAGAGGCTCTGGATGAGGCGCGCGCTGCCGGCTATCTGGGCGACAACATTCTCGGTACGGATTTTTCGTTCCAGTTGCATGGCCACCATGGTTACGGTGCGTACATCTGCGGCGAAGAAACGGCACTGCTCGAATCGCTCGAAGGCAAGAAGGGTCAGCCGCGCTTCAAGCCGCCTTTCCCGGCGAGCTTCGGTCTGTACGGTAAGCCTACGACCATCAACAACACCGAAACGTTCGCTGCCGTTCCGTTCCTGCTGGCCACCGGCCCGCAGCAGTATCTGGAACTGGGCAAGCCGAACAACGGCGGCACCAAGATTTTCTCGGTGTCGGGCGACGTCGAGTTGCCGGGTAACTACGAAGTGCCGCTGGGCACCCCGTTCCCCGAGCTGCTCGAACTGGCCGGCGGCATGCGCGGCGGCAAGAAGTTGAAGGCAGTGATTCCTGGCGGTTCGTCGGCACCTGTCGTGCCGGCCGGGCTGATGATGGAAACCACGATGGACTACGACAGCATCGCCAAGGCTGGCTCGATGCTGGGTTCGGGCGCGGTGATCGTCATGGACGAAACGCGCTGCATGGTGAAGTCGCTGCTGCGTCTGTCGTACTTCTACTACGAAGAATCGTGCGGCCAGTGCACGCCGTGCCGTGAAGGTACGGGCTGGCTGTGGCGCGTGGTCAATCGTATCGAGCACGGTGAAGGCCGCAAGGAAGATCTGGACCTGCTCAACTCGGTGGCCGAGAACATCATGGGCCGTACCATTTGCGCGCTGGGCGACGCCGCAGCGATGCCGGTGCGCGGCATGCTCAAACACTTCTGGGACGAGTTCGCCTACCACGTCGAGCACAAGCATTGCTTGGTCGGCGCTCACTAATCCCTTTTGACGCTTGGCATTGAACCGCTATGGTTGAAATCGAAATTGACGGCCAAAAGGTCGAGGTGCCCGAAGGCAGCATGGTGATCCAGGCTGCCAAGAAGAACGGCACCTACATTCCCCACTTCTGTTACCACAAGAAGTTGTCCATCGCTGCGAACTGCCGCATGTGCCTGGTCGAGGTCGAGAAGGCCCCGAAGGCAGTGCCGGCATGTGCTACGCCGGTGGCCAACGGCATGATCGTGCGTACGAACTCCGAGAAGGCTGTGAAGGCACAGCAATCGGTGATGGAGTTCCTGCTGATCAACCACCCGCTCGACTGCCCGATCTGCGATCAGGGTGGTGAGTGCCAACTCCAGGATCTGGCCGTCGGTTACGGCAAGTCGGCATCGCGCTATCAGGAAGAGAAGCGCGTGGTGTTCCACAAGAATGTGGGCCCGCTGATCTCGATGGAAGAGATGTCGCGCTGCATCCACTGCACCCGTTGCGTGCGTTTCGGTCAGGAAGTGGCCGGCGTCATGGAATTCGGCATGCTGGGTCGCGGCGAGCACTCGGAAATCACGTCGTTCGTCGGCAAGACGGTCGACTCCGAACTGTCGGGCAACATGATCGACCTGTGCCCGGTCGGTGCACTGACGTCGAAGCCGTTCCGCTACAGCGCCCGTACGTGGGAACTGTCGCGCCGCAAGTCGGTGAGCCCTCACGATGGCGTGGGTGCGAACCTCGTGGTGCAAGTGAAGAACAACAAGGTCATGCGCGTTGTGCCGCTCGAGAACGAAGCGGTCAACGAGTGCTGGATCTCGGACAAGGACCGTTTCTCGTACGAAGGTCTGAACAGCGACGAGCGCCTCACGAAGCCGATGCTCAAGCAAGGCGGCGAGTGGCATGAAGTCGACTGGCAGACGGCGCTTGAGTACGTCGGTCACGGTCTGACGGACATCATCCGCGACTTCGGCGCCGATGCCGTCGCCGCGCTGGCTTCGCCGCACGCGACCATCGAAGAACTGCACCTGCTGCAAAAGTTCGTGCGTGCGCTGGGTAGCGACAACGTCGACTTCCGTCTGCGTCAGACGGACGTGTCGGGCGGCACTCAGGGTGCCCCGTGGCTCGGCCTGCCGATCGCCGAACTCGATACGCTGCAAAGCGCGCTGGTCGTCGGTTCGTTCCTGCGTAAGGATCATCCGCTGTTCGCCTCGCGTCTGCGCTCGGCAGTGAAGGCCGGTGGTCAACTGAATCTGCTGCATGGCTCGGACGACGATCTGCTGGTGAAGCTGGCCAACAAGATCATCGCTGCGCCGAGCGCCTGGGTGAGCGAGCTGGCTGGTATCGCCGTGGCCGCTGCCGCTGCCAAGGGCGTCGCCGCTCCGGCAGAGCTGGCCGGTGTGAGCGCAAGCGACGCGGCCAAGGCCATCGCCGCTTCGCTGATCAACGGCGAGCGTCGTGCGATTCTGCTGGGCAACGCCGTGGTGCAGCATCCGCAATTCGCTCAACTGCACGCCGTCGCGCAAGTGATCGCTGACATCACCGGCGCCAAGCTGGGCTTCCTGACCGAAGGCGCAAACACGGTCGGCGGTTATGCCGTGAAGGCGACGAATGCGAAGGGCGCCGCTGCGCTGTTCGCGCAACCGCGTCAGGCTTACCTGCTGCTTAACGCCGAACCGGAATTCGACTCGGCTGATGCGAAGCAAGCACTCACGGCACTGAACGCCGCGAAGATGGTCGTCTCGCTCTCGCCGTTCAAGCACGGTCTGGAATACGCCGACGTGCTGCTGCCGATCGCGCCGTTCACGGAAACGGCCGGTACGTTCGTCAACGCCGAAGGCCTGCCGCAACACTTCAACGGTGTGGTGCGTGCGCTGGGTGAAGCGCGTCCGGGCTGGAAGGTGCTGCGCGTGCTGGGCAACCTCCTCAAGCTGCAAGGCTTCGAGCAGGACACCGCCGAGCAGGTGCGCGACGAAGCGCTGGCCGGTTTCTCGGCAGCATCGCTCGACAACCGCGCCAAGGCTGCACTGGCTGCGCCGAAGGCGGCGGCTCAGGGTCTGGAGCGTCTGGCCGATGTGCCGATTTACGCTGCCGATGCCCTGGTGCGCCGCGCACCGTCGCTGCAACTGACCAACGATGCCAAGGCTGCGCTGCGTGCCACGCTGCCGGCTGCGCTGTTCGACAGCCTGGGGCTTGCCAAGGGCGACGCGGTGCGCGTGCGTCAGGGCGACGCCGTGGTTACGCTGCCGGCCGCTCGCTCGGAAACGCTGCCTGCCAATGTGGTGCGTGTTCCGGCAGCCACGCCGGCGTCCGCCGCGCTTGGCGCGATGTTCGGTGAAATTTCGGTGGAGAAGGCGTAAATGAGCCTGAACGAAGTCATCAATCAATACGGCACGCAGTTGCTGGGCGTTGCCTGGCCGACGGTGTGGGCGCTGGTCCGCATTCTCGTCGTTGCCGTGATTCTGCTGCTGTGCGTGGCGTATCTGATTCTGTGGGAGCGCAAGCTCATCGGCTGGATGCACGTGCGTCTCGGTCCGAACCGCGTGGGTCCGGCCGGTTTGCTCCAGCCGATCGCCGACGTGTTGAAGCTTCTGCTCAAGGAAGTGATCACGCCGTCGCAAGTCAGCAAGGGCATTTACGCCATCGCGCCGGTCATGGCCGTGTTGCCGGCCTTCGCGATCTGGGCGGTGATCCCGTTCCAGCCGGGTGCCGTGCTGGCCGACGTGAACGCCGGTCTGCTCTACGCGATCGCGATTTCGTCGATCGGTGTGTACGGCGTGATTCTCGCCGGTTGGGCATCGAACTCGAAGTACGCGTTCCTCGGCGCCATGCGCGCATCGGCTCAGATGATTTCCTACGAAATCGCGATGGGCTTTGCGCTGGTCACGGTGCTGATGACGGCCGGCTCGCTCAACCTGTCGGACATCGTGCGCTCGCAAGAGCACGGCATGTTCGCAGGCTTGGGGCTGAATCTGCTGTCGTGGAACTGGCTGCCGCTGCTGCCGATGTTCGTCGTCTACTTCATCTCGGGCATTGCCGAGACGAACCGCCACCCGTTCGACGTGGTGGAAGGCGAGTCGGAAATCGTGGCCGGTCACATGATCGAATACTCGGGCATGGGCTTCGCCCTGTTCTTCCTGGCCGAGTACATCAACATGATCATCATCTCGGCGCTGGCGTCGGTGCTGTTCCTGGGTGGCTGGAGTGCCCCGTTCGGCTTCCTGTCGTTCATCCCGGGTGTGTTCTGGCTGGCATTCAAGGTGTTCCTGCTGCTGTCGGTGTTCATCTGGGTACGTGCGACGTTCCCGCGCTACCGCTACGACCAGATCATGCGTCTGGGCTGGAAGGTGTTCCTGCCGTTGACGATCCTCTGGGTGATCGTGGTTGGGGGCTGGATCATGTCGCCCTGGAACATCTGGGGCTGAGGCGAACGGAGTAGAGGAATCCCATGGTAAGGGCAATCAAGGACTTTTTCGGCAGTTTCCTGTTGTTGGAACTGCTCAAGGGCATGGCGCTCACGGGGCGCTACACGTTCGCACGCAAGGTGACGGTGCAGTTTCCGGAAGAGAAGACGCCGCTGTCGCCGCGTTTTCGCGGTCTGCATGCGCTGCGTCGTTATCCGAACGGCGAAGAACGCTGCATCGCCTGCAAGCTTTGCGAAGCGGTGTGCCCGGCAATGGCCATCACGATCGAATCGGACGTGCGTGAAGACAACACGCGTCGTACCACGCGCTACGACATCGATCTGACCAAGTGCATCTTCTGCGGCTTCTGCGAAGAAAGCTGCCCGGTGGACTCGATCGTCGAGACGCACATTCTCGAGTATCACGGCGAGAAGCGCGGCGATCTTTACTTCACCAAAGAGATGCTGCTCGCGGTGGGCGATCGTTACGAAAACGAAATCGCGGCGGCCAAGGCGGCCGATGCGCCGTACCGTTAAAGCAGGGCAGGGCGCGTTGCCTGTGTAGCGCGCCCGGTACGGCAACAGACGTTGGCTAATTCTCGGCACACCCGGTGATTATGGAATTCACAACCTTTCTTTTTTACGTGTT
This sequence comes from Pandoraea sp. ISTKB, assembly GCF_001721285.1. Taxonomy (NCBI): domain Bacteria; kingdom Pseudomonadati; phylum Pseudomonadota; class Betaproteobacteria; order Burkholderiales; family Burkholderiaceae; genus Pandoraea; species Pandoraea sp. ISTKB. The sequence continues at coordinate 8,944 of NZ_MAOS01000105.1, forward strand.
TGCGCTGATCCTCGTGATCTCCGGCCTCAAGGTCGTGACCTCGCGCAACCCCGTGCAGTCCGCACTGTTCCTGGTGCTGGCCTTCTTCAATGCTGCGGCGATCTGGATGCTGCTCGAAGCCGAGTTTCTGGCAATCATGCTGGTGCTCGTCTACGTCGGCGCGGTGATGGTGCTGTTCCTGTTCGTGGTGATGATGATCGACATCAATCTCGACGAACTGCGTCGCGGCTTCGGTAAGTTCATTCCGCTGGCGAGTGCCGTCGGTGCGATCATGATCGTCGAAGCGGCGCTCGTGCTGATGCGCGGCTACGGTGCCACGCGTGCCCCGGTCAAGGCCGTGTCGGCACCGGACGTGCCGAACACCAAGGCGCTCGGTATTGCGCTGTACACCGACTACATCTTCGCCTTCGAAGTGGCAGGTCTGATCCTGCTGGTGGCCGTCGTGGCAGCCGTTGCGCTCACGATGCGTAGCCGTAAGGACCACAAACAGACCGACCCGAGCCAGCAGGTGCGCGTGAAGAAGCGCGACCGCGTGCGTCTGGTGTCGATGCCCGCCGAAGCCCGGCAGCAATCCACCGGCACTGACACGCCGGCGGCGGAATAAGGAGACAGCATGATGTCGTTGTCGCTAGCGCATTACCTGGTGCTGGGTGCGATTCTCTTCGCGATCAGCATTACCGGTATCTTCCTCAACCGCAGAAATGTGATTGTGCTGCTCATGGCCATCGAGCTGATGTTGCTCGCGGTCAATCTGAACTTCGTCGCGTTCTCGCATTACCTGGGCGACATTGCCGGCCAGGTATTCGTGTTCTTCATTCTTACGGTGGCCGCCGCAGAAGCTGCGATTGGCCTGGCCATTCTGGTCACGCTGTTCCGTAAGCTCGAAACGGTCAACGTCGAAGATCTCGACCGCCTCAAGGGTTAAAAGCGAACGCTGTTATGGCATCCACATTGAATCCCAACCTGCTGCTCGCGATTCCGCTGGCGCCGCTCGTCGGCTCCATGATTGCCGGCCTGTTCGGCAAGCAAGTCGGACGCGCGGGCGCCCACACGGTCACGATCCTCGGCGTACTCGTCGCGTTTGTTCTGTCGGTCATGACCTTCATCGACGTGCTGAACGGGGCGAGCTTCAACGCCACGGTCTACGAATGGGCGCGCATCGGCGAACTCAAGCTCGAGATCGGTTTCCTCGTCGACACGCTCACCGTGACGATGATGTGCGTGGTCACTTCCGTTTCGCTGATGGTGCACATCTACACCATCGGCTACATGTCGGAAGATCCTGGCTACCAGCGCTTCTTCTCGTACATCTCGCTGTTCACGTTCTCGATGTTGATGCTCGTGATGAGCAACAACTTCCTGCAACTGTTCTTCGGCTGGGAAGCGGTGGGTCTGGTCTCGTACCTGCTGATCGGTTTCTGGTACACGCGTCCGACGGCGATCTACGCCAACATGAAGGCGTTCCTGGTCAACCGTGTCGGTGACTTCGGCTTCCTGCTCGGTATCGGCCTGCTGCTGGCCTTCACCGGCACGCTGAACTACGGCGAAGTGTTCGCCAAGGCCAACGAAGTCGCGGCCCTGTCGTTCCCGGGCACTGACTGGCGCCTGATCACCGTGGCCTGTATCTGCCTGTTCATCGGCGCGATGGGTAAGTCGGCGCAGTTCCCGCTGCACGTCTGGCTGCCGGACTCGATGGAAGGTCCGACCCCGATCTCGGCGCTGATTCACGCGGCAACGATGGTGACGGCCGGTATCTTCATGGTGAGCCGCATGTCACCGCTGTTCGAACTGTCGGACACCGCGCTGTCGTTCATCACGATCATCGGCGCAATCACGGCGTTGTTCATGGGCTTCCTGGGCATGATCCAGAACGACATCAAGCGTGTCGTGGCCTACTCGACGCTCTCGCAGCTCGGTTACATGACGGTCGCGCTCGGCGTGTCGGCCTACCCGGTCGCCATCTTCCACCTGATGACGCACGCGTTCTTCAAGGCGCTGCTGTTCCTCGGTGCCGGCTCGGTCATCATCGGCATGCACCACGATCAGGACATGCGCAACATGGGCGGCCTGTGGAAGTACATGCCGATCACGTGGATCACGTCGCTGCTGGGCTCGCTTGCCTTGATCGGTACGCCGTTCTTCTCGGGCTTCTACTCGAAGGACTCGATCATCGAAGCGGTTGCCGCCTCGCATCTGCCGGGTTCGGGCTTCGCCTACTTCGCAGTGGTCGCCAGCGTGTTCGTCACGGCGTTCTACTCGTTCCGTATGTACTTCCTGGTCTTCCACGGCAAGGAGCGTTTCGGTCAGGCGCATGCGCATGATCATCACGACGCGCACCACGAGGAAGAAGAGGACGCACACGACGAGCACCACGGTCTCGCGCCGGGTCAGAAGCCGCACGAGTCGCCTGCTGTCGTGACGATTCCGTTGATTCTGCTGGCGATTCCGTCGGTCATCATCGGTGCCATCGCGATTGCCCCGATGCTCTTCGGCGAGTTCTTCAAGCAGGGCGTGGCGTTCAAGGACGTGATCTTCATCGGCGAGAATCACCCGGCGATGGAAGAACTCGGCCACGAGTTCCACGGCTGGGTGGCCATGGCGCTGCACTCGTTCGGCACGCTGCCGATCGCACTGTCGGCCCTGGGCATCATTCTCGCGGCGTTCTTCTACCTCAAGCGCCCGGACATTCCGGAAGCGCTGAAGAACAAGTTCTCGGGCGTCTACAAGCTGCTCGATAACAAGTACTACATGGACAAGATCAACGAAGTGGTCTTCGCCAAGGGCGCGCTCAAGATTGGTCGCGGCCTGTGGAAGGCGGGCGATCAGGGCCTGATCGATGGCGCAGTCGTGAACGGCAGCGCGCGTCTGGTGGGCTGGTTCGCGGGTGTCATCCGCTTCGTGCAATCCGGTTACATCTACCACTACGCGTTCGCCATGATCATCGGCATGCTCGGGCTCCTGACGCTGTTTGTGACGTTGAACGGCAAGTAATAGGGGGAGCCAATAACAATGCAATCAATACCGCTTCTGAGTCTGGCCATCTGGCTGCCCATCGTTTCGGGGATTCTTGTCCTCGCGGTGGGTAACGACCGCAATCCGGGCGGCGCACGTGCGCTGTCGCTCATCGGTTCGCTGGCGAGCTTCCTGGTCACGCTGCCGCTGATCTCGAATTTCGACGCGAAGGCCTCGGCGTTTCAGTACGTCGAGAAGTCGAGCTGGATCGAACGCTTCCACATCAACTACTTCCTGGGCATTGACGGCATTTCGCTGTGGCTGGTGGTGCTCACGGCGCTCATCACGGTGATCGTGGTGATCGCGGGCTGGGAAGTGATCACGGAGCGCGTGGCGCAGTACATGGCCGCGTTCCTGATCCTCTCGGGTCTGATGATCGGCGTGTTCTCGGCGCAAGACGGCCTGCTGTTCTACGTGTTCTTCGAAGCCACGCTGATCCCGATGTACCTGATCATCGGTGTGTGGGGTGGCCCGAACCGCGTGTATGCCGCGTTCAAGTTCTTCCTGTACACGCTGCTCGGCTCGCTGCTGATGCTGGTCGCGCTGATCTATCTGTACAACGTGACGGGTTCGTTCACGCTGACGGACTGGTACGCCGCGAAGCTGCCGATGAACGTGCAGATACTGCTGTTCGTCGCCTTCTTCATGGCCTTCGCCGTGAAGGTGCCGATGTGGCCGGTGCATACCTGGCTGCCGGACGCTCACGTGGAAGCCCCGACGGGCGGCTCGGTGGTGCTGGCTGCCATCATGCTGAAGCTCGGTGCGTACGGTTTCCTGCGCTTCTCGCTGCCGATCGCACCGGACGCCAGCCATTACCTGTCGGGCTTCATGGTCGCGCTCGCGCTGATCGCCATCGTCTACATCGGCCTCGTGGCACTGGTGCAGACGGATATGAAGAAACTCGTGGCTTACTCGTCGATCGCTCACATGGGCTTCGCGATCCTCGGCTTCTTCATGTTCAGCGAAATCGGCATGCAGGGCGCGATGGTGCAGATGATCTCGCACGGTTTCGTGTCTGGCGCCATGTTCCTGTGTATCGGCGTGCTGTATGACCGCATGCACTCGCGCAACATCGCCGATTACGGCGGTGTCGTGAACACGATGCCGAAGTTCGCCGCCTTCCTGATGCTGTTCGCGATGGCCAACAGCGGTCTGCCGGCAACGTCGGGCTTCGTGGGCGAATTCCTCGTGATTCTGGGCGCCGTGAAGTTGAACTTCTGGGTGGGCCTGCTGGCTGCCACCTCGCTGATCACCGGTGCTGCGTACTCGCTGTGGATGTACAAGCGCGTGATTTTCGGCGCCATCGCCAACGATCACGTGCGCGAACTGGTCGACATCAACAAGCGCGAGTTCTTCATGCTTGCGGTGCTGGCGGCCCTCACGCTGTTCATGGGTATCTATCCGAAGCCTTTTACGGACCTGATGCATACCTCCGTGGTTAACCTCCTCGCCCACGTGGCGCAGACCAAGCTGCCGTAATCGGGGAGGACATCTAGATCATGCAAAACATTAATCTGCTGCCTGCGTTGCCGGAGGCCATCCTGCTGCTCATGATCCTCGTGATCATGATGTGCGACGCGTTCCTCGGCCAGACGCGCAAGCTCAACTACGTGCTGGCACTCATCACGACGGCTGTCGTGTCGGTGCTGTGGGCGTGCAACTCCGCCGACCCGGCGTCGCACTACCTGTTCGGCAATGTGTTCATCGCCGACCCGATGTCGAACCTGCTCAAGGCCTTCGGTGGTCTGGCGACGTTCGTCACCTTCATCTACGGTCAGAAGTACCTGGAAGCGCGCGGTCTCGCCCGTGGCGACTTCTATGTCCTCAGCCTGTTCTCGCTGCTGGGCCTGTCGGTGATGATCTCGGGCAACAGCTTCCTGACGCTGTATCTGGGTCTGGAACTGATGTCGCTGTCGCTGTACGCACTCGCCGCCGTGTGGCGCGATTCGACGAATGCGACCGAGTCGGCCATGAAGTACTACGTGCTGGGTGCGCTCGCTTCGGGCTTCCTGCTGTACGGCATGTCGATGATGTACGGCGCGACGGGTTCGCTCGAACTGGCCAAGGTCTTCGAAGTGATCGCTTCGGGCGCCGTGAACAAGATCGTGCTGGTGTTCGGCGTGGTGTTCGTGGTCGCCGGCCTCGCGTTCAAGCTCGGCGCTGCACCGTTCCACATGTGGGTGCCGGACGTCTATCAGGGCGCACCGACCCCGGTCACGCTGCTGATCGGTGGCGCGCCGAAGCTGGGTGCCTTCGCACTGCTGCTGCGTTTGCTCGTCGAAGGCATGCTGCCGCTGGCGATCGACTGGCAACAGATGCTGATCATCCTGGCCGTGCTCTCGCTTGTGATCGGTAACCTGACGGCTATCGTGCAGACCAACGTCAAGCGTCTGCTGGCGTACTCGACGATCTCGCACATGGGCTTCGTGCTGCTGGGCATGCTCTCGGGCGTGGTGGGCGGCAAGATCGACGGTATCGCCGATGCTTACGGCTCGTCGATGTTCTACAGCGTGATCTACCTGCTGACGACGCTGGGCACCTTCGGTATCGTGCTGCTGCTCTCGCGTCAGGGCTTCGAAGCCGAGAACCTCTCGGATCTGAAGGGTCTGAATCAGCGTAGCCCGTGGTTTGCGTTCGTCATGCTGATGCTGATGTTCTCGCTCGCCGGTATTCCGCCGCTGGCAGGTTTCTACGCCAAGCTGGCTGTGCTGCAAGCGGTCGTGAACGCCGGTATGGTGTGGCTGGCTGTGGTGGCTGTGGTGGCATCGCTGATCGGCGCGTTCTACTACCTGCGTGTCGTGAAGCTGATGTACTTCGACAAGGCCGAAGACACTAACGCGCTGCAAGGCAGCGGTACGATGCGCTTCGTGCTGTCGCTCAACGGTCTGGCCATGCTCTATCTGGGCTTGATGCCGGGTTCGCTGATGGACTGGTGCCTGCGTACGATCAAGCTGACGCTGGCCAGCTAAGCGACGGCAAGCAAAGCCATTTAGGGAACAGGACAGGGCGGATCGGAACGATCTGCCTTGTCGTTTGAAAGACGGAATCGCGCGGGATCACGCGGGACGTTGCGGGAGATTGGAACGATGGGCATGTCGGCAGGGGGAACGCTGGTGATTCTGCTGGCCGTGCTGGGCGCGAACCTGCCGTTCGTGAACCAGCGGCTGTTCGGGTTTATCGCGCGTAAGGCGGCGACCAAGTCGCTATGGCTGCGTCTGGTCGAGATGATCGTGGCGTACTTCGTGGTCGGCGCGCTCGGTTATCTGATCGAGTCCGGCATCGGTAACGTCTTCTCGCAGGGCTGGGAGTTCTACGCCGTGACCGCCAGCCTGTTCGTCGTGTTCGCGTTCCCGGGATTCGTGTATCGGTATTTGTGGCGTCATCGACCGGCGGCTGCCGCGTGAGATGATGGCCTAGCAAGACGCCGCCCCAGGGCGGCGTTTTGTATTTTGGGTTCGCCAATTTTTAGCCGTGGAGGGCTTATGACCCAACCTAAGCATGACGATTCGCACCTGATCGAGACGGGCATCGAAAGCGATACCGTGTACGACGGGGCCTTCCTCACCATCAAGCGCGATCGGGTGCGTCTGCCCGACGGCAAGACTGCCATCCGCGAGTACACCACGCATCCGGGTGCCGTGATGGTGATTCCGCTGTTCGAAGACGGTCAGGTGCTCATGGAGCGTCAGTATCGGTATCCGTTGCAGCGTGTGATGACGGAATTGCCCGCCGGCAAGCTCGACGAGGCCGAGGGCGGTCTCGTGTGTGGTCAGCGGGAACTGCTCGAAGAGACGGGCTATATGGCGAAGCGCTGGGACTATCTCACGCGCATTCACCCGGTGATTTCCTACTCGACCGAGTTCATCGATATCTGGCTGGCGCGCGACCTCACGAAGGGCGAGCAGAAGCTCGACGATGGCGAGTTCCTCGACGTCTTCAAGATGCCAGCGACGGAACTGCTGGAATGGGTGCGCGACGGGCGTGTCACTGACGTCAAGACGATCATCGGCGCGTTTTGGCTGGAAAAGATATTATCGGGAGTCTGGCAGCCCGGCGAGCGTTCGCCGTTGCGCTGATTTACCGTTACACGGTCATTTTTGCATTCCGGTCCCGGCCATCCGCCGGGGCGGGGACATTTCCGTCGCATCATGAAGGTTTTTGATTTGCGTTGTGCCCATGAGCACACCTTCGAGGGCTGGTTCGGCTCGGAGGACGATTACCTTTCGCAGCAGTCCCGGGGACTGGTGAGTTGCCCGGTGTGCGGCGACACGGCTATCGTGCGCATGCCGTCCGCGCCTCGTCTGAACCTGTCGGGAGCGACGCAGGCCAGTGCTGTCGCGCCGGCGAGGGCAGCCTCGCCCGAGGTCGCCGACGCGCAGCGTCAGCTGCAGACGCTGTGGATGAAAGCCGTGCGGCACGTCATGGCAAATACCGAAGACGTCGGGGCGAACTTTGCCGAGGAAGCCCGCAAGATTCATTATCAGGAAGCGCCCGAGCGTAACATTCGCGGGACGACATCACGTGAAGAAGCCGAGGCGCTCGCCGACGAAGGGATCGACGTCATGTCGCTGCCGTTGCCCGACAGCGTGAAGGAAACGCTGCAATAACGATCTGACCGAGACTTTCCGTCCTTTCAGGTCTCCTCAAATCCGCTCGAATTCCCTCAAGGGTCCCGCCTGCCGTTCGCCTATCTCCGCTACATCGCGTGGCGGATGGCGATGTCGTGCGCTCATGCATAATGTTCCTCTGACGCTGGCCTGATCTGGCCGCGTATCGATCACTCGCACCACGGGAGGTTGGCATGGCAACGCTCGAGTACTACTTTGAGGACTTCGCAGTCGGCGACACCTTCGATCTTGGGGAATACACGTTCACGGCTGACGAAATCGTGCATTTCGCCCGTCAGTTCGACCCGCAGCCGTTTCACGTCGACGAAGCGGCCGGACGCGAGTCACATTTCGGCGGACTGGTCGCCAGCGGCTGGCACACGTGCAGCATCATGATGCGGATGAACGTCGACAAGCTGCTGTCCCGCTCGTCGAGCATGGGATCGCCGGGCGTGGAGCAGATCGAATGGCTCAAGCCCGTGCGCCCCGGCGACACGGTAACGGTCACGAGCAGCACGCTTGAAGTGCGCGCGTCGAAGAGCCGTCCCGACCGTGGCATCGTGCGCCAACTGTGGACCGCCACCAATCAGCACGGCGAGGAAGTCTGCCGGTTCCGAGGTACGGGCCTGTATCGAAAGCGCGGCGCCTGAACGGCAACGTCTTTGACGTTGGCCGAAGGCCGCCGGCGCGCTGCAGGAGTGATGCCCAATCGGTGATTCGCAATGCGCCGGCGACGCTGCGTGCTGCCTGTTAGCCTTACCATTGCCAACCGGATTTCACGCGGGGCAACTGTCAACGTTGACAGTTGCCCCTTTGTTTTGCGCGGCTAGTATCGAAGGACCGACATTTCTGATGCGAGAGCCGCCATGGGAAAGCGTACACCGGGCACGAGGGCGACCGACGTCACGACTTTCAAGGTTGCTGTCTGGTCGCCCGATCAACGGCTCTACAACAATGGCCTGTGCCAGGTAATGTTGCAGATCGAAATCATTGCCGACGCGCCCTTGTCTTCGGATGAAATGCGTTCGCTGCACATCATCGACAGTATTTCCAGACTCGAGATACCGGTAGTCGACTCATCCATGCCGGTGGCGCAGGGGAAGTGGGGGGCATCGACGCAGCGGAACCTCTACGATTTCTTTCCGGTCTCGGCGACGAACGAGGGGAGTGTCCCGGTGACATCCGATCCCCCGGTGCCTAACCGGGAGTACTTCCACTTCTACATTCAGACGGCGGACGCCGACGGCACACGCAAACGTCTGGCGGCTGCGATCACCCTGGATAGCGGACGCACTTTTTTCTCCGATGAAGTGAGTGGCAGCGAAGGTCAGGTCGACGTTCTTGCCGTCGGTACCGGCGGGCCGCCCCCGCTTTCGGCATGGGATACGGAGTGGGAGACGCCGGAGAAATTTGCGGTCGCGGGCGGCATCATGGTCACGGTCTATTACCTTGGCCTCACGATGAACGGTGCACGTCGCGAAATTCGCGATATGGAAGTGCTCGACGAGTATGCCAGTGCGTACCGATGGCTCGCCGTGACCTCGCGCACCGGCGCGTTTTGCGGCTTCGCCAAGCCGCCGTCGAGCGACGAGCGCGTTCGTCCCTTCGAATACTCTCAGACACAGTTCATCGGGTCTTACCGCTACGAGCGGAACAACCTGCCGCGAACCGGGTGCGGCGCAGTTGCCTTCATCTCCGATCCTGCGCTGGGGCCTTATCAGGGGGCGGCGCACGGGCCGAGCGTGGCCTATCGATTGCGTGATCAATACGGTACGGAAAACCTGTTGCGGCTGACGATCACGGAACAGTGTGACGCCATGGAGCTCAACCTGGGACTGGAATGATCGACATGTGATCGTCGTGCGTGGTCACGGCGGTGGTGCCTAACGCTGGAAGCCACCACAGGGAGGCTCGATGTCCGAGAATCAGCAGTATCACTCGCAGATGGATAACAGCACCCTGTACTCTGGCGCGCAGAGCTTCCTGAGCTTTCTGGAGAAGGGGGTGGATCCTCGCACCGGCACCTACTCCATCCGGATCTCGATGCCGGAGATTGCCGTCAACGCGTTGGCGGGCCCTGATATCGTGCTCTCCCTGTCCTTCAGCGCCATGCAGAACGTGGACCTTGGTCTGGGCGTCGGCTGGTCCTGGGGAACATCGCGGCTAACGCCGGTAAGCAAGCGCCTCACGCTCTCTAACGGCGAGACGCATCTGGCGGTGCTATCGGTAGACAAGATCGAATTTCCAGACAGGAAATTGCCGACGTTCAAGGCCGAGCGGCTCGAGAATGCGGTGCTGATCACGTTTCGCTCGGGGCGTACCGAACGCCTTGAACGATTCGATCTGAATGACCCGTTATCGCCCTACGTGCCCGTGGAAATTCGCTCGCCGCAGGGGCATACCATGCGTATGGCGTGGACGAGCTTCGAGGGTAATGCGGCCTTGAGTGCGGTGCTCGATCACGACGGTCGCGAACTGCTTCGGGTGTCTCGCGACACGCTCGCGGTGACGATTTCCGTGGCGACGTCCGAAGGGACGATGGCGGCATTCAAGCTCAATCTCTCCGGCGATCTCGTCTCGTCCATTTCGCTGCCGACCCCGGAAAACGCGGCGTGGGTGCTCGGCTATCACGATGGCATTCTGCAGGACGCCAGACGGTCGTCGTTCGAAGTGATCAATCAATGACGGGCTGGGTGCGCTCGCGTCTGGCGAAATGGGTGAGAGGTTCATTGTCGTCGCGCGTGTGTGAAGGGGGCTTCCGAGGCAGAGGTGTCGCGATGAGACGATCAATCGAGTGGATGTGCATTTTCCGAGGTGTTGTACGGCGCGCTGCGGCACTGAGTCTCGGCGTCGCGGGTTGTCTCGTCATGCCGACGGCAGCGCTGGCGCAGCCCGGGGCATCGATTCTGCCGATTGACGCAAGTGCACCGTCCGCGCCGGATGTCGTACAGCCATCGCCCGAGGCCATTGCGGCGCGCATACGGGCGCTCAAGGCTCAGGAAGGCGAAGCGGGCAATCATCCGTTGCCGACGATCGTCATGCGTCGTACGGGCGACGGCAAGCAGTGCTCGTTTTCTGTCCTCGATGGGTCGTATGTGAATTTTCACGACGCCCCATACGGATGCGACGACAACATCTACAACACGTTCGAAGTCATCGGGGCGCACGAAGGCATGCGAATCGAAATCGAAGGCGCCCCGAACTGCAACGGCAGTGAAGCTTACGCCAGCTACATCGTTTCATTCGGCCCAGGGCATGGACCCGTCGGAAACATTGCACCGACGTCTGTTGCCGCCTCCGTGGGAATTCCCGTCGGTCAGATATTGAACGACGGCTCCGGCGTGAGAGCGTTCATTGCCAATGGCTACAAGAGTTCGGGGGCGCCACTACCCAATGCGGTGTCATGTGTGATGGTCAGGACGCTGATGCCGAACGGTCCCTATCGCTACAAGAATCGGGATAGCGGCATGTGCCTGAGAAGCGACGTCGATCGGCCTCCCCCAGCGCAATGCATCGGCCCCGGCGTGTTCTCCTTCTACGAGCTCAACGATTACTGGGGCACGATGGTCCCCTCGGAATCGGTAGCCGACGCCGCCAACCGTAAGTTTCTCAAGGCCAACCTTGGCGACGCAGTGCTTGAGATATCGACGGGCTATGACCCGACGCTGTCGATCAACTACAACTCGACGACGAACTGGCTCAGGACGATTCCCGGCATCTGTGCAACACAGCAGTACGAGCATCCGAACGAAGTGCGCGTCCATGAGTGTCGATTCAACGCCGGCACGCGCATGCAATGGATTCGAGAGCCGCTGCCGGTACGTTAGTCGCGAATGATATGACGTCACGATCTATGGGGTGTTGAGCGCGTTGTGAGCGATGGACTTTTGAGATGGAGGTTCCGGGATGAAGCTGTCGATCAAGGTGATGCACGCTTTTCAAGGCGTTGCCATTCGTGCTGCCGCGCTCGGTTTGAGCATCGCAGGTTGCTTCCTATTTTCTGCGACGGCGCTGGCGCAGCCTGGGGCATCGATTCTGCCGATTGCCGCAAGCGCACCGAATGCGCCGGACGTCGCGCATCCATCGCCCGAGGCCGTTGCGGCGCGCATACGGGAGCTCGATGCGCAGAAGGGGGAACCCGGTAATCGTGCGTTGCCGACGATCGTCATGCGTCGTACGGGTGACGGAAAGCAGTGCACGTTCACCGCGCTCGACGACATGTACGTCAACTTTCATAACGACGAATTCGGCTGCGACGACAATATCTACAACACGTTCGAGGTCGTTGGTGCACATGAGGGCATGGAGATCGATATCGAAGGCTCACCGAACTGCGACGGCCGCGAAGTCTATGCCCGTTACATCGTGTCGTTTGGCCCTGGGAATGGTCCGATCGCCAACATTCCTCCGACCTCTGTCGCGGCCGCTTCCGGTATTCCTGCCGGCCAGATATTGAATGATGGTTCGGGAAAGCGGGCATTCATTGCCAATGGATTTCGAAGTACCGGTGAGTCATTGCCTAACGCAGTATCCTGCGTACGAATCAAGCGTCTGATTCCGAATGGGCCTTATCGCTACAAGAACAAGGAAAGTGGCCTGTGCTTGCGTAGCGACGTCAGTCGGCCATATCCGGCAACGTGCACGGGCCCCGCTGACTTCTCGTTCTACGAACTCAACGATTTCGTGGGATCCATCATCTCTGCGGACTCAGTTACCTCACCGACCCAATTCAGATATCTCCGTATCGATACACTCCCCGATGTGGTCATTCTCTCAACAAGCTATCTCGGGACCGGGACATACCGATACGACACAACGACGAGCTGGTTGAAGACGATCCTGGGCAAATGCGCCACACCGAGCACCATCGATAACCACGTGAATGTCCATGACTGCCAATACGACCAGGGTACGCGCATGCAATGGACCCGTGAGGCGCTGCCGGTACGTTAGCCGTCATCGGCATGTCATCGCGATATCTGGCCGGGATGGCGGCAGAAGTCTGTCCCGGCGCGTGAAGGGACAAGCGAGAACGGCCCGCGTGCGGACGCCGCCGTCAACCGCGCGATGCCGTCTTGCTCAATGCGACAAATCGCTTACTGAGGCCGCAGGCGCGTCGTGCTTGACCTGTTTGATCCCGTCTTCCATTTGCTCGGCGGTGGAGAACATCTGGCTCTGGCCGATGATCTCGCCGTTGCGCGCCTTGAGCACGAAGTAGGGGCGTCCCGAGGTGGACGTCTTGCGCTCGAACCGGTGATCTTCCCCCGAATTCTTGCGAACGGACTCGATGCCGTTCTGCGCCGACGCGCGCGCCTTGTACGTTTCGGAGGAAAGAATGATGTGCCCGCTCTCGCCCAGCAGATGAAAGTGGAATTCACCGTTGGGGCTGCGCTTGAGTTCGAACTTGCCTGACATATGTGGATCTCCCGGATCTTCCAAAAGCCAGCGGCGAGGGACTGCGAACTGCAAGGGGACGACGGCTGTGCACCGCGCCCGAGAATGCGCCTAGATTAGCACCGCCCGCATTTCGGCGATACCGCACTTTGTTTCGAAGTGTAAACCACTTTAAGTGACGTCCGGCCGGATGGCGATCTGCGGCCCAGCGGAAGCGTTGGCGTCCGACGGCACGGTGCGCAGAAGTTCACGCAGCGTGCCATCGTCATGGCAAGGGGAAACCCATTGCCGCCCCCAGATTGACCGGAGGGCGGCGACCGGCAAGCTGCCGTACCGGGTGATTAGCGTCGGGCGTACTGCGTTGCGCCGAAGAGCATTTCGCGCGCTTTGTCGTCCTGAAGCGGCTTGCGGGCGTCGGCGAGCACCTTGATACCGCGTTGCACCGCCGGGCGTGCCTCGATCGCTTCAAACCATTTCTGCACGTTCGGGAAGTCCGAGAGCTCCACGCCCTGATTCTTCCATGAGCGCAGCCACGGCCAGATGGCGATGTCCGCTACGGTGTACATGTCGCCCGCGACATAGGGATGGTTGCCCAGACGCTTGTCGAGCACGCCGTACAGACGTCGCGCTTCGTTCGTGTAGCGCTTGATCGCGTAATCGATCTTCTCCGGAGCGTAGATGCGGAAGTGGTGCGCCTGCCCGAGCATCGGCCCCACACCGCCCATCTGGAACATCAGCCATTCAAGCGTTTCGTACTTGCCTCGGACGTCTTCCGGCAGGAAGCGGCCCGTCTTGCCGGCCAGATACAGCAGGATCGCGCCCGATTCGAACAGGGAGATCGGTTTGCCGTCCGGGCCGTCTTCATCGACGATGGCCGGAATCTTGTTGTTCGGCGAGATGGCGAGAAATTCGTCCTTGAACTGGTCGCCCGCGCCAATGTCGACGGCATGCGCGTGGTAGGCCAGCCCGCACTCTTCGAGCATGATGTGGACCTTGTGGCCGTTGGGCGTGGCCCAGGAATAGACCTGAATCAATTGCGGCTCCTTGTTGGAACGGTAGGGGACGTCGGCGAACGCCATGGAACGATTCGATTCGTCTCGTTCGACAGCGACGCTCGGGCGTCGGTCGACGTCACTCCTTGTCTGGCGCAGCAACGATTGCGCAGGGCGCCCGGCACGGTGACGGCAGCGAAGCACACCGGGGGCGCGAATCGGTCACGTCCCCGGAGAAAACGGCTCGCAAATTACACCACAGAACGTTTTTCCCTGCCGGGCGTGGGGTCAGTGACCGTCGGCGGCATTCGCCGCGTACTTCGCCAGTTCCAGCTTCGCGATAGCGTTGCGATGGACTTCGTCAGGGCCGTCGGCAAAGCGCAGCGTGCGGGCGCTGGCGTAGGCATAAGCCAGCGGGAAGTCCCCGGAGAGCCCCGCCGCACCATGCGCCTGAATCGCCCAGTCAATGACCTGACACGCCATGTTCGGGGCGACGACCTTGATCATGGCAATCTCGGCGCGCGCGGCCTTGTTGCCGACCGTGTCCATCATGTCGGCCGCCTTGAGCGTGAGCAGACGCGCCTGCTCGATCAGGCACCGCGCTTCACCGATGCGCTCGCGGGTGACGCCTTGCGCCGCAATCGGCTTGCCGAACGCTTCGCGTGAGAGCGTGCGGCGGCACATCAACGAAAGGGCGCGCTCCGCCAGGCCGATGAGCCGCATGCAATGGTGGATGCGTCCCGGGCCGAGGCGTCCCTGCGCGATTTCGAAGCCGCGTCCTTCGCCGAGCAGCAGGCTGCTGGCGGGCACGCGAACGTCGTCGAGCACGATCTCCATATGACCATGCGGGGCGTCGTCGTAGCCGAAGACGGTGAGCGGACGCACCCGCGAAACACCTTTCGCGTCCGCCGGAATCAGGATCATCGATTGCTGCGCGTGCTTCGGGGCGTCCGGATCCGTCTTGCCCATCACGATGTAGAGCGCACAGCGGGGGGCGCCTGCGCCCGTGGACCACCACTTGCGACCATTGACGACGTAGTCGTCGCCCTCACGCCGGATGCGGCACTGCACGTTGGTCGCATCGCTCGACGCCACGTCCGGCTCCGTCATCAGGAAGGCGGAACGGATCTCGCCGCGCAGCAGCGGTTCGAGCCATTGCGCTTTCTGTGCGTCGGTGGCGTAGCGCTCCAGCGTTTCCATATTGCCGGTGTCGGGCGCGTTACAGTTGAAGACCTCCGGCGCCCACGGCACCTGTCCCATGATCTCGCACAGCGGCGCGTACTCGACGTTGGTAAGCCCCGCGCCGCGCCCAGAGTCTGGCAGGAACAGGTTCCACAGCCCGGCCTGTTGTGCGAGGGGCTTGAGACGCTCGATGACTTGCGACGGTTGCCACGCGTCGCCGTTGCGCCGCGCGATGTCGATCTCTTCCAGATAGCGCTGCTCGTTCGGAAAGATGTGCTCGTCGAAGAACGAGGACAGGCGCGCACGCAGCGCTTCGACTTTCGGGCTGTAGCTGAAATCCATGAGGTCTCCGTTCAGTGACTGTCTCTACCTTCCGCTCGCTGGGCATATGCCCACGCGAGTTCCGCCATCGGACGCGCCCGTTTGCCCGCGTCCAGCGCCTGTGCGCTGGCGGCGGTGCCGTCGCTTGCACGCTTCATGATGCCTTGCAGGATCGCCGCAATCCGGAACATGTTGTATGCGAGATAGAAGTCCCACTGTGCAGGCGGTACGCTACCCGTGCGCTCGCTGTATCGACGGATGTAGTCGGCATCGTTGGGAATACCGAGCGCTGGCCAGTCGAGTCCCGCAATGCCGCGAAACACGCCGGGACTGACGTGCCACGCCATGCAGTGATAGCTGAAGTCAGCGAGCGGATCACCCAGCGTCGACAACTCCCAATCGAGCACGGCGAGCACGCGTGGTTCGCTCGGATGGAAGATCAGATTGTCGAGACGGAAATCGCCGTGTACGAGGGTCGTGCGCTCCGGGGCGCTTGCCGTGACGGCGGGCAAATGGGCGGGCAGCCAGTCGATGAGCCGGTCCATCGCGTCGATGGTGTCCGTCTCCGACGCCCGGTACTGCTTGCTCCATCGCGCAATCTGACGCGCCATGTAGTCCCCCGGCTTGCCATACGATTCGAGGCCGACGGCGCGATAGTCGACGCGATGCAGCGCGGCGATGACGCGATTCATTTCGTCGTAGATCTCGCTGCGCGCCGTCGACGTCATGCCCGGGAGCGACGGATCCCACAGCACGCGACCGTCCACGAAATCCATCACGTAGAACGCGAGTCCGATCACGCTTTCGTCCTCGCACAGGCCACGCATGCGCGCGACGGGGACGTCGGTGCGAGACAGCGCATCCATCACGCGATACTCGCGCTCGATGGCATGTGCGGACGGGAGAAGTTTGGCCGCCGGGGCGGGTTTGGTGCGTAGCACGTAGGCGGCTGCGGGTGTGGTCAGCCGGTAGGTCGGATTGGACTGTCCGCCGTTGAATTGCGTGATGACGAGCGGGCCGGCGTCACTGTCGTAACCGTCGACGTGGGCGGTCAGCCAGCGTTCGAGCGCCGTGGCGTCGAAGGGAAGGCGATCGCCTAACGTGCGTTCGCCTGCAAATGCGGAAAAGTCCTGTACAAGCTCCTCGGCCATGCTGTCTCCTGCATTTCCGGTGTTGCGTTGATCGAGACGAATTCGTGGGTTTTGCCGGTTACGACGACTTCAGTAGGGCACGGATGCTGAGCGACGGACCGGAATGGTCCGATCCGTGCGCTGACATCAGGACTGACGAGGTTCGCGCGACTCGTGCACGCTTAACGCCCCTGACGTGAACTAAGAAAAGACGCGAAGATTTTCTCCATGACGGTGAGCCGATTGTCACGGTGCAACGGCTGCGGCGGCGCATAGTTCATGAGGCGCACCACCCAGTCTCCAGGCTTGTCGCCGACGTCGAGGGCGTTGATGCACGCGGGCGTCTGTGCGAGCTGACCGAGAAAGAGGCGGCCGTCCGGGTGCATGGCATGCGAGAGAATCGCGCGATTCACGCCGCCGTGCAACACCAGCAGTACCGTGTCCCACGATTTGTCGTCCCGAAGTTCGGTGAGCGGCGGAACCACACGATCGAGCAGCTCACGCACCGACTCGCCATTCATGAAACGCGTGTCCTCGGGCACCAGCCCGTCGAACGCGCTGAGAAAGGCTTGCGCCAGTTCGGCGGGTGGCAGATGCGAGATGCTACCGGCGCGAATCTCCTGCCAGCAGGTCCACGTCTCGATATCGATGTGTTGTCCTGTCTCGGCAAGAACCCGTTCCGCCGTCTCGCGCGTGCGCGGCAGACCGCTGACGATCACGCGATCGAAGCGGATGTGCTCGGCGGCGAAGGCACGTCCGGCAGCGGTGGCTTGCGTGCGGCCCAGCGCATTGAGCGGGACGGTATCGGCATCGATCGGTTTGCCGCTGTCGTCGAAGTAGGTGACGTCGCCGTGACGCATCAGATAGATGCGGCGGCGCTGCGGCAGGGTGAACGCCAGCGGACCGGCGGCGGGGCCGAGATGGCCGAGTGAGCTCATGCGGAAATTCTCCTGAACGTGGGGCAGCCGTCAGCGTACCTTGGCGTAGTGCGGCGTGCCTGGCAGTGACCGATGGCGCGCGTCCCAATGCGACAACCCGCCGGACTCGCCAGTGCGTAGGAAGCACATGCCGGCTGAACGGAACGCGTCATGCATGCCGTTCAGCCGACGAGCGATCAGGTGTATTGTGCCGGACGTTTCTCGAGGAAGGCGCTGATCCCTTCCAGACCATCTGCATGATGCAGCGATGCCACGAAGTTATCGCGCTCGGCACCGAGTTGCGACGTCAGCGTCTCGCTCGCGCCGCTCTCGACGAGCGCCTTGATACGGCCCACGGCATTCGGCGACAACTGGGCGAGATCCGTCGCCCAGTTCAGGGCTTCCGCGCGGGCCTGACCCGGCGCGACGACACGATTGACGAGTCCGGCCGCTGCCAGACGCGCGGCTGTCACCGGCTTGCCCTCGAGCAGGATCTCCGTGGCGAGCGGGCGGGGCAGTGCCTGCGACAGGAACCACGAGCCACCGCCGTCCGGCGTGAGGCCGACCTTGACGTACGCCATCACGAATTTCGCGTTGTCTGCCGCGACCAGCAGGTCGCACGCCAGCGCCAGCGAGAAGCCGGCACCGGCCGCTGCGCCTTCGACGGCAGCGATGATCGGCTTCGGGCAGGCACGCAAGGCTTCGATCCACTCGGCCAGCGCATCGATACTCGCGGCCTGCACGGACGGGTCTTTCTGGCGGTTTTCCAGCAGACGGTTCAGGTTGCCTCCGGCGCAGAAGAAGTTGTCGGCACCGGTGAGCACCACGGCACGCACCGAGGCGTCGCGCTCGGCGGTGGCCAGTGCCTCGACCCCGGCGGCGTACATGTCCGGATGCAGGGCGTTGCGGGCACCGGGGTTGGAGAGCGTCAGGACCAGCGTGTGGTCGACGCGTTCGGCAAGCAGTTCAGCGGCCATGAGCGGGTCTCCGGATCACTGTTCGTCGGTGAGCAGCGACACGCCGAGCTGCGCGCGGCGCGTGAGCCACGGCGACGGGCGATAGCGCTGGTCGCCATAGAACGATTGCAGGTTGCGCAGCACGGTGAGCAACTGACGCGCCCCGACAGCGTCGCCGAGCGCGAGCGGCCCCTTGGCGTAGCCGAGGCCCAGCGTGACGGCGCGGTCGATGTCGCCCGGCGTCGCAATGCGTTGCTGTGCGATGTCAGCGCCGATGTTCACGATGGTGGCGATGACACGCTGCGCGACGAAGCCGGCCGAGTCCCGGATCACCGTCACCGGCGTGCCGCCCTGCGCGAACAGTGCGTGGGCGGCGTTGCGTGCATCCACCGTGGTGACCGGTGTGGTCATCAGCGTGTGACGCTTCGCGCCCGCGAGCGGCAACAGCGTGTCCACGGCAACGGTGCGCGTGGCGTCCAGGCCTTGCTCGACAGCGCAGGTCGTCGCATCGAGACCGAGCGGCGTGACGACGATCAGCGCCGTCTCCGACGGCTTGTCGCCGCTTTCGATGGTCACCCCCGTCGCACCGAGCAGTTCGACCACGGCGGCGAAGCCGCGTGTGTCGGCGCGGCTGACCCAGACGCTCGCCGGCAGCGTGTCCGGCACCGGTGCTTCGGGCGGCACCTGTTGTTTGCCATCGACGTAGCGGTAAAAGCCTTCACCGACCTTACGTCCCAGCAGGCCACCGGCGAAGCGCACTGCGGTGATCGGCGACGGGCGGAAGCGGGCTTCCTCGTAGAACTGGTGATAGATCGATTCCATCACGGGATGCGAGACGTCGAGGGCCGTCAGATCGAGCAACTCGAACGTGCCGAGACGGAAACCTGCCTGCTCGCGCAGGATGCGGTCGATGTCGGCAAAGCTCGCGATGCCTTCGCTCGCCACGCGCAGCCCTTCGGTGTTCATGCCGCGACCGGCATGGTTGACGATGAAACCGGGCATGTCCTTGCAGCGCACGGCCGTGTGACCCATGCGCTGGCCGAGGGCGAGCAGGGCGTCGCCGACTTCCGGGGCGGTGCGCAGGCCGTCGATGACTTCGACCACCTTCATGAGCGGCACCGGGTTGAAGAAGTGATACCCGGCGACGCGCTCCGGGCGCTCGCACGCCGCAGCAATCGCCGTGATCGACAGCGACGAGGTGTTCGACGCCAGAATCGCATCGGCAGCGACAATGCCTTCGAGCGAGCGGAACAGGTCGCGCTTGATCTCAAGCTTCTCGATGATGGCCTCGACGACTAGTTGGCAGTCGGCCAGATCCTCCAGCGCGTTGCAGGCCTGCAGGCGGCCCATCGTCGCGTCGACGCTCGATGCCTCGATCTTGCCCTTGGCCGCCAGCTTGTCCAGCGTGTCACGCAAAGCGTCCAGCGCGGCTTGTACGGCCTTGGCGTTGGTGTCGTAGAGCTTGACGCGCAGACCGGCTTGCGCGGCGATCTGGGCGATGCCACGACCCATGGCGCCGGCACCGACGATGCCGAGGACTTCGATGACGGGGCGCGGGGTGATCGGGGCGGCAGGCGCAGCGGAAGAGGGGGATGCAGTCATTCGGCGTGTCTCGAAGTTGGGGTCGATGGTCGTCGACCGATATCGTTTTGATGGTGCGCGGCATCTCGCGGATCTCCGCAGGACGGCATGCAAGCCCGCCCGCCTGAAGGCCCGCAGCTCGATGCCGTCGACGTGACTCGTCATTCTATCGTCCGACCGGTCGGTCGGGAAATGAATTTCCTGCCGAGTTGCCGGGCGATGCAAACCGATGCCCAAATCGCGCTGCGGCTATTGTCGCCGATCTCGTCGCCGTTGCCAGCGATTGTTCCGCTGAGCGGTCAGGGCAAGGGAGAGGGCGAGCATCTGGGGCGCGATGGAGTGCCATAGGGCATGACACCGAAATTCGGGACGGTGGCGGTTGAATTCCGCTCACGAACCGTTGTGCAGTGACGGTACACTTCCGGTACCCGGCGCTCGCCAGTCGGTCACCGACGGGCGGGCAAACGCGGGCCTACTCACATGGGAGACATCATGTTGAAGCTGTACGGCTTTCCAGTCAGCAACTATTACAACAAGGTTAAGGTTGTGCTGTACGAGAAGGGGCTGCCCTTCGAAGAATCCGAATCCATCCCGTGCCAGGACGAGCCGCTGCTGCAATGCTCGCCGCTGGGCAAGGTGCCGTATCTGCAAACGGAGAAAGGCTTTCTGGCCGAGTCGCAGGTGATCTGCGATTTCCTGGAAGTGACGCATCCGACGCCGGCGCTGTTTTCTGCCGATCCGTGGCGGCAGGCAAAAGAGCGCGAACTCCTCACGATGGTGGAGTTGCATCTGGAGCTGGTGGTGCGCGAGATCTACTCGCAGGCGTTCTTTGGCGGCACGGTGTCGGAAGGCACGCGCAATCGCACCGAGAAGCTGCTGCGCCGGAACATCGTGGCGTTCAAGCGTCTGGCAAAATTCGCACCGTTCGTGGCGGGCGAAACGTTCACGATGGTCGACATCGCCGCGGGCATCCATCTGCCGATTCTCGGCATGGCCACGCAAGCCGTGTATGGCGAAGACTTCCTGAACGCGGCAGGCATCGACTGGAAAGCCTACGGCAAGATGCTCTCGGAGCGCGAGTCGTTCCAGCGCATGCGTGCCGAGCAGAAGGCTTATCAGCAGGCACAACAGGCCAAGAAGGCAGGTTGAGCCCGGGTGAGCCCAGGTTGAGCTCAATCGGCGCCGGGGGCGGCGCCGATTGCCGTCAGGTCAGACCTTGGCGAGACGCTTCAGGGCTTCACGCAGCGTGTCGTCCTGCTTGGCGAAGCAGAAGCGCACCACGCCCGACTCGTGCGGCTGGTGATAGAACGCGGAGACCGGGATCGCCGCAACGCCGATCTCGCCCGTCAGCCAAAGCGCGAAGTCGGCTTCGCTCATGTCGCTGATCGCGCTGTAATCCACGCATTGGAAGTAGGTGCCTTCGCATGGCAGCAGCTTGAAGCGGGTGCCCGCGAGACCTTCACGAAACAGGTCGCGCTTCTTCTGATAGAAACCTGCGAGTTCCAGATAAGGCGCAGGGTCACGCATGTAGTCGGCCAGACCGACCTGCATCGGCGTGTTGACCGTGAACACGTTGAACTGATGCACCTTCCGGAATTCGGCGGACAGCGATGCGGGCGCCGCGACGAAACCGACCTTCCAGCCCGTCACGTGATACGTCTTGCCGAAGCTCGACACGATGAAGCTACGGCGCGCGAGTTCGGGGTGACGCGCCACGCTCTCATGACGCTTGCCGTCGTACACCATGTGTTCGTAGACCTCGTCCGAGATCAGCAGGATGTCGGTGCCTGCCACGATGTCGGCCAGCTTCGTGAGGTCCTGCTCATGCCACACGGTGCCGCTCGGATTGTGCGGCGTGTTGAACAGGATCAGGCGCGTACGCGGTGTGATGGCAGCGGCCAGCTTGTCGAACGGAATCCGGAACTCGGGGGCCTCGAGGGTAATGAACACCGGCTTGCCGCCAGCCAGCTCGATCGACGGGACATAGCTGTCGTACGTTGGCTCGAACACAATGACTTCGTCGCCCGGATGCACCGTGGCGAGAATTGCCGTCAGCAGGGCCTGCGTGGCCCCGGCCGTCACCGTGATTTCCGTGTTCCAGTCGTACGCCTGGCCATAGAGCTTGCCGATCTTGGCGGCAATGGCCTGACGCAGCGCGGGCACGCCGGCCATCGGGGGGTACTGGTTGTGGTCTTCGCGCATGGCGCGCGAGACGGCGTCGACGATCTTCGGATCGCACGGGAAGTCGGGGAAGCCTTGCCCGAGGTTCACCGCCTGCTTCTCGGCAGCCAGCGCCGACATGACGGTGAAGATGGTCGTGCCGACGTTCGGCAGGCGCGACGCGAGCGGCGGGGCAACCAGCGCAGGCGTGGTGGATCCAGTGTGAGGCGCGTTCATGTTGGCAATCAACGATGCAGTGATCAGGCCGCCATTCTAACGCCGTCGCGCCACCGCTGCGGGCCGTCCATGGTCAGGGCACCTGCGATTTCGGACTATCGATAGGCCGTCCGCCGGTATTTTCTTAGCGGGCTTTCGGACGTGTCCCCATTCACCGACCCTCAATGACCATCAACGACGATCAGAGCCCGGCAACGACCAGCAGCGACGTGAAGGCGCTCGCCGTCAGAATCCGGAAGCCGAACTGACGCGCCACGCGGCTGCGCAGCTTGAGCACGGCCTTGTCCTTGCTGACGAGCCAGTGCGCATGCCCGTCGCGGGCGGCTTCGAGGAACTTCTGATCGTCGCGGTCGCGGCACAGCGGGAGTTGCGCGGGCACAGGGGCGTCTTCGGGGACGACGATGCGGTGCGTGTGGGTGTCGACCCAGACCAGCGCGGCGTCGTTGTCGATCTCACGCGAGGCAAATTGCGGGTACGTGAGGACGATGGCCAGCTCGTCGCGGCAGCGCGGCGCCATCAGTGCGGTGAGGCGGCGCTCGACGATGGCGTCGCGCACCGGGCGCGCCACCGGATCGTCGAAGACGAGCAAATCGATCCACACATTGGTGTCGAGAACCACACGCGGTGGCGTGGCGAGAGTGTCGAGATGCTCGGCGAAGGCCCGATCAGCGGGCGTGGCAACAGCGTTTTGAAGCATTGGATAGAATGACGGTTTCTCGTTAGTTTCTTGATCAAGCAGGAACGCTGCACCCGATATGATAATTGTTCTCTCGCCGGCCAAATCGCTCGACTACGAAACGCCGCCTCACGTGAGCACGCACACCGTGCCGCAGTTCGTGGACGACGCTGCCGAACTGATCGAAGGTCTGCGTGAACTGAGCCCGGCACAGGTCGGCTCGCTCATGAGCATTTCCGATCAACTCGCCGCGCTGAACGCCACGCGCTACGCCGAGTGGTCGCCGCGCTTCGACACTACCAACGCCAAGCAGGCTGTACTCGCCTTCAATGGCGACGTCTACGAGGGTCTTTCCGCCCGCACGCTCGACGCCCGCCAGCTCGAATTCGCCCAGAAGCACCTGCGCATTCTGTCGGGCCTTTACGGCGTGCTGCGCCCGCTCGATCTGCTGCAACCGTACCGTCTCGAGATGGGCACGCGCTTCGTGAACAAACGCGGCCGTGATCTCTACGCATTCTGGGGTGAGCGTGTGACGCAGACGATCAACGCGTCGCTCGCCGAGCATGGCGAGACGCGCCGTGTGCTGGTCAATCTCGCGTCGGAAGAGTACTTCAAGGTCGTCAAGCGCCGTCTGGTCGAAGCGCCGGTGATTACGCCGGTGTTCGAGGACTGGAAGAGCGGCAAGTACAAGATCATCAGCTTTTACGCCAAGCGCGCGCGCGGTCTGATGGCCCGTTACGCCATCGAGCGCGGCGTGACCGACGTGCAGCAACTCAAGGCCTTCGACACCGAAGGGTATGCGTTCGACGACAGCGTTTCGAACGATTCGCTGTGGGTTTTCCGTCGCCGCGTGGCCTGACGCCCGCCCATAGCCCCGGGTAACGTCCCGGGGCTTTTCTTTTTCGCCAGCGAGACTCGCCATGACCGTACGCATCAGCAGCCAGTTCGACAGCGGCGCTATTCAGGTAGTGAGCGCCGAGCGCGCCGACGACATCCATGTTCGCATTGCGCCGGACGGCGCCGCCGAATTCGCGCAGTGGTTCCATTTTTGTGTGCAGGGCGTGAAGGGCGTGCCGTGCCGCATCGTGTTCGATAACGCCGGGCAGACGTCCTATCCGCGTGGCTGGGAAAACTATCGTGCCGTGGCGTCCTACGACCGGGTGACGTGGTTCCGTGTGCCGACGTCGTATGACGGGCAGGTCATGACGGTGGCCTTCACGCCCGCCCACGACAGCGTGTATCTGGCGTACTTCGAGCCGTATGGGGAGGAGCGTCATCTGGCGTTGCTGGGCACTTCGCAAAATTCGCCGCTGGTGCGTTCGCGCTCGCTGGGGCAGACCGTCGACGGTCGCGACATGACGTTGCTCACGGTGGGCGAGCCGCGTGCCGGCAAGCGCCGCATCTGGGTGATCGCGCGGCAGCATCCGGGGGAGACGATGGCGGAGTGGTTCGTCGAAGGCATGCTGCGTCGTCTGCTCGGCGCGGGTGACTGGGCGGGCGATCCGCTCGCGCCGGCCTTGCTCGACGACGCGGTGTTCTACGTCGTGCCGAACATGAATCCCGACGGGTCGTCGCGCGGCAACCTGCGCACGAACGCGACCGGCGCGAACCTCAATCGCGAGTGGGCAGCGCCCGATCTCGTGCGCAGTCCCGAGGTGTATCACGTGCGCGCCGCCATCGAGGCGACCGGCTGCGACATGTTCTTCGACGTCCATGGCGACGAGGCCCTGCCTTACGTATTTCTCGCGGGCAACGACGGTGTCGAATGGGGCACGGATGCCGTGCTCGCGCGCGAGAAAGCCTTCGGCGAACGTCTGAAAGCGGCGAGCCTCGACTTTCAGGACAAGTTCGGCTATCCGCCGGGCAAGCACGGTCCCGAGTCGCTGAAGCTGGCCTCGAAATGGATCGCGCACCGTTTCGGCTGCCTGTCGCTCACGCTCGAAATGCCGTTCAAGGACAACGCGAACCGCCCCGATCCGCAAGTCGGATGGAGCGGGGCGCGCAGTGCTGCGTTGGGCGCGTCGATGCTTGCCGCGATCTGGGCGCAGCTACAGGCCGATCAGGCCTGAATGGAGATGTCGCATGCAGGCACGCCGTGATGGGGCCTGCGCGTCGCCCTGATGGATGTCGTCGCGTCGTAATGGCTGTCACGTCGGTCGTCACGTCGGACGTCAGAGCGAAAGGCTACGCACGCGACAACGCACGACGCGCAATGCGTCGTGCGTCATACCGCAACCCGCGATCGTCCGACGATCAGTTCTTCTTTTTCGTCGTGCTCTTTTTCGCGGTGCTCGACTTCGTTGTCGACTTGCTTCCCGACGATTTTGCCGTCGTGGTGCGCTTGCCTGACTTCGCCGTGGCGTGCGATGCCTTGCCGCGCGTGTTGCTGCGCGTTGCGCGCTTCACGGGCTGCTCCACCTGCGAGAGCGGCGAGGTGTAATCGAAGCCCATCATGCGGCCATCGGCGTAGCCACAGCGAATGTGGATGTTGTCGGTCTGACCGGACGTGCGCTTGCCGACGCCGTCGAGCTCCACCATCTGCGTGACGTCGACACGTTGCTTGCGATCGTCGAACGGACCGTTCCACGGTTCGACTTTCGCGTGCCCCGAATCGAGCGCCGTCTCGCCGTATTCCACACTCTCGTAACCGGGCAGCGTAGCGACGACGAAACTCGCGTGCGCAGCGCAATCGGCCACCAGCGGATCCGCGTGACGGGTGTTGATGAATTGCTCGACCAGCGTGCGATGCTGTTCGAGCGTGAAGGCCTGTGCCGGGGCAGTGAAGCCCGACAGGCAGAGCGGCGCAGCGACCGCGGCGATGCCGGCGACCTGGCGCACGGCTCGCATCACGACGCCTGCGGCGCGTTGAAAAAATCGATTCGACATTGCTTGACGTAATCTCGGGGGCTGACAGACCGTTCAGGCTGTTCGCATGAACCGGCCCTGAGTATTGCTGAGCAATGCGGGCATGCGACGACTCATTTCACGAATCGCTCGCACACACCGCTCGCGAAGAAGCTTGACCGCATTTTGAAAGACAGCGGCGAAGCGGCATCCATCTTAACCGAAAAAAAGCCGCTGACGCCCGCCGGGTAAGCCCGCAGACGTAACAGTGCGCCTCGTGAAAGTTACACCGCGCTACAATGCGGCCCTGTCTGAGCGATGTTTCGACGTGATTCGATGCGGCGCAACGCGCGTCGATCCTCCGACGAGACTGCATCGATCGTGCAAACACTGCGCCGTCCACACGCGTGTTTCGCGGCGAAAGCGCGTGTCCTGCGGTAACAGGGGGCGCATTGTGGCATCCGGGGCGTTCGCGCAATCGCTCGAATAGCGGCGTAATTCACGCTATTTCACGCGGTTTGTGCAATGCACGTTTGCGCGTCGCCTCAGGCCATCTCCCGTTCCTACGCTTCGGTATGTTTGCAAATTCACGCACTGTCGACAGTGCCCAAACCGGCCCGCACGACAAACTCGCAGAGCTCGTGGCGCGTCATCGCAACGCGACCTTTCGCAAGCCGCTTGCGGCCTACAGTGCTGCGGCATTCGATGCCGCTATCGCCGCGTGGCGCAATGCAGGCGCCGCGCCGTTGATCATCGATGCCGGATGTGGCGTCGGTGAGAGCACGCTGCGGCTGGCCACACAATTTCCCGATCACTTCGTCATCGGCATCGATCAGTCGGAGAGCCGCATCGTGCGCGGCAAGGATTGGTGGGACGGTGTGTGGCCCGAGAACTTCGTGTGGGTGCGCGCCGATCTCGTGGACTTCTGGCGGCAGCTTCATGACGCGGGCATTCGTCCTGCGCGTCACTACATCCTCTATCCGAATCCGTGGCCGAAGATCGGTCAGTTGGCACGTCGATGGCATGCGCATGCCGTGTTCCCGACGGTCGTCGCCCTCGGTGGCGTGCTGGAGTGTCGCAGCAACTGGGATATCTACATCGACGAATTCGCGCTGGCGGTCACGTGGCTGAGCGGCGTCACGCCCCACGTCGAAGCGTGGCCGCCGCAGGACGGTCCGGCATCCGTGGAACCCATCACACCTTTTGAGCGGAAGTATCTGGCGTCTGGACACGGCTTGCATCGCTGCGTGGTCACGCTGCCGTCCCAATGATGGCGTGGACGCCATTCGATCGCCAGCATCGATTCGGTAGCCCGTAAACGCAACCGGCCGTGCGGGATGAGCGCACGGCCGATGGCATTTTGCGACGCCGATGTGCCTGGAGGCGAACGTCGGCGGCGGATCGACGATCAGTGGAAGTGGGGACGGCTCGGTTCGGCGTCTTCCGGCATTTCCGCATGAACGACTTCGCCCACGGGGTCCGGATAGAGCGGCACGCCGCAATCGTCGCAATACTCCGGATCGAAGCGCCCCGGATGCTTGCGAATGTCCGTCACGCCGCAGACCTTGAGCAGGTCCGTGACCTCATCGAGGGCGCCGCCTTCGACTTCGCCGTTCTCACGGCCATACAACGGCCAAACCACACCGTAGATCACGTCGTTGCTGCCACGCTTGGTGAAGCCGATGCGGTACTCATCGATATTCTGCTCGCCGAAGCCGGCGACGACAGCACGCAGTTCCGGCGGCGTGAGCGTGAGCACGTCTTCCAGATAACGCAGCGCCGTGCGAATCGTATGCGGACGGATACGCTCGTCGGCTTCGCGGCAACTGGCGTAGTAAGCGTCAGGCAGCAGGCATTCGATTTCGCAGCCCGGCAGCAGTGCATTCAGGTTGGGGCCGCCCTGGGCCGACCAGGCCTCCTGGCATTGCCCGCGTTCTGCGTGGCGAGCGCCATCTTCCTGCCAGCGGAACATCGGCGCGCCCTTGGGGACGGTCACGGCGGCGAGCAGGAAACGCGGATCGGCGAGGATCGGTGCGGTTTCCGGCAAATCGCTGCCGGGCTCCTTGACTTCGGCGTTGCTGACGGCGGCCTGCACGAGCTGTTGCGTGACCTTCCACGATTCGCAGTGCGTGCGCGGGAGCTGATCGATGCTGTAGAGGTAGGGCGAGATGGCCACGCGAGCCGATTCCGCCAGCACGTGGGCGTGCAGATGTGCGCGCACGGGCATGAGAGCGTCGGATTTCACCTGACCCGAGGGAATCGCGTAACGCGTCCACGCGAGAATGGGGATGGCGACGAGCAGGCCGTCCCAGATCTCGCCGTCGGCCTCGGGCTCGGCGGATTCGCTTTGCGATTCGATCAGATCGGCGAGTGCACCATAGGCTTCGCTATGGTTGGCCTGAAGATGGTCGAGCGCGGCATCGATCGCCGGCTGGTTGCCCGTGCGCAGCACGCGCGTGAGCAACGTGTCGAGCTGGGCTTCCCAGAATCGGTCTTCGATGCGGCTACCCGAGGCAGCCAGCGCGAGCGCGTGGCCGACCAGCTTTTCGGCGTCGGGGGTCAGTCGTTTGGCGGTGCGTGAGCGCATAGTCGTGCAAAGCAGAAACACATGAACTCACGATTGTACGGCATGCGTGAACGCGATAGATGGGACGCTTGCACCAATCGCGTCGACGCCTGCCGCCAGTCGCTTCTGCGTCACCCCGTGTTCGCTGCGGCGTGGCCGCTGCGGGACGGGGCGTTTCGGGAGCGTTTCCGGAGCGTTCTGGGCGGCGTTCAGAAGTCGAACGCGAGATTGGCCGGGGCGGAGAGTCGCGTATGGCGCGTCGTCGCGGCGCTCGCACCCTTGACGGGGGAGAGTGCTGCGCCTTCGAGCGAGAGCAGGGCGAGCTTGCGTTCCACGCCGCTGGCGTAGCCCGTGAGCGTACCGTCTGCGCCGATCACGCGATGGCACGGCACGATAATCGTTATCGGATTGCGCCCGTTGGCGGCGCCGACGGCGCGCGACTTGTTGGCGTCGCCCAAGGCATGCGCGAGATCGCCGTAGCTGCGCGTTTCCCCGAAGGGAATGCGGCGAAGTTCATCCCACACACTCTTCTGGAACGGCGTGCCCTCGGGGGCGAGGTCCAGTTCGAAGAGGCGGCGTCCGTCGTGAAAATACTCGTCGAGCTGCTGTTTTGCGGCTGTCAGCACGGCGACGCCGTCGCCATCGCGGCGCTCATCCCCGTCTTGCGGGAAATACTTCTGATGCGAGAAATAAACGCCGGTCAGCGCGTCGCCGTTCGCGACGAGCAGCATCTGGCCCAGCGGACTCTCGTACAGCGTTTCGTAGTGGGTCACTGGCGTGGCGGAAGTGATACGGGTCATGCAATTGCCTCCTGCAAAGTCTCGACCGGCTGGCCTGCCGGTCCTTGGGCCGCTGCGCGCCAGATATGAAGCGCAGCGTACGCGCGCCACGGAGCCCATTGATGGGCCCGCGAGGCAACGGCGCGTCCATTGGCGACGCCGAGCGCCTGACGCAGCACCAGATCGTCCACGGGCATCGCGTCGGGCGATCCGAGGGCACGCATTGCGATGTACTGGGCTGTCCAGGGGCCGATGCCCTTGATCGCGAGCAGCGATGCCATCGTCGTGTCGAGCGGTGCGAGCGGATCGAGCCGCAGCCGTCCCTCGACGATCGCCTGTGCAACACCGTGAATTGCGGCGATACGACTTCGAATGATACCGGCTTCGCCGAGGGCGTCGACGGGAACGGCGAGCATTTGCGCGGCGCTCGGGAAGGTATGCGTCAATTCGTGGGCGGGGACCGGCAGTGGCGTGCCGAAGCGTTGGGCGAGGCGGCCGAGCAGGCGTCGTGCCCCTTTGACGGTGATTTGCTGGCCCACGATGGCGCGTACGGCGATCTCGAAGCCGTCGACGGTGCCCGGCACGCGCAGGCCCGGTGTCGCGCATGCGAGGGGCCCCAGATGGGCATCGATGACGTCCGGGCGGGCGCCGAGATCGAACAGATGACGCAGCTTGCCCAGCACTTGCGGCACGCTGCCTGCGAGCGCCGGCGGCAGTGTCACTTGCAGGGCATGACGATCCGGCAG
Organism: Pandoraea sp. ISTKB; assembly: GCF_001721285.1. Lineage (NCBI taxonomy): Bacteria > Pseudomonadati > Pseudomonadota > Betaproteobacteria > Burkholderiales > Burkholderiaceae > Pandoraea > Pandoraea sp. ISTKB. The sequence continues at coordinate 39,044 of NZ_MAOS01000105.1, forward strand.
CGGGGAGACTCGACACCAGCCGGTGATCGACTGTCCGTTCTGTCGCTCGATGCGCAGCGTGCGGGTGTAGGTATCACCTTCGCGGTGTTCGACGCCTTCGATGGCGCGGTCACCGAGAAAATCGAGCAGGGCGTGCCAGGCGAAGGGTGGTCGATAGGCGAGCTGGAAGACCAGATCGCCTTCCGGTGGTGCCGCGATGCGGGCCATCCGCGCGTTGTGGGCGCTAAGGCGCAGCCGGCCCGGCGCGAAGCCATAGCGTGATTTAAACAGGCCATTGAAACGCCGGACGCTACCGAATCCGGATGCCAGCGCGACCTCCGTCACCGGCAAAGCGGTATCGGTCAGCAGACGCTTCGCGAGCAGCAGTCGTTGCGTCTGTGCGTACTCGACGGGGGAGACGCCGAATTCGTCGGCAAAGATGCGTCGCAGGTGTCGTTCGGTGATGCCGATACGGGCGGCGAGATCGGGCAGGGCGGCGTGATTGAGGAAGCCTTCGTCGATCATGGCGGCGGCGGCATCGGCGAGTTCGCGTGAGGCATCGAAGCGAGCGCTGCCGGGGGCGAGTTCCGGGCGGCATTTCAGGCAGGGGCGGTAGCCGGCCTTTTCTGCGGCGGCGGCGCTGCCGTAAAACGAGCAGTTCTCGAAACGGGGCGTCCGGACGTTACAGACCGGCCGACAGTAAATACCTGTGGATGAAACACCGACAAAGAACCAGCCGTCGAAGCGCCGGTCACGGGCGGAGACGGCTTTGTAGCAGACTTCCGGATCGAGCGTCATGGGGAGGGCGGTGCGGGGGAACATGGGCCCCACTCTACGCGCGAGCCGTACGTCAAGCTAGTCATTTTCGGACATGACAAGGAAAGAGATGCGATGAAAAGTGGGGGGATGCAAGCGCGAGCGCAAGCGCAGGAAAGCGGGGAGGTGTTAGCCCTGGGCAAGGCAGGCAGACGCCAGGGGGCGCTTACCGATGCGACTTTCAGTGGAGTGTCGGGAAGTGTCCGCTGGCGTCTGTCCCGCTGCGTTGTGGGAGGGTGGGGGAAATAAGGGACAGCGGGGTTTCTGGGACGAGGCTTAGCCCCAGGGAGAAAACACCACAAAAAAACCCGGCGCAAGGGCCGGGTTTAGCGCGCCATCGGGGGGGGGGAGGGAATCCACCCGCCGACGGCACAATGCACAACGACTAAATTGCTACGTCCGCCAGACTCAGGCAGCCGCGAGCAACTGACGCAGCACGAACGGCAGAATCCCGCCGTGCTTGTAGTAGTCCACTTCGATCGGCGTATCGATACGCAGCAGGACCTGCACCTTTTGCGTTTCGCCGTTCTTGCGATGGATCACCAGCGTGACATCCTGTTGCGGCTTGATGTCGGCCGTCAGACCTTCGATGTCGTACGTTTCCTCGCCCGTGATACCGAGCGATTCCACGCTGTCCGAGCCCTTGAATTGCAGGGGCAGCACGCCCATGCCGACGAGGTTCGAGCGGTGGATGCGTTCGAACGAGCGGGTGATGACCGCCTTCACGCCCAGCAACTGCGTGCCCTTGGCTGCCCAGTCGCGCGACGAACCCGTGCCGTACTCCTCGCCGCCGAACACCACCGTCGGGGTGCCTTCGCCAACGTACTTCATGGCGGCGTCGTAGATCGAGAGCTGTTCGCCGCTCGGCTGGTGAATCGTCAGACCGCCTTCGACGCGCGAACCGTCGGCCTTTGCCGGGATCATCAGGTTCTTGATGCGCACGTTCGCGAACGTGCCGCGCATCATCACTTCGTGGTTGCCGCGACGCGAGCCGTAGCTGTTGAAATCGGCCTTCAGCACGCCGTTATCGAGCAGCCACTTGCCTGCCGGCGACGTTTCCTTGATCGAACCGGCCGGGCTGATGTGGTCGGTCGTGACCGAGTCACCGAACACGCCCAGTGCGCGTGCGCCCTGGATCGGCTTGATGTCGGCATTCGGTTCCATCGCGAAGCCGTCGAAGAACGGCGGTTCGGCGATGTACGTCGACGTCGGCCAATCGTAGACCTGACCCTTCGAGCCCTTCACCTTCGCCCACAGCGGGCTCGGCTCCTTCACCGAGTCGTAGTTGGCCTTGAACACCTTGGCGTTCATGGCGAACTTCATCAGCTTGTGGATCTCGTCGCTGGTCGGCCAGATGTCGCCCAGGAAGATGTCGCGGCCGTTCTTGCCCTTGCCGACCGGTTCCGTCATCAGGTCGCGCTGCACGTTGCCGGCGATGGCGTAAGCCACGACCAGCGGGGGCGATGCCAGGAAGTTGGCGCGAATGTTCGGGTGAATACGCGCTTCGAAGTTACGGTTGCCCGAGAGGACGGCGGCCGCCACCATGTCGTTCTTGGTGATCACCTCGTTGAGCTCGGCCGTCAGATCGCCGGCGTTACCGATACAGGTCGTGCAGCCGTAAGCCGTCACGCCGAAGCCGAGCTTCTCCAGGTACGGCAGCAGGCCTGCCGCTTCCAGGTACTCGGTCACCACGCGGCTTCCCGGGGCGAGCGACGTCTTGATGTGCGGAGCGACCGTCAGACCGGCTTCCACGGCCTTCTTCGCGAGCAGACCGGCGGCGAGCAGCACGCTCGGGTTCGACGTGTTCGTGCACGACGTGATGGCGGCGATCAGCACGTCGCCGTTGTTGACGTCGATGCCACCGGCCGTCTTGTACGTCGTTTCCAGCTGTTCCTTCGTCAGGTTGAAACCGTTCTCGGCGACCGGCTTCGTGAACAGGTCCTGGAACGTGTGCTTCACGTTGCCGATTTCGATGCGGTCCTGCGGACGCTTCGGGCCAGCCAGCGACGGCGCCACGGTGCCCAGATCCAGCTTGAGCGTCTTCGTGTAATCGATGCTGTCCGTTTTCGGCACGCCGAACAGGTTCTGTGCCTTGAAGTACGATTCGAATGCCTTGATTTCTTCCTTCGTGCGGCCCGTGCCTTCGAAGTAGTCGATCGTCTTTTCGTCGACCGGGAAGAAGCCCATCGTGGCGCCGTATTCCGGGGCCATGTTGGCGATGGTGGCGCGGTCCGGCAACGCCAGACTCGACGTGCCTTCGCCGAAGAACTCGACGAACTTGCCGACGACCTTCTCGCGACGCAGCATTTCCGTGATCGTCAGCACCAGATCGGTGGCGGTCACACCTTCGCGCAGACGGCCCGTCAGTTCCACGCCGACGACGTCAGGCGTGAGGAAATACACCGGCTGACCCAGCATGCCGGCTTCGGCTTCGATACCGCCCACGCCCCAGCCCACCACGCCGATACCGTTGATCATGGTCGTGTGGCTGTCCGTACCCACGAGGGTGTCCGGGTAGTACACGTCGTCCTTCTTGTGGACGCCGCGTGCCAGATATTCCAGGTTCACCTGGTGAACGATACCGTAGCCCGGTTGCACGACGCCGAACGTGTCGAACGCCTGCATCCCCCACTTCATGAACTGGTAGCGCTCGTTGTTGCGCTGGAATTCCAGCTTCATGTTCAGGTCGAGCGCCTTCTTCTCGCGGAAGTGGTCGATCGTGACCGAGTGGTCGACCACCAGATCCACGGGAACCAGCGGCTCGATACGCTTCGGGTTCGTGCCCTGACGCTCTGCGACGTTACGCATCGCGGCGAGGTCGGCGAGCAACGGCACGCCCGTGAAGTCCTGCAGCACGACGCGGGCCACGACGAACGGGATTTCGTCGGTGCGCTCGGCGTTCGGCTTCCAGCCGGCCAGTTGCTTGACGTGCTCTTCGGTCACTTTCTTGCCGTCGCAGTTGCGCAGCACGGACTCGAGCACGAGGCGAATCGATACCGGCAGACGATCGACGTTCACACCCAGGGCCTTGCCCAGTTGGGGCAGCGAGTAGAACTTGCCTTTCTTGTTGCCGCCGAGCTTGAACTCTTTAAGCGTTTTGTGGAGGTTGTGGGCCATGATCTTTCCTTGAGTGATACAGAAAAACAAAGCGGTGGTGATGCCATTAACGGGGGACGGTATCGCGCGAGCACCTGCGTGAGTGCTCGCTGCGACACCTGTACGTCGAACATCCGGCGTACCGGTTACTACAAATCTTGCAAAAGCTACAGCAGGAAAGCGGCTGGCGCATTACGCGGACTGATTTGGCGTCCACTGAGCACTCGCTCAGTTCGTGACCTTGATCAGTTCGTTCGATTGCGTCGGGGCAGCCTTGTTTTGCTCCGACATCGCCTGCGTCATGCACTCGTCAGCCAGACGCGTGTCATCCATCGGATTGCGTTCGTGCTTGAACAGCATCGCCTTGGCCGGGATCACGACCAGGTCCATGCCGCTTGCGGCGTCATAGAAGCGGTCGGCGCCGGTCGTGGTCTGCTGGCGCGGCAACTTGTAATTACGACCTTGCCAGAACATCGTCAGGATCTGGTCGCGCTTCATGTCGCCCTTGATGTACAACCGATTGCTCTCTTTGCAACTCCAGAGTTCCGAACCTTCGTCCGGTTGCGCGGGTGCCGCAGCCACTGCGGCCTTCTTCTTGGCCGGCGCCTTCTTCTTCGGCGCAGCCTTCTTGGCCGTGGTCTTGTTCGCCGGTTCAGCGGCAAACGCGGTCGGCAAGACGGCAACAGAGCACAGGGCAATCAGCGCAGTCAGGCAAAGCTTCTTCATGGTGAGTCTCCAGAGGGAAAAGTCCGACGTTCACAAAAGCGCAGATTATCGTACGAACTCTGCGTCGTTCGACGTCACCACACAAATTTTTTCAATTCCTTTCAGGCAAGCGCAATGGGCGACAGCGGGACGAGCCGGCGTCGCGTTCGATCGTGCTGCAGTGCGGAATTCGGGGTTTCGCCGGATGTGGCGGGGCTTTTCCCGGATCGGGCTGCGGGAAGACGGTGCGGAAAAATGCGGGAAATCGGGAGCGCGGAATGCTTGGCGAAACGAGCGCGAGATGAGCGCGAAACGATGCACGAAGTCGCGGGCAGGGCAGGGGACAATACGCTCGTCGCGGACATTGTCGACGCCGGTCGTCCGGAGCGTTGCGTTGCTTGCGGCAATCAGACGCTGCATTCGCTTGGCCAAGAAATCGCTCGATGAGGCTTGAGGGAGTGGCGGGAGCCTATTGCGACAACGGGGCTTGCCCGTTTTGCGTCGCCGTGGGGCGCTTACGCGATGTCGTCACTCTGGATTCAAGGAACGTTCAGGTGCTACCAGGTTAGGGAAGTGGCGCCGGCACTGGGGGTAGCCGCCGGCGCGCTGTCGGCCCGTTGCGATGCTTTTGGCATCTCGCGGGGCCGTTTCCCTGGGGCGATCCTGGAGGATCAGCCCAGCAGATGCGCCACGCCGGCGCGCTCTTCTTCGAGCTCGTTGAGCGTGATGTTCATCTTTTCACGCGAGTAGGCATCGATCTCGAGGCCTTCCACACGCTTGTACTTGCCGTTTTCGCAGATCACCGGCACGCCGTAGATCACGTCTTCCGGAATGCCGTACGAGCCATCCGACGGGATACCCATCGTGACCCACTTGCCGTTCGAGCCGAGCACCCAGTCATGGATGTGGTCGATGGCAGCGTTGGCTGCCGAAGCGGCCGACGACAGGCCACGGGCTTCGATGATGGCGGCGCCGCGCTTGCCGACGGTCGGCAGGAACACGTCGTTGTTCCACACGTCGTCGTTGATCAGGGTCTTGACGCTTTGACCGTCGATCGTGGCGAAGCGGTAGTCGGCGTACATCGTCGGCGAGTGGTTACCCCACACGGCCAGCTTTTCGATGCTGGCGACCGGCTTGCCGGTCTTGGCGGCGAGTTGCGACAGAGCACGGTTGTGGTCCAGACGCAGCATCGCGGTGAAGTTTTCCTTCGGCAGGTTCGGTGCCGACTTCATGGCGATGTAGGCGTTGGTGTTCGCCGGGTTGCCGACGACCAGCACCTTGACATTGCGGCTGGCGACTTCGTCCAGGGCCTTGCCTTGCACCGTGAAGATTGCGCCGTTGGCTTCGAGCAGGTCCTTGCGCTCCATGCCCTTCGAACGGGGACGGGCACCCACCAGCAGGGCGACGTCGGCATCCTTGAAGGCAACCTTCGGGTCGTCGGTCACGACGACGCCAGCCAGCAGCGGGAATGCGCAGTCTTCCAGCTCCATCACGACGCCCTTGACGGCGGCTTGAGCTTGCGGGAGGTCGAGCAGTTGCAGGATGACGGGCTGATCCTTGCCGAGCATGTCGCCATTAGCGATACGGAACAGCAGGGAGTAGCCGATTTGGCCAGCGGCGCCGGTGACGGCGACACGCATTGCGGGTTTTGCCATGAGAATCTCTCCAGACGTGTACAAATTCCTGCGAAGCTCAAGAGAGGCTCGCCGTCCGGGTGGCAATTGCTTTGCCAGGCTGACAGCGCCGCGTCACATTAAGCTTCTAAAATTCCTTGACCTACGGAAGCTTGCGGGCTGCGCGGGGTGTACTGCGGTCGATATGTGCGAAGCACCGGTCTTTCTTATCTTATAAGATAGCCGTGCTGCAGCTGCAGGCCCCTGTTAGCCCGCGCCAGTGTAGGAGTCGCCACATCGAATGTCAACTCTATCTTATGTCTTATATAAGACATAGGATTATTGCTGTTATTCGATGGACGAAGGTCTTGATTTGTGGTCAAATCCCCGCCATGAATGCGAACGTTCGCGACACATCCAACACTACGCCGCCTGTCGATGCCCCGCAGCGATCGGACAGCGCGCGCGACGCCGTACCAGTGACTCAGGCCGCTCAGGCCTTGCAACAAGGTGCGGCTGCCGGAGCGTCGCCGACATTCAGCCCGCTGTACCAGCAGATCAAGGGGCTCATTACCCAGAGCCTGCAAGCCGGCGAATGGAAGCCCGGCGAAATCATTCCCAGCGAAGTCGATCTGGCCTCCCGTTACAAGGTGAGTCAGGGAACCGTGCGCAAGGCCATTGACGAACTGGCTGCCGAGAATTTGCTCGTGCGCCGTCAGGGCCGGGGCACCTTCGTGGCTACCCATCATGAGGACCGGGTGCAGTTCCGGTTCCTGCGTCTTGCGCCCGACTCGGGCGAACCCCATCACCCGCCCAGCCGCCTGATCGAGTGCCGCCGCATGCGCGCACCGGCGGAAATCGCGCGTCAGCTCGATTTGCGCGCGGGCGATGGCGTGATTCTGATCCGTCGCATGATGGATTTCTCGGACCGTCCGACGGTGCTCGACGAAATCTGGTTGCCGGGTTCGCTGTTTCGCGGGCTAACCGCGGAAAGACTCAATGAGTATAAAGGGCCGATGTACGGCCTGTTCGAAGACGAATTCGGTACGCGCATGATTCGCGCCGTGGAAAAAGTCCGCGCCGTGGCCGCAGACGACATGACCGCGGATCTGCTCAAAGTGCCGAAGGGATTTCCGTTGCTGAGTGTGGAGCGTGTGTCGTTCACCTACGGCGACAAACCGGTGGAAGTGCGCCGGGGTTGGTATGTCACCACCGAACATCATTATCAGAACGAACTGAGTTGATGCATGGCATTGATTCGGTCGATGAATCTGATTTGAATTGGTATTGAGAGGGTAGGGAGACGTTCTCGGGAATGCGCCGGTGTCGTGGCTGGCAAGTCCCTGGGAGTCGAGGCTTGGGGGCGGCGTGTCGTGCGCCGTTGGCAGGAATTTCCGGAGCATTGGAACCGGTATGGTGCAACGCACTAGAATCGGCGCTAAAATCCGGGGCTGATGTAACTACATGGGGTCTAGCATGGCTGAAGTGGTAAAAAAAGAGCGGCCAGTCTACAGGAATATCGGTATCGGACAGATTGTCTCGTACCGTCTCCCGCCGGCTGGTATCGTTTCGATTCTGCACCGTATTAGCGGTGTCATCTTGTTCCTTCTGTTGCCGTTCGCGCTGTATTTGTTCGAACAGAGCCTCACGTCGGAACTGACCTTCGACACTCTGCGAAGCGTCGCCTCCAACTGGTTTGTCAAGCTCGTCATCCTGGCGTTGTCGTGGGGCTTCCTGCACCACTTCTGTGCCGGCGTGCGCCATCTGCGCATGGACTTCAATCACGACGCAGTGAGCAAGGAAGGCGGCAAGAATTCGGCAGTGGTCGTGCTGGCCGTGTCGCTGGTGCTGACGCTGGCCGTCGCCCTCAAGCTGTTCGGAGCGTTCTAAGATGGCACAGAACAATATCGGTTCCAAGCGCCTCGTCGTCGGCGCCCACTACGGCCTGCGCGACTGGATTGCGCAGCGCATGACCGCGGTCATCATGGCCGTGTACACCGTGATCCTGCTGGTGTGGTTCTTCACCGCCAAGGATTTCTCCTACGAAGGCTGGGCTGGCATCTTCTCGCATCAGTGGATGAAGCTGGCTACGTTCGTCACGCTGCTCGCGCTGTTCTATCACGCGTGGGTCGGTGTGCGCGACATCTGGATGGACTACGTCAAGCCCGTCGGTATCCGACTGGCGCTGTACGCGCTGACGATCGTCTGGCTGCTGGCTTGTGCCGGCTATGCCGCGCAGATTCTGTGGAGAGTGTAAAGAATGGCTGCAATTAAAAATTCGCTGCCGCGCCGCCGCTTTGACGTTGTCATTGTGGGCGCAGGTGGTTCGGGCATGCGCGCTTCGCTGCAACTGGCCAAGGCCGGTCTGTCGGTGGCAGTGCTGTCCAAGGTGTTCCCCACCCGTTCGCATACCGTGGCCGCTCAGGGCGGCATTGGCGCTTCGCTCGGCAACATGAGCGAAGACAACTGGCATTACCACTTCTACGACACCATCAAGGGCTCCGACTGGCTCGGCGACCAGGATGCGATCGAGTTCATGTGCCGTCAGGCACCGAACGCCGTCTACGAACTGGAACACTTCGGCATGCCGTTCGACCGTAACCCGGACGGCACGATTTACCAGCGTCCGTTCGGCGGTCACACGGCCAACTACGGCGAGAAGCCCGTTCAGCGCGCTTGCGCGGCTGCCGACCGTACCGGTCACGCGCTGCTGCACACGCTGTACCAGCAGAACGTTGCAGCCAAGACGCACTTCTTCGTGGAGTGGATGGCGCTCGATCTGATCCGCAACGAAGAGGGCGATGTCCTCGGCGTGTCGGCGCTGGAACTCGAAACCGGCGAAGTCTACCTGCTCGAAGGCAAGTGCACGCTGTTCGCGACCGGCGGTGCCGGCCGTGTGTACGCTGCATCGACCAACGCGTTCATCAACACCGGTGACGGTCTGGGTATGGCTGCGCGTGCAGGCATTCCGCTCGAAGACATGGAATTCTGGCAATTCCACCCGACCGGCGTGGCCGGCGCGGGCGTGTTGATCACCGAAGGCGTGCGCGGCGAAGGCGGTATTCTGCGTAACTCGAACGGCGAGCGTTTCATGGAGCGCTATGCTCCGACGCTGAAGGATCTGGCGCCGCGTGACTTCGTGTCGCGTTCGATGGACCAGGAAATCAAGGAAGGCCGTGGTTGCGGCCCGAACGGCGACTACGTGCTGCTCGATCTCTCGCACATCGGTGCCGAGACGATCATGAAGCGCCTGCCGTCGATTCGCGAAATTGCGCTGAAGTTCGCCAACGTCGACGCGATCAAGGAACCGATCCCCGTCGTGCCGACCATCCACTATCAGATGGGCGGTATTCCGACGAACTACAACGGTCAGGTCGTCCTGCAGAAGGACGGCTCGTCGGTGCCCGTCAACGGCTTCTACGCCGTGGGCGAGTGCTCGTGCGTGTCGGTCCACGGTGCCAACCGTCTGGGTACGAACTCGCTGCTCGACCTCGTGGTGTTCGGCCGTGCTGCCGGTAACCACATCGTCGACTTCGTCAAGAACCACGGTGACCACAAGCCGCTGCCCGCCGATGCCGGCGAGAACGCCCTGGCGCGTCTGGGTCGTCTGGAAGGCTCCAGCTCGGGCGAGTACGCCCAGGACATCGCCAACGACATCCGCGCGACGATGCAGAAGCACGCAGGCGTGTTCCGCACGTCGGACCTGCTCAAGGAAGGCGTGGACGAGATCAAGCAAGTGGCCGAGCGCGTGTCGCACGTCCACCTGAAGGACAAGTCGAAGGTGTTCAACACGGCGCGTATGGAAGCGCTGGAAGTCGACAACCTGATCGAAGTGGCCAAGGCCACCATGATCGCAGCCGAAGCCCGCAAGGAAAGCCGCGGCGCGCACGCGCACAGCGATTATCCGGAGCGCGACGACGCCAACTGGATGCGCCACTCGCTGTTCTTCAGCGAAGGCAACCGTCTGGATTACAAGCCGGTGCAGATGAAGCCGCTGACCGTCGACTCGGTTCCGCCCAAGGCGCGGACGTTCTAAGGGATTCGCAAGATCATGAAACGCATTTTTGAAGTCTACCGCTACGATCCGGACAAGGACGCCGCACCGTACATGCAGACCTACGAGGTCGAACTCGACGGTCATGAGCGCATGCTGCTCGACGCCCTCGTCAAGCTCAAGAAGATCGACGAAGGCATCGCTTTCCGCCGCTCGTGCCGCGAAGGCGTGTGCGGTTCGGACGCGATGAACATCAACGGCAAGAACGGTCTGGCCTGCCTGACCAACATGAACGATCTGCCGAACAAGATCGTGCTCAAGCCGCTGCCGGGTCTGCCCGTCATTCGCGATCTGATCGTCGACATGACGCACTTCTTCAACCAGTACCACTCGATCAAGCCGTACCTGATCAACCCCGAGCCGGCACCGGAGAAGGAGCGTCTTCAGTCGCCCGAGCAACGTGATGAGCTTGATGGTCTGTACGAGTGTATTCTGTGCGCATCGTGCTCGACGTCGTGCCCGAGCTTCTGGTGGAACCCGGACAAGTTCGTCGGCCCGGCCGGTCTGCTCCAGGCTTATCGCTTCATCGCGGACAGCCGCGACACGGCGACCAGCGAGCGTCTGGATAACCTGGAAGATCCGTACCGCCTGTTCCGCTGCCACACGATCATGAACTGCGTGGATGTGTGCCCGAAGGGTCTGAACCCGACGAAGGCGATCGGCAAGATCAAGGAGCTGATGGTGCGTCGCGCCGTCTGATGCATTGATCATGCCGGATACCAATCACCAGTCCGATCCGGTAAAACGTGCCCGCCTGCGCTGGCGGGCACGCCGCGGTTTGCTGGAAAACGACCTCATTCTCGAACGATTCTTCGCCAAGTACGAAGCTTCGATGACCGACGAGGATGTGGGCGCCCTCACGAAATTGCTCGACTTGAGCGATAACGATTTGATGGATCTGCTGCTAGCGCGTAAAGAGCCCGAGGCGGATCTGGACGGGCCGGACGTGCGGCGCCTGCTGGCGCTTCTGCGTGCCGTGTAGGGGTTTTGGAATTTTTTTGAGGAAGCGATATGACTCCGTCTGATGTTAAAGCCACCCTATCTTTCTCTGACGATTCGCCCAGCGTAGAGCTGCCGATTTATCAGGGTACGATGGGCCCGGATGTGATTGACATCCGCAAGCTGTACGGCCAGACCGGCAAATTCACGTATGACCCCGGCTTCATGTCGACGGCGTCGTGCAATTCGGCCATCACCTACATCGATGGCGACAAGGGTGAGTTGCTGTACCGCGGCTACCCGATCGAGCAGCTGGCCACCCACTGCGACTTCCTCGAAACCTCGTATCTGCTGCTCAAGGGCGAGCTGCCGAACGCGGAACAGAAGAAGGACTTCGTCGAGACCGTGACCCGTCACACGATGGTTCACGAGCAGATGAACTTCTTCTTCCGTGGCTTCCGTCGCGACGCTCACCCGATGGCCGTGCTGACCGGTTCGGTCGGTGCCCTGTCGGCGTTCTACCACGACTCGCTGGACATCAATAACCCGAATCACCGCGAAGTGTCGGCGATTCGTCTGATCGCCAAGCTGCCGACGCTGGTCGCCATGGCGTACAAGTACAGCATCGGTCAGCCGTTCGTGTACCCGAGCAACGACCTGTCGTACAGCGCGAACTTCATGCGCATGATGTTCGCCAACCCGTGCGAAGAGTACAAGGTCAACGACGTGCTGGTGCGCGCGCTCGACCGTATCCTGATCCTGCACGCTGATCACGAACAGAACGCTTCGACGTCGACCGTCCGTCTGGCCGGCTCGTCGGGTGCGAACCCGTTCGCCTGTATCGCTGCCGGTATCGCATGTCTGTGGGGCCCGGCGCACGGCGGTGCGAACGAAGCCGCGCTGAACATGCTCGAGCAGATCGGTTCGCCGGACAAGATCCCCGAATTCATCAAGCAGGTGAAGGACAAGAACTCGGGCGTGAAGCTCATGGGCTTCGGTCACCGCGTGTACAAGAACTACGACCCGCGTGCCAAGCTGATGCGCGAGACGTGCTACGAAGTGCTCAACGAACTGGGCCTGCACGACGACCCGCTGTTCAAGCTGGCCATGCAGCTCGAGAAGATTGCACTGGAAGACGAATACTTCGTGTCGCGCAAGCTGTACCCGAACGTTGACTTCTACTCGGGTATCGTCCAGCGCGCGCTGGGTATCCCGACCTCGATGTTCACCTGCATCTTCGCACTGGCCCGTACCGTGGGCTGGATCGCGCAGTGGAACGAAATGATCGGGGAGCCGGACCAGAAGATCGGCCGTCCGCGTCAGCTGTTCATCGGCCACACGCCGCGCGAAGTCGCGACCATCGACAAGCGCTAAGCGTTGTCGAGGCGTCCGGCACGGCCCCCGCTTGCCGTGCCGGCACCGTAACCTTGCCGAAACGGCAAGGCGGTGCGCCCCGCAACGAGCCCTCGTTGCGCTATATTCGAATCCACGGCACAAGCTGCTGTGATTCGCACAAATCCCCGGTTCATCGTGCGTTTACCGCCCGGTTTCCCGGGGATTTCGTATTCCGCCGGCGCGAAAGCGCTATGGCATAATCAAAAGTTCACAGAACGATAGTTTCCGTTCCCAGAACGATATTCCGCCCCCGCGTTTTTATCATGGCCAAGACGCTGTATGACAAGTTGTGGGATGCACACGTCGTGCATACCGAGGACGATGGCACGACCGTGCTTTACATCGACCGTCACCTGTTGCACGAGGTGACCAGTCCGCAGGCGTTTGAGGGTCTAAAACTCGCGCAGCGGCCGGTCTGGCGCCTGTCCGCCAACCTCGCCGTGTCGGACCACAATGTGCCGACCACGGACCGTACGCAAGGCATTGCCGATCCGGTGTCGCGCCTGCAAGTCGATACGCTGGATTCGAACTGCGACAGCTTCGGCATTACCCAATTCAAGATGAACGACGTCCGTCAGGGCATCGTGCACGTGATCGGCCCGGAGCAGGGCGCCACGTTGCCGGGCATGACGGTGGTGTGCGGTGACTCGCACACGTCGACGCACGGCGCCTTTGGGGCGCTGGCGTTCGGTATCGGTACGTCGGAAGTCGAGCACACGCTCGCGACGCAGACCTTGCTCATGAAGAAGAGCAAGAACATGCTCGTGAAGGTCGAAGGCACGCTGCCGCGCGGATGCTCCGCGAAGGACATCGTGCTGGCCGTCATCGGCCGCATCGGCACGGCAGGCGGTACCGGTTACACGATCGAGTTTGCCGGTTCGGCCATTCGTTCGCTGACGATGGAAGGTCGCATGACCGTGTGCAACATGGCGATCGAAGCCGGTGCGCGCGCCGGTCTGGTCGCCGTCGACGACACGACGATCAACTACGTGAAGGGCCGTCCGTTTGCCCCGTCCGGCGTGGAATTCCAGCAGGCTGAAGCCTACTGGCGCACGTTCCACACCGATGCCGGTGCGGCGTTCGATCACGTGGTCGAAATCGACGCGAACACGCTGCGCCCGCAGGTGAGCTGGGGCACGTCGCCGGAAATGGTGGTGAGCATCGAAGATCGCGTGCCGGACCCCGAGAAGGAAAAGGATCCGGTCAAGCGCAGCGCCATGGAGCGCGCGCTGGAGTACATGGCGCTCACGCCGGACACCCCGATGGCGAGCATCAACGTTGACAAGGTGTTCATTGGTTCGTGCACCAACTCGCGCATCGAAGACATTCGCGCGGCAGCGTACGTCGTGAAGAAGCTCGGTCGACGTGTCGCGTCGAACGTGCGTCTGGCGATGGTCGTGCCGGGTTCCGGGCTGGTGAAGCAGCAGGCCGAGCAGGAGGGTCTGGACGAGGTCTTCAAGGCCGCTGGCTTCGAATGGCGTGAACCGGGCTGCTCGATGTGTCTGGCGATGAATGCCGACCGTCTGGAGTCGGGCGAGCGTTGTGCCTCGACCTCGAACCGCAACTTCGAAGGCCGTCAGGGCGCAGGCGGGCGTACCCACCTGGTGAGCCCGGCGATGGCGGCAGCGGCTGCCATCGAAGGCCATTTCGTGGACGTGCGACGTCTCGTCTGACGCGCACGCATCGATTTATCCGTCGTTTGACAATTTCTTTGACAGAGACAAGACCATGAAGAAACTGTGGATGCTGATCGGTGCGGTGCTGCTGTTGGGCGTAGCAGGTTGCAACACGATGGCGGGCCTCGGCAAGGACACGCAAGCCGCCGGCTCGGCCCTCGAGAACGCCGCGAAGAAGTGATGCGACGGTGCGCGTTGCACGGGCGGGACGCCCGTCGCGCGCACCTTTGAGATTCCCGGTTTTGACGGCCATGTCCCGCAGCGGCAGGCCGTAGCCGAACTGTTTTGATCAGGTGGTTCGTGATGGAAAAATTTACCGTCCATACGGGGTTGGTGGCACCGCTGGATCGCGAAAACGTCGATACCGACGCGATCATCCCCAAGCAATTCCTGAAGTCGATCAAGCGCACGGGCTTCGGCCCGAACCTGTTCGACGAGTGGCGTTATCTCGACGTGGGGCAGCCGGGGCAGGATTGCAGCACGCGTCCGCTCAACCCGAACTTCGTGCTGAACCAGCCGCGCTATCAGGGCGCGACCGTGCTGCTCGCCCGCAAGAACTTCGGCTGCGGCAGCTCGCGTGAGCACGCGCCGTGGGCGTTGCAGCAATACGGCTTCCGTGCCGTGATTGCGCCGAGTTTTGCCGACATCTTCTTCAATAACTGCTACAAGAACGGGCTGCTGCCGATCGCGCTGTCCGAGATGCAGGTCGATCACCTGTTCAACGACACGTTTGCGTTCAATGGCTATCAACTGACCATCGATCTGGACAAGCAGGCGGTGATCACGTCGGACGGCCGCGCGTATGAGTTCGACATCGCTCCGTTCCGCAAGTATTGCCTGACGAACGGTTTCGACGATATTGGCCTTACGCTGCGTCACGCCGACAAGATTCGCGCCTATGAAGCCGAGCGAATCGCCAAGCAACCGTGGCTCGCAACGCGCTTGCCGGGCTGATTCCATGTGCTGGGCGCACCGGGTGACCGAGTGCGCCGCGTGTACTGAAGGTGCTTGCGCGTTCGTTGAGAGGGCGTCAGGTACATCCAAGGAGATTGCATGAAAATCGCTGTGTTGCCGGGTGACGGCATTGGTCCGGAAATCGTGACGGAAGCCGTCAATGTGCTCAACGCACTTGGCGAGAAGTTCGAGCTGGAAGAGGCGCCGGTGGGCGGTGCTGGCTACGAGGCTGCGGGTCATCCGCTGCCGGACGCCACGCTCAAGCTGGCCAAGGAAGCGGACGCCATTCTGTTCGGCGCCGTGGGTGACTGGAAGTACGATTCGCTCGAGCGCGCGCTGCGTCCCGAGCAGGCGATTCTGGGGCTGCGCAAGCATCTGCAACTGTTCGCCAACTTCCGTCCGGCCATTCTGTACAAGGAACTGGCAGACGCGTCGAGCCTGAAGCCGGAAATCGTGGCAGGGCTGGATATCCTGATCATTCGCGAGCTGAACGGCGACATTTATTTCGGTCAGCCGAAGGGCTTCCGTCAATCGCCGGATGGGGCTTTCGAAGGTGCGCGCGAAGGTTTTGATACCATGCGCTATAGCGTGCCCGAAGTGGAGCGTATCGCACACGTGGCATTTCAGGCGGCGGCCAAGCGCGACAAGCGTCTTTGCTCGGTCGACAAGGCCAATGTGCTGGAGACGTCGCAACTGTGGCGCGACACGATGATCGAGGTCGCGAAGCAGTATCCGGACGTCGAACTCTCGCATATGTACGTCGATAATGCCGCGATGCAACTGGTCAAGGCACCTAAGAACTTCGATGTGGTGGTGACGGGTAACATGTTCGGCGATATCCTGTCGGACGAGGCCGCGATGCTCACGGGTTCGATCGGCATGCTGCCGTCGGCATCGCTCGATGCCAACAACAAGGGGTTGTACGAGCCGTCGCACGGTTCGGCGCCCGATATTGCCGGTAAGGGCGTGGCCAATCCGTTGGCGACGATCCTGTCGGCTGCCATGATGCTGCGTTACACGCTGGGCCGTGCCGAGCAGGCCGACCGCGTGGAGAATGCAGTGAAGAAGGTGCTGGCGCAGGGGTTGCGCACGCCCGATATCTGGCAGGAAGGCGCGACCAAGGTCGGTACGCGCGAAATGGGTGCGGCAGTGGTGGCCGCGCTATAACGTTGACGGGGCGTCGTGAGACGCCCCTCGGCGCAATTGCAACGATAAGAGAGTGGATAAATGAAAACCGTAGGTCTGGTAGGTTGGCGGGGCATGGTCGGTTCGGTTCTGATGCAGCGTATGCAGCAGGAGAACGACTTTGCTTTGATCGAGCCGGTGTTTTTCAGCACCAGCAACGCGGGCGGCAAAGCCCCGTCGATGGCGAAGAACGAAACTTCGCTGAAAGACGCCAATGATGTCAACGAGCTGAAAAAATGCGACATCATCATTACCTGCCAGGGCGGTGACTACACAACAGAGATCTTCCCGAAGCTGCGTGCTGCGGGTTGGAACGGTTACTGGGTCGACGCGGCATCGACGCTGCGCATGAAGGATGACGCGATCATCGTTCTGGACCCGGTCAACCTCGACGTCATCAAGAACGCGCTCACCAAGGGCACGAAGAACTTCGTCGGCGGCAACTGCACGGTGAGCTGCATGCTGATGGGTCTGGGCGGTCTGTTCCAGCACGGTCTGGTGGACTGGCTGACGTCGATGACGTATCAGGCAGCATCGGGTGGCGGCGCGCAGCACATGCGCGAGCTGCTCACGCAGTTCGGCACGATCAACGCTGAAGTCAAGGCGCTGCTCGACGATCCGCACTCGGCCATTCTCGAGATCGACCGTAAGGTGCTCGCCAAGCAGCACGCGCTGACGGCCGACGAAACCAAGCAATTCGGTGTGCCGCTGGGCGGCAACCTGATTCCCTGGATCGACAAGGACCTGGGCAACGGTCAGTCGAAGGAAGAGTGGAAGGGCGGTGCCGAGACCAACAAGATTCTGGGTCTGGGCGATGGTTTCCCGGGCACGCGCGCCATTCCGGTCGACGGTCTGTGCGTGCGTATCGGCGCCATGCGTTGCCACAGCCAGGCGCTGACCATCAAGCTTACGAAAGATGTGCCGTTAGACGAACTGACCGACATCATCGGCCAGGCGAACGACTGGGTGAAGGTGGTGCCGAACACGCGCGAAGCGTCGATGACTGATTTGACGCCTGCGGCCGTGACCGGCACGATGACGATCCCGGTGGGTCGCTTGCGCAAGATGTCGATGGGTCCTGAGTACCTGTCGGCATTTACGGTGGGCGATCAACTGTTGTGGGGCGCGGCGGAACCGCTGCGTCGCATGCTGCGGATCCTGCTCGACGCTTGAGCGTTGCAGCGTATCGGTAGTGCGTGAAGAACGGCGGCCCGCGAGGCCGCCGTCCGCGCTTTGGGAGGCCCTCCAATTCGTTGGGGGCGCCAGTGACAAACGACTGACAGGCTAGACAAGACACAGTGCGGAAATACTCGACCGGCAAGCGCGCAAATTCGTCCCGTAGTTCGTTTCGCTTGAGTGCGGCAGCGGCTGTCTTGTGGAGCCTCGGGCTTCTCAACGCCGGGGCCGCCGAGTTTGGTCCGCAGCAGGTTCGCTCGGGTCCGGGCCAGCCGTTGCGTGCCGTGATCGTGCTGGGCAACGTGTCGCAGGCCGAAGCCGACGGACTGTCGGTGAAGCTCGCGCCGCGTGAGGCGTTCAAACAAGCGGGTTTGCGCTACGACCCGACGCTCGAGAAGCTCTCCGTGTCGGTCACGCCGACGGGGGGGCGCGAAGCCGGGTACAGCGGCACGTATCTCGTGCACGTCGACTCGGCCGAGCCGGTCAGCACGTCCTTCCTCGATTTGTTGCTGGTGCTCGAATGGCGCACGGGCCGTCAATCCAACGCCGTGACGTTGTCGGCGATTCCCGAAGCCAGCGCGGCACAGCCGCAGGCCGTGGTGCCTGCCGCGGCGACCCAGTCCGCGGCATCCCCGACCCCGGCTTCCGCACCGGCGCCCGCGCCGGCCCCCGCAGCGGCTGCGCAATCGGGCAGTGCGTCGGCTGGCGGCGCGGCGGCGTCGGGTGATGACACGCACAAGGTCGGTCGGGGCGATTCGCTGTCGTCGATCGCTCGGGAGTACACGGGTGGAGAGGGCGGCACGACGCTGGCGCAGATGATGGCCGCGTTGTTCGAGGCGAATCGCTCGGCATTCATTGGCAACGATCCCAATCGGCTGCGTCTTGGGGCGACGTTGAATCGTCCCGCCGATGCGCAGGTGCAGAATATTCCTCCCGCGCAGGCACGCAAGTTCGTGTCGGCGGCGCGGGAACAGTTTGATGCGTATCGCGCGCGGCTGGCCGAATCGACGGCGCAGCAGGCAGCACCGGCCGGTGGCCGCAGTGCACAGGGCGCGATCGAAGCGGGCAAGGCACCGGAAGCTGCCGCTCCCGCCACGCGCGATGAATTGAAGCTGTCTCGACCCGGCAAGGGTGGGGCGGCCGGTTCAGCCGGTCGTTCCAGTGGCAGCGAAGAAGAGCAAATCGCCCAGGGCAAGGCACAGACCGAGGCCCAGGGCAGGGTGAATGAGTTGCAGAAGAACGTAGCAGATCTCCAGAAGCTGTTGGCGATGAAGAATCAGGCCGTCGCTAATCTGGAGCAGCAGGCCGCCACCGCTTCCGGGGCGACTGCGCAAGAGAAGACGGCGAAACCCGCCGATAGCAAGACGACCGCGCCGGCAGGCGCCGTAGCGAACAAGCCGGCGACGGCCGATGCCAAACCGGCCGAAGCTGCCGATGTTGCTGCCAGCGGTGCTGCCGCGGCTGTCGCGTCCGAAGCCGCTGCGGCTGATGCGGCTTCGGCGGCGTCGGCTGACGCGAATGCCTCCGCCGCGACCGCGGCTGCGTCGGCCAGCGAGGTCGCGGCAGCCTCTGCGGCGACGGCGGCAAGCGCTCCGGCGGCCGATACGAAGGCCGATACGAAGCCGGCACCGAATGCCGCGATGAACTGGCGCGCAGTGACGCAGAATCCTTACGTGCTGCCGGGCGCAGGCGCGCTGGTGGTGTTGCTCGGCCTGTGGTGGCTGATGCGACGTCGTCGTGCCGAGCCATCGGCTGGGCAGCCGGGACCGTATGACGACGGCCGTGATGGTCATGATGGTCAAGGTGGCCATGATGACCCGGTCGCACCGCAGGCGGCCGCGCAAGCGGATGCTCCGGTATCGTCCGGCGTGGCAACTGCCGCAGGGGTTGCAGCGGCTGGCGCAGCAGGGGCTGCGGCGATGTACGCGGCCAATCAGGCGGAAGCCGACGAACACCTGCACCCGGAAGCCGAGGCGACCTGGCCCACGACGGAGGACGATGTCCCCGCCGCGGCCGACACCACGACGAACGAACTCGATGCATGGGATGCTGCGCAAGATGACGTGACCGACGAGTTGGTTGCCAGCGCGCAAGCCGACGCGTCGCCGATCGCCTCGGAAGCCTTCGATGTGCCCGCTGAGCCGCTGATGGATGAGGCGTCGCATGCAGCGCAGGATGTGTCTGCCGAGGCCGCCAGCGAGCCGGAAATCGATTGGGACGCCGCCTTCGCGGAGCAAGCGGGCGAGGTGGAGGTTGCGCCGCAGGACGATCCGGCGCAGGCCACGCTCTCGTCGCTCGAAGCGCTGGGTGCTGCGGCTGCCATCGGCGGCGTGGCCGTAGCAACGCCGTCGCCATCCGAACCGGCGCAAGCGCCCGCATCGGAGGCCAACCAGGACACGACGCCGGAGGGTGGTGTGGCGGGCATGCTCGGCGACCTCGATCTGGGCATTCCGGGCCAGCCGGCGAACGTCGGCACGATTTCGAGCGATGCGCTGCCGTCGTTGAGCAAAGGCATCGGTTCGGTGCAGTTCACGATGGCGCCCCCGGGCGATCCGCGTCTCGAACAGGCGCATGGTCCGGACTCTGGCGATATGGCCGATGATATGTCCGATCTGGCCGACGATCTGGACGGTGAGTTGAGCGACGCCGATTTCGACGCCGCGATGAAACAGGCTGAGCAGGCCGCCAGCGTGCCGGAAGCGCCGCGCAGTTACACCGATTCGGCGCATGAAGCACCGTCGCTGCGTCCGCTGTCGTTCGACCTGTCGGATTTCAGTCTGGATCTGAAGGGGGATGAAGCGGCGGCAGCCCCGGCTGCACCGGCATTCGTCACTGCGCCGACGTTGCCCGAAGCGGTTGGCGAGGAAGCGTTGGTCGAGCATGAAGCACTGGCAGCCTCCGTGCCGCAGACGCCTTATGCCGAGGAGCCGGCAGCGCCGCAGGCACCGCAGGTTGTGGCACCCGACGCCGTGGCATTTGAGCCGGTAGCCTCCGCGCCGACGTCGAATGCGCAGCCGATCGAACCGCGCGCCGCAGAACCGGGCGTGCCGGACGAGTTCCACACGAAGCTCGAACTCGCCACGGCGTACCAGACCATCGGCGACGACGAGGGTGCGCGTGAGTTGCTAGAAGAGGTGATTGCCGGCGGCGATGCGGCGCAGCAATCCGTCGCGCGGGCACGACTGGCCGAACTTGGGAAGTAACGCGGCGCGACGCCGATGTTCGCGGCGCGAAATCGCGCCGTGCGATGCGGTGTCCCGCGCAGCCGCCGGATCGGACTCACCTCGGATGGGCGCACCGGCTGCGCACGAATCGAGTCGGGTTCACCCGTTACGGCCTGTACAGAACTGATTGACCGTAGTTTGGGGCGCTCGTTGGTTGAGCGCCCATTTTTCTTTTTCATATGCGAATCGCACTGGGCATCCATTACGACGGCACGGCGTTCTCCGGCTGGCAATCACAGCCGCACGGCAACACCGTGCAGCAGGCGCTCGAAGCCGCATTGCGCGAATTCGGCGGCGTTGCGCTGCCTACGACCGTAGCGGGCCGCACCGATACCGGTGTGCATGGCATCGGTCAGGTGGTGCATTTCGATACCGACCTGGACCGGGCAATGTTCTCGTGGGTGCGAGGCGTCAACGCGTTTCTGCCCAAGACGGTCGCCGTGCAATGGGCGCAAGCCATGCCGGACGACTTTCACGCGCGCTTCGCCGCCTACGAGCGCACGTACTTCTACGTGCTCTATGCCAATCCGGTGCGCTCGCCGCTGCTGCATGGCCGCACGGGATGGCTTCACACGCCGCTCGATCTGGAAGCCATGCGCACCGCCAGTCAGGTACTCGTGGGCGAGCATGACTTTTCGGCATTCCGTTCGTCCGAGTGTCAGGCCAGGACGCCCGTGAAACACCTCTATGCCATCGACATCGAGCAGCAGGGCGATTTCTTCCTCTTTCGCTTCCGTGCGAGTGCCTTTTTGCATCACATGGTGCGCAACATCATGGGATGTCTGGTGTCGATCGGGCGGGGACGCCAGCCGGCGAGCTGGATGACGCACGTGCTCGCCAGCGGTGACCGCCGTCAGGCCGCCCCGACGTTCATGCCCGACGGCCTCTACCTCGCTCGCGTGGGGTATCCTGAGTCATTCCAGGTGCCGGAGCCCAACTGGGCTGCCTGGCCGTTCCCGATGCCGTGGGCAAGTTCATGAAATCTCGTACGCGTATCAAGATTTGCGGCCTTTCGCAGCCCGCCGACATCGATCATGCGGTGGCGCTCGGCGTCGACGCCATCGGTCTCGTCTTCTATCCGCCGAGCCCGCGCTACGTGGATCTGACGCGCGCGGCGGAACTGGCCCGCCGGGTGCCGCCGTACGTCAGCGTCGTGGGCCTGTTCGTCAACGCCAGCGCCGATGACATCGCGCGCGCCGTGGACGCCGTGCCGCTCACCACACTCCAGTTCCATGGGGACGAAACCCCTGAGCAGTGCGCCGCGTTGTCGGCCGCAGCAGGGAACCGTCCGTATATGCGCGCTATGCGTATCGGCCCGGAGACGAAAGACAGCGGCGATTTGCTACAATTCGCCAATGCATACACCGCCGCGCAAGGGATCTTGCTCGACGCTCTGGTCGAGGGCTACGGCGGTGGAGGAAAGGTTTTCGATTGGTCACTTATTCCAAAAGACATCGCGCGTCGGGCCGTTTTGAGTGGTGGCTTGAACGCACACAACGTTGCTGATGCCATCCGTCGGGTGACGCCTTATGCCGTCGATGTATCGAGCGGTGTCGAGGCGTCGCGGGGCGTGAAGGATCACGCCCGCATGACGGCGTTCGTGCAAGCGGTTCTGGCTGCCGACGCCGAAAGCTAATGCAACCCGCCGGGGCGGCCGCAAGGGCCGCGCACCCGGTAACGCGAAGAGTGACGACCATGTACGATTTACCTGACGCCCGCGGCCATTTCGGCCAGTACGGCGGTGTCTTTGTGGCCGAGACGCTGATTCACGCGCTCGATGAACTGCGTGAGGCTTATGCCAAGTATCAGCAGGATCCGGCCTTTCTCGAAGAATTCCATTACGAACTGAAGCACTACGTCGGCCGACCGTCGCCGATCTATCACGCCAAGCGCTGGAGCCAGGAACTGGGCGGCGCACAGGTGTACCTCAAGCGCGAAGACCTGAACCACACGGGTGCGCATAAGGTGAACAACGTGATCGGTCAGGCGCTGCTCGCGCGTCGCATGGGCAAGCGCCGTGTGATCGCCGAGACCGGCGCCGGTCAGCACGGTGTGGCCACCGCAACCATCGCTGCGCGTTTCGGCATGGAGTGCGTGGTGTACATGGGCTCGGAAGACGTCAAGCGTCAGGCCGCCAACGTGTACCGCATGCAACTGCTCGGCGCGACCGTCGTGCCGGTGGAATCCGGCTCCAAGACGCTCAAGGATGCGCTCAACGAAGCCATGCGTGACTGGGTGACGAACGTCGAAAGCACGTTCTACATCATCGGCACCGTGGCCGGCCCGCACCCGTACCCGATGCTCGTGCGCGACTTCCAGAGCGTGATCGGGGAAGAGTGCAAGGTGCAGATGCCGGAACTGGCCGGCCGTCAGCCGGATTACGTGCTGGCCTGCGTGGGCGGCGGTTCGAACGCGATGGGCATTTTCTATCCGTACATCGATGTGCCGGACGTGAAGCTCATCGGCGTGGAAGCGGCGGGCGACGGCATCGAGACGGGCCGTCACGCGGCGTCGATCATCGGTGGCACGCCCGGCGTGCTGCACGGCAACCGAACGTACTTGCTTCAGGACGCCAACGGGCAGATCACCGAGACGCATTCGATCTCGGCAGGTCTGGACTACCCGGGGGTCGGACCTGAGCATGCGTGGTTGCATGACATCAAGCGCGCCGAGTACGTGGGCATTACCGATAAGGAAGCCCTGCGTGCCTTCCACGACTGCTGCCGGATCGAGGGCATCATCCCGGCGCTGGAGTCGAGCCATGCGCTCGCTTATGCGTGCAAGCTTGCACCGACGCTGCCGAAGGATCAGATCGTTCTGGTCAATCTTTCGGGGCGCGGCGACAAGGACATGCACACCGTGATGGCGCTGGCGAAGCCGGCACCGGAAGGCGCATAAGTCGCATTCGTCGACGACCACCGATCCCAAGCACCCGACCAAGCACCTAAGTGGTGAAGGACAACAGAACCAGCATGACCGATCTGACTGATCGCAAGGCGCGCCGCGACGTCCCCGGGACCGAGCGTCCCGTGGATGCCACCGAAGCCGCCGCCGCGCGTCTCGAGGCCCTGGAAGCGGCCGGCGAGTTGCGCGCGCGATGGGCGCCGGGCGACATCACGTTACGTCATGCGGACTTTCTGCACCATTTGCACGAACTGGAAGACGGTAGCGTCGACCTGATCCTTGCCGACCCGCCCTATGGGCTCGGCAAGGATTATGGCAACGACTCCGACAAGCGTTCCGGCGAGGATTTTCTCGGCTGGACGTACGGGTGGCTCGAAGCGGCGATTCCGAAGCTCGCGCCGCGCGGCTCGCTCTACCTGTTCTGCACGTGGCAGTACGCCCCGGAACTGTTCGTCTTTCTGAAGCAGCGCATGCTGATGATCAACGAGATCATCTGGGATCGCCGCGTGCCCAGCATGGGCGGCAGTACGCGGCGGTTCTCGTCCGTGCACGACAACATCGGCTTTTTCGCGGTTTCGAAGGACTATTACTTCGACCTCGATGCCGTGCGCGTGCCATACGACGCCGCTACGAAGAAGGCGCGCTCGCGCCGTATCTTCGAAGGCAGTAAATGGCTGGAGCTGGGGTACAACCCCAAGGATCTGTGGTCGATTTCGCGATTGCACCGGCAAGACCCCGAACGGGTCGACCATCCGACGCAAAAACCGCTGCATATCATTGAGCGCATGGTGCTGGCCAGTTGCCCGCCCGGCGGTCTCGTGCTCGACCCTTTCATGGGCAGCGGCACGACTGCCGTGGCTTGCGCGCTGCACGGCCGGCGTTTCGTCGGCTATGAGCTGAACGCGCACTACCACTCGCTCGCCAACCAACGACTTCAGAGACTTTCCGATCATGTCCCGCATTCAAGCGACGTTCCAAGCCTTGCAAGCGCAGGGTAAAAAAGGCCTCATCCCGTTTATCACCGCCGGCGATCCCGAGCCGGGCTGGACGGTGAAGCTCATGCACGCGCTGGCCGACAACGGCGCCGACGTCATCGAACTCGGCGTGCCGTTCTCCGACCCGATGGCCGACGGGCCCGTCATCCAGCGTGCCTCCGAGCGCGCGCTCGCCCGCGGCGTGAGCCTCGCCGAAGTGCTCGGCTACGTGGCCGCGTTCCGTCAGACCAATGACCGTACGCCGGTCGTGCTGATGGGCTATGCCAACCCGATCGAGGCGATGGGGCTCGACGCGTTCGCCGAGCGTGCCGCCAAAGCCGGCGTGGACGGCGTGCTCGTCGTCGATTACCCGCCTGAAGAGGCCGAAGCCTTTGCCGGCGCCGTGCGCGCGCACGCCATCGATCCGATCTTCCTGCTCGCGCCCACGTCGACCGACGCCCGGATTGCGGCGGTGGCGCGTCAGGCGAGCGGCTATCTGTATTACGTCTCCCTGAAGGGGGTGACGGGCGCCGCCAGTCTGGATACGGCCAGCGTGGCTGCGAAGATCCCCCAGATCAAGGCCGAGGCAGACCTGCCGGTGGGCGTGGGTTTCGGCATTCGCGACGCCGAAACGGCCCGCGCGGTGGCGAATGTGGCCGATGCCGTGGTGATCGGCAGCGCCATCGTCCAGTTGCTGGAAAACACGCCGCGTGATCTGGAGGGCCAGAACGCGGTAAAATCGCTGGCTGAATTTATCGGCGGTATCCGTCAGGCGCTCGACTCGGGCGCCAAAACGGCGTAAATTCGCGGCAGAAATTTGCCGGGAGGCGGGGAGGTGTCGACGGGGTGTCGGTGCCGCCCGCAGTGGGATCCGCTGGATTGTCCGCTTTACCGCCCGATAAAACGCTGAATTGAAACGATCGTATTACACGGTCGCCGTGAACCCCCGAAAGCGCCCGCTGCCGCAACGTAGCGGGCGTTTCGCAAGGAGTAACTATGAGCTGGCTCGATAAGCTGCTGCCCCCCAAGATCAAGCAAACCGATCCGACGCAGCGCAACAAGAGCATCCCGGAAGGGCTGTGGATCAAGTGCCCGTCGTGCGAGGCCGTGCTGTATCGCGCCGACGTGGAGGCGAATCTGCACGTCTGCCCGAAGTGTGACCATCACATGCGCATCGGTGCGCGTGCGCGTCTGGACTCGCTGCTCGACTCGGAAGGTCGTTATGAACTCGGTCAGGAAATCGTCCCCGTCGACGCGCTGAAGTTCAAGGACAGCCGCAAGTACCCGGATCGCATCAAAGAAGCGATGGACGACACCGGCGAAACCGACGCGATGGTGGTGATGGGCGGTGCGATCCACACGCTGCCGGTCGTGGTGGCCTGCTTCGAGTTCTCGTTCATGGGCGGCTCGATGGGTTCGGTGGTCGGCGAGCGTTTCGTGCGCGGCGCGCAGAATGCGCTGGAGCAGGGCGTGCCGTTCATCTGTGTGACCGCTTCGGGCGGTGCGCGTATGCAGGAAAGCCTGCTCTCGCTCATGCAGATGGCAAAGACCACGGCCATGCTCACCAAGCTGGCTAACGCCAAGCTGCCGTTCATCTCCGTGCTGACCGACCCGACGATGGGCGGTGTGTCGGCCAGCTTCGCGTTCCTCGGCGACGTGGTGATTGCGGAACCGAAGGCGCTGATCGGCTTCGCCGGCCCGCGCGTGATCGAACAGACCGTGCGCGAGAAACTGCCGGAAGGCTTCCAGCGTTCGGAGTTCCTGTTGCAGAAGGGCGCGATCGACATGATCGTCGACCGTCGCAAGCTGCGTGAAGAAATCGCCCGCCTGATCGCCCTGATGCAGTGTCAGCCGGCAGACGCCGTCGCGTAAGTCGAGCGGATCCAACGCATCGAACGCAATAGAAAGCGCGGACGTTAGAGACGTCCGCGTTTTTGTTTTTCTGCCCGCATACCATGCCGACATACTCCACCCTCGACGCCTGGCTCGCCCATCTGGAAACCGCTCACCCTGTGGGCATCGATATGGGTCTCGCGCGCATTGGCCGCGTGAAAGACGCCCTCGGTCTGACATTCCCGTGCCCCGTCTTCACGGTCGGCGGCACGAACGGCAAGGGCTCGACCTGCGCCATCATCGAGGCGATTCTGCTGTCCGCCGGTTATCGCGTGGGCTGCCATACGTCGCCGCATCTGATCTCGTTCAACGAACGTGCGCGCATCAACGGCGAAATCGTTGACGATGCCACGCTGCTGCCGCATTTCGAAGCGGTTGAGAAAGCCCGCACGAGCTTCGACGAACCGGTCTCCCTCACGTATTTCGAATTCACCACGCTCGCGATCATGCATATGTTCGCCACGGCGGGGCTCGATGCCGTGATTCTCGAAGTGGGGCTGGGCGGGCGTCTGGATGCCGTGAACATCGTCGATGCGGATTGCGCCGTCATCACGAGCATCGACATCGATCACCAGCAGTATCTCGGCGATACACGCGAGGCGATCGCCACCGAGAAGGCGGGCATCTTCCGTCCGGGCAAGCCTGCGGTTTGCGGCGATCCGATGCCGCCGGCCACGTTGATCTCGGAAGCCGAACGTATCGGCGCCGACCTGTGGCTGTTCGGGCGTGACTTCAACTATCAGGGCGACAAGCAGCAGTGGAGCTATGGCGGGCGTCAGATGCGTCGTCCGGCACTCGCATACCCGGCGCTGCGTGGCGCCAACCAGTTGCTCAACGCCTCGGCGGCGCTCGCCGCACTCGAATCGATGCGCGACGTGCTGCCGGTGTCGGCGCAGGATATCCGTCTGGGATTGGCGTCCGTTGAGTTGCCGGGGCGTTTTCAGGTGCTGCCGGGGCGCCCCGCCGTGGTGCTCGACGTGGCGCACAATCCGCATGCCGCGGCCGCGCTCGGCCACAATCTCGACGGGATGGGCTTCTTCCCGTACACGTACGCCGTGTTCGGCGCGATGGCCGACAAGGACATCGAAGGCGTGCTGCGTCATCTCGTCGACAAGGTCGATCACTGGCGCCTGTGCGCGCTGCCGACCGAGCGTGCCGCGAGTCCGGCGCTGCTCGAAGAGAAGCTGCGTGCCGTCGGATTCGTCGAAGATGCCGATCATTCGATCGAAACCTTCGAATCCCCTGAGAAAGCTTACGCCGCCGCGCTCGAGCAGTGCGGCGAGAATGATAGAATTGTGGTTTTTGGATCGTTCTTTACGGTGGCGGGCGTGATGTCGCACCGCAAATTGCAGCGCCACTGAGGTGTGTCGACGCGTATGTCGTGACATTTGCTTACGAGAAATGTCATGCGCAGCACGCACAAGATGCGCGATGATCAATCCAACGACGCAAGTTTCGACCTGAGCCAAGGGCCTATGGGATTGTTTTCCTTCCGCAAGAAAGACGCCGAAGCCGTTCCCCCGAAGCGCGGTAGCCGCAGGAGCGGCCGCACCGGCACCCGTACGGCGGGAGGAGGGGGCGAGTACAGCGAGCACGAGCAACTCGACCCGCTGCTGCCCGAAAAGCAACGCGCGCGCCGCCGTCTGGTCGGCGCGCTTGCGCTTGTGCTTGCGGCCGTCATCATTTTGCCGATGGTGCTGGCGCCCGAGCCCAAACCGACGGCTGACGACATCGCCATCCAGATCCCCGGTAAGGACGCCAATTCGCCGCCTGTGCGCGTGAAGCCTCAGGCTGCGGCGACTGCACCATCGGATGCGTCACTCGACAAGGGTGAGGAAGCCGTCGACAGCAGCACGCTCGCGGCGTCGTCCAAGCCCGCGCCTGCACCGACGGCCGTGCCGCCGTCGGCCAGTGTCGCCCCGACGCCGTCCCCCGCGCCGAGCGCCGTGCCTGAGCCGAAAGTCGCGCAAGCGAAGCCCGAGGTGAAGCCGGAAATCAAGCCGGAAGCCAAGCCCGAGGTCAAGAAGCCGGAGCAGCACGCCGACGCCAAGCCGGCAGCCAAACCGGAGTCGCACGACGCGGCCAAGACACCGGCCAAGCCGCAGCAGCCGAACAACAACGTGGCGGATCCGATTGCGCAGTTCGCGCAGAACAATGCCACGGCCAAACCCGCCGCCAAGCCGGACACGCACGATACCGCCCAGAAACCGGCCTCGAATGGCAAGTATCTGGTCCGCATCGGAGCCTTCTCGACGCAGGACCGGGCACAGGCCTGGCTCGTCAAGCTCAAGCTGGTGAACGTGCCGAGCTACATGGTCAAGAGCACCGTTGATGGCCGCGAGCTGTATCTGTTGCGGGCAGGCCCGTTCCCGGATCGTACGGCGGCGGAAGCGGCCGGCAAGAAGATTCGCGACGCCGGACTGACGGCGCAGGTCGCCGAGGCGGGCTGATTTGGGCGATACGGTGCATAGCGGTCTGTTGACCGTGGTGGATTACGCGGCCATCGCCATTTTGCTCGGTTCGATGTTGCTGGGCATGTTGCGCGGCCTGGTTCGCGAGTTGTTCAATCTGGTGGGCTGGGTCGTGGCGTTCTTCGTGGCGCGCGCCTTCGGCCCGACCGTGGCGCACTGGCTGCCTGCCGACCTTCCCGGCGGCGAACTGACGCAAGGTGCGCTGGGCTTCCTGCTGGTGCTGGTGGCCGTGGTGTTCGGCGCCGGAATCGTCAGCGCGCTGGTGGGGCGTATGACCGATATGATCGGCCTGCGTCCGGCCGATCGCGGGCTGGGCATGTTGTTCGGCATCGTTCGCGGCATTCTGCTCTTGATGTTGTTGATGGTCGCCGCCAAGTTAACGGCATTGCCGCAACAACCGGTCTGGCAACAGTCGCTGACGCGGCCATGGGTCGAGGCGGGGCTGGATCGGCTGATGCCGTACCTGCCGGAGGCTGTGCAGCATTACTTGCGCAAACCCGAGACGGTCGTGCCGAGCGTCAATCCGATGGGAACGACGATTCCCTTGCCACAATTGGAACCCTATCGCGGCGGCCAGAATGGTCAGGGCGGCGAGGGCGGGCAGTCGGGCAGCGGTGCGCAGCGCCCCTCTGGCGGTCAGAGCGGTGCGGTGAGCGGTATCGTCAATGACGTTGCAAACGACGTGACGAACGAAGTGAAGAACGGCGCGGCGAAAGCCGTTTCGACGCGGTTGTCGAACCTCATGGGTGGCGCGCTTCGCGACACCAGCGGTACGGCGCTGTCCGGTGCAGGGCTGAATGCCCAGGGGACGGGGGACGCGGCCAACGCCCAGCAGGGCTGGGGCATGCGCAGCGGTGGCGTAGGGGGATCGGGCGGCTCGGCAGCCCCCGGCGGAACGCCCACGCCGTCGACCGGCCTGCACAAGGTTTCCGAATGACGGATAATACTGTCCGTTTGACGCAGATTTCGATGTTTTTTGAAGGATTCATGCCATGTGTGGCATCGTCGGTGTAGTCTCCAAATCCCCGGTCAACCAGTTCATTTACGATAGCTTGCTGCTGCTGCAGCACCGCGGCCAGGACGCCGCCGGTATCGCAACGACGGATGGCCAGTCCTTCTACATGCACAAGGGCAACGGCATGGTGCGCGACGTGTTCCGCACGCGCAACATGCGCGATTTGCCGGGCACGGTCGGTATCGGCCAGGTGCGCTACCCGACGGCAGGCTCGTCGAGCGCCGCACAGGCCCAGCCGTTCTACGTGAACGCGCCGTACGGCATCGTGCTCGCTCACAACGGCAACCTGACGAACTGGGAACAGCTCAAGGACGAGATGTTCCGCGTCGACCGTCGTCACATCAACACCACCTCCGACTCGGAAGTCCTGCTCAACGTGCTCGCGCACGAGTTGCAGGAAAGCTCGCGCGACGGCTTGTCCGTCGAGTCGCTGTTCCAGGCCGTGAGCAAGGTGCACAACCGTCTGCGCGGCTCGTACGCCATCGTCTCCATCATCTCCGGCTTCGGCCTGCTCGCGTTCCGCGATCCGAACGGTATCCGTCCGCTGTGTATCGGCCGCTCGGATGGCCCGAACGGCACGGAGTGGATGGTGGCGTCGGAGTCGGTGGCACTCGAAGGCATGGGCTTCGCGTTCGAGCGTGACGTCAAGCCGGGCGAGGCGATCTTCATCAGCAACGACGGCGAACTGACGTCGAAGCAATGCTCGGCATCGTCGTCGATGCATCCGTGCATTTTCGAGCTCGTGTATCTGGCGCGTCCGGACTCGGTGCTCGATGGCGTGCCGGTCTACGACGCGCGTCTGCGCATGGGCGACTACCTCGCCGAGAAGATTCGTCGCGAAATCGACTACAAGGACATCGACGTCGTCATGCCGATTCCGGACTCCAGCCGTCCGGCCGCCATGCAGGTCGCCAAGCGTCTCGGTCTGAACTATCGCGAAGGCTTCTTCAAGAACCGTTACGTCGGCCGTACCTTCATCATGCCCGGTCAGGCGATGCGCAAGAAGTCGGTGCGCCAGAAGCTCAACGCCATGCGCGTGGAGTTCAAGGACAAGAACGTGCTGATCGTCGACGACTCGATCGTGCGCGGCACGACCAGCCAGGAAATCGTGCAGATGGCGCGCGACGCCGGCGCCCGCAAGGTGATCTTCGCCTCGGCGGCACCGCCCGTGAAGTTCCCGAACGTGTACGGCATCGACATGCCCACGCGCAGCGAACTGGTCGCGCACGATCGCAGCGATGAGGAAGTCGCGCGCATCATCGGCGCCGACGAACTGATCTATCAGGACGTCGAAGACATGAAGGCTGCCGTGCGCGACATCAACCCGGCACTCTCCGACTTCGATGCTTCGTGCTTCGACGGCAACTACATCACGGGCGACGTCACGCCGGAGTACCTCAATCGTCTGGAGCAGCAACGCAAGGCGCCGAAGGCGCCGGTCGTGGAGTCCAGCGAAGGCGATGAAAACGAACCGCGCGGCGCGCAACTGGGCCTCTGAGCCTGGTGCAGCCGGTGCAATGATGACCGGAAGCCCCCACGGATCGGGGCTGCCGGGTGGGGCGGCGGCGTTTTTCCATCCTCGCCCGCAACGTGCTACACTGCTTCTCACGTCGATTTGATTTCAGCTTGCGGACGTGGGGGAATATCCCCGAAACAGCTAAAGCGAGGCCTAGACAGATGGATTTCGAGCCCGTTTTGCTGACAAGCGAAACGGGCTTTTCTTTTTTTGGCCGGCGAGCGCGCCGACCCAATGACGAGACACACGATGGATTCCTTCGACTTCGATACCCTGGCGGTGCGCGCGGGCACGCAACGCTCCGAGTTTGGTGAACACTCCGAGGCGCTGTACCTGACCTCGAGCTTCGTTTTCAAGAGCGCGGCCGAGGCTGCCGAGCGCTTCGCGCATTCGGAAGAGGGCTTCACGTACTCGCGGTTCACCAACCCGACCGTATCGATGTTCCAGGATCGCCTGGCGGCGCTCGAAGGCGGTGAGGCGTGCATGGCGACGGCCTCGGGCATGAGCGCCATCGTCTCCGTCGTGATGACCGCGCTCTCGGCGGGCGATCACCTCGTCAGTTCGCAAAGCATTTTCGGCTCGACGCTGAACGTCTTCTCGACGATCTTCAGCCGCTTCGGTGTCGAGACGACGTTCGTCGATCCGACCGATCTCGACGCATGGCGTGCCGCGATCCGTCCGAACACGAAGATGTTCTTCCTCGAGACGCCGTCCAACCCGCTCACCGACATTGCCGACATCGAAGCGATCGGCAAGATCGCGAAGGAAGCGGGCGCACTGTTCGTCGTCGACAACTGTTTCTGTACGCCGGTGTTGCAGCGTCCGATCGAGTACGGTGCGGACGTGGTGGTGCACTCGGCCACGAAGTACCTCGACGGTCAGGGTCGTGTGCTGGGCGGCGCCATCGTCGGCAAGAAGGACTTCATCATGGGCAAGATCTTCACGTTCGTGCGCAGTGCCGGCCCGACGCTCTCGGCGTTCAACGCCTGGGTGTTGCTCAAGGGGCTGGAGACGTTGTCGTTGCGCGTGGAGAAGCAATCGGCCAATGCGCTCGAACTGGCGCAGTGGCTGGAGCAGCAGCCGCAGGTTGGTCGCGTGTTTTATCCGGGCCTGCCGTCGCACCCGCAGTATGAACTGGCGAAGCGTCAGCAAAAGTCGGGCGGCGCTATCGTCGCCTTCGAACTCAAGGGCGCGACGCCTGCCGAGCAACGCGAGAACGCCTGGCGCGTGATCGACAGCACGCGTGTGTGCTCGATCACGGGCAACCTCGGCGATACGCGCACGACCATCACGCACCCGGCGAGCACCACACACGGTCGCATCACGCCGGAAGCGCGCGCTGCGGCGGGCATTACCGAAGGGCTGATCCGTCTGGCGGTCGGTCTGGAATCGCCGGCCGACATTCAGGCCGATCTGGCACGCGGTTTCAAGTCATGAGCCAATTCTGGAGTGCCGGCGTCGCCGATCTGACGCCCTATGTCCCCGGTGAGCAGCCGCAGATGCAGCGCCTCATCAAGCTCAACACCAACGAGAATCCGTACGGTCCGTCGCCGCGCGTCGTCGCTGCCATTCGCGAGGCGCTCGGTGCCGATGCCGATGCGCTCAAGCTGTACCCCGATCCCGATGCCCGCCGTTTCAAGCAGGCGATTGCCACGCGCTTCGGCCTCGACGTCGCCAACGTGCACGTGGGCAACGGCTCGGACGAAGTGCTGGCGAATGTGTTCCAGGGTTTGTTGAAGCACGACAAGCCGATTCTGTACCCGGACATCACCTACAGTTTCTATCCCGTGTATTGCGGGCTGTATGGGGTGGCGTTCGAAACCGTGCCGCTCACGGACACGTTCGAGATCGCCGTCGACGATTACCTCAAGCCTAACGGCGGCATCATCTTCCCGAATCCGAATGCCCCGACGGGACGCGTGCTGGCGTCTGGCGAGATCGAGCGTCTGCTCGCGGGCAATCCGGGTTCGGTGGTCGTCATCGACGAGGCGTATATCGACTTCGGTGGCGAAACGGCGGCCGGTCTGATCGCGAAGTACCCGAACCTGCTGGTCGTGCAGACGCTGTCGAAATCGCGCTCGCTGGCCGGTCTTCGTCTAGGGTTTGCGATCGGCCACAAGGATCTGATCGAAGCGCTGGAGCGGGTGAAGAACAGCTTCAACTCGTACCCACTCGACCGTCTTGCACAGGCGGCGGGCGTGGCGGCCATCGAGGACGAAGCGTATTTCGACGAAACGCGTCATGCGGTCATCGAAAGCCGTGAGGCCTTGACGTCGCGACTGACGGCGCTCGGTTTCGAAGTGCTGCCGTCGAAAGCGAACTTCGTGTTCGTGCGTCATCCGGCACACGACGCGGCGCAACTGGCCGCTGCGCTGCGCGAGCGCTCGATCATCGTGCGTCACTTCAAGCATGCGCGCATCGCGCAGTTCCTGCGGGTTACGGTGGGAACGGAAGCGGAATGCGTGGCACTCTCCGATGCGCTGAGCGCATTGCTTGGGGCGACCTGACTCGCATCGCGCAGCACAAGGCCTGAGTGCTCCCTCCGTGCGGAGTGACGTGAATTCGCCACGCCGCACAGCAGGTCATTTCCGCGGGCGCGCACCGTTGGTCCGAGGCCGCCGGGCGCGCCGTCGCCTAACCAAGGTAGCGGCTCAAGCGTTGCGACGCAACGCCTGTGCCGAGCAGTAAGGCAGACGTCAGCAGCTTGCCGTCCGGCAGCACATGGACCGATTCGGATATCGCAATGCCGCCCGTCGGCGGATCGGCGATGACGATTCCACCGTCTCCGAATGTCGCATCCCGGGTTCCATCCAGGTTCAGGCGCTCGAGCGTGGCACGCGCCGCACCGTAAGTCGAACCGGCACACACCATTTTTCCGTCCGGTTGAACAGCGAGTGCGAGATTCGCGTGCCGGGATTCGCTGATAGACGACAACACCGGAATCCCATTGTTGAACGTCGCGTCAGGTGAGCCATTGGCTTGCGTTCGCCAACACCATGCGATCGTCGGATCTTGGTCGTCACCTGTTGTCACGCTGTTGCCTACGCAGACGATTCGGCCGTCGGGCATGATGACCATCCCGGTGGCTTGCGCCATACGCCCATCATCGAAGAAGCCGAAGGGCACATGTCCGTTGTTTCCGAAGGTACGGTCGGCAGTGCCCCGTTCGTCATAGCGTGTGAGGCCGAACCCTGACGTGTAGAACTTGCCGTCGGCACGCAGCCTGAGGACGAATTGCATCGAGCTTAACGGGTACGCGTTGGCCAGTCCCCCGTGGCCGAAGCCGAAATCCATCGTGCCGTCTGCCGCCAACTGGCACAGCATGCTCAGGCCACCGGCTGTCACGTTTCCGGAAAATGCTGTGGCAAGGATTCGCCCATCCGGTCGCACTGACATCTGGTGAGTCTCATCTTTGTTGCCGCCCGTCATATTGACCAGCGTGAACCCGGCGTTGCCGAAGGTGGTGTCGAGCCGTCCGTCCGAGGTGATGCGAGCGAACATCACGATGCCTTCGAAGTCCGTGAATGCAAGGTGGCCCCCAACGACGATTTTCCCGTCGGGCTGGACGACAACATCTGCGGGCTTGAAGTTGCCGACGGGGCCGTGGTCGGGATGTGTGTAGAACGGCACGATGACGCGACCGGCCTCGCCAAACGCCGGATCGGGGGCGCCGTCGGGGAGGTGACGCACCAAGGTGACGCCAACGCCGTCGAACCACCTGCCCGCGCTCAGCAGGTTGCCGTTGGACTGAACGCGCGTTACGCCATTGGCCAATGGGAAGTCTACGTATCCGCCGTTGCCGAATGTCGGGTCAAGCGTGCCGGCGCGTGAGGGTTGGGTCATGATCATCACCTTGAAGCGTTGAGAATCTTCATCATGGAATGCATCCAGGTAGTCGCGTGCCGGCAGAATTCGGCAACGACTGTCTACCTTGTCAGTTGGCAGGCGCAAGTCTTGCCGCTCAGGGCAGGTATCGACTCAGTCGTGTGAGTGCCGGTTCGACACCGAACGACCGGGCGGTCGTCAGTAGCTTTCCATCGGGTTGAATCGCGAGGCTTCGCATCATGACCAACAGGTCGCCTGCGGGCGGTGGTTCGACGATGATGCCGTCGTTCCCGAATGTCGTATCGCGACTGCCGCTTGGGTTCAACCGCTCGAGCACTGCCCCGGACGTGCCGTAGAGCGCACCTGCCACCACGATCTTTCCGTCTGCCTGCATGGCGAGCGAGAACGGGGCGTAACTACTGCCATCGCCTAAACGTGAAATGACCGGCACGCCACCGTTGAAGGTGCTGTCGAGGCTGCCATTGGCCAACAGGCGGAAAGTCCACATGACTGCGCTCTTGCCTGGCTCCGCCTGGGTGTCGCCGACGGTGCCCGCGAGTACGAGTTTCCCGTCGGCCTGGACGACGATCTGGCTGACGTTCCAGTGCCGTAGTGCCGGGTAGTCACTCGAAAAATCGAGTGGCACATGACCGCCTGTGCCGAAAGAGGGATCCAGATTCGCAGCGGCATCGAAGCAGGAGATGCCCGATCTGTCGCCGGTGTACATCCTGCCGTCGGGCAGGGCTGCAAACGCCGATGCCACGCCGGACGCGGCAGGAAAAGGTACGAGGCCGTTGTTTCCGAAACTGCTGTCCGGAAGGCCGTTGGCGGTGAGCCGCGCAAACGTTGTCGCCGGGGGCGCGATGGTGGATTGGGACGAATTGCCGAGGATGATGATCTTGCCGTTGCCCAGCAGGTGCATGCCGACGAACGAGGCGTGAAGGCCAGGTGGGATATGGATGACGTATTTGCCCTCCAGGCCAAATGTCGTGTCCAGTGTCCCGTTCTGATCGATGCGGCAGACTTGCAGCAAACGGAAGCCGGCGAACGGGCGAGCGACGATCAGGTTGGCGAGGACAATCTTGCCGTCGTTGGTGAGAGCCGCCGTCTCGGGATAGATGGTTTCTCCAGTCGTGTCACCGAATGTGATGTAAAGGCGCCCGTTGGTACCGAAGGCGCTATCGATCTCACCGTTCGGAAGATGGCGATAGGCAAACACGCCGTTGCGATGTCGCTCCTCGGTGCCGAAGCTGATGATCTTGCCGTCGGGCAGCAACTGCGAGACGCCGCTGGCCATGGGAATGTCGACGTGCCCTTGCGTGCCGAATCCGGCGTCGGGCTGCCCGTTGCGATGTGATGGCGTCATCATTGCGCTCCTTGTGAATGGCCCGTCCGACGACGTTGCGTCGTAGGCCATGCGGGCAGGATCGCGAAACGTGTGATGCGCGACAACTGTCAACCTTGTCAGTTGTCGCCCGTAAATCCCGCTGCAAAAATCCCCCCTGTGAGGTGAAGTTCGCCTTCCTTCTCAGCGAAACCGCACGAAATGGGGGATCTCATCATGAGGCGTTCTCTGGTGAACCAATGTAGCGTCGTGTTGTTTGTGTGCTTGCTGAGCGCCTGCATGTCTGTGCCTACGCGAACGGTAGGCGGTCAATCGCCGGGCGTATCTGCACCACGCGATATCAAGAGCCTGCACACGCGGGGGCTGGAGACGATCGTCGAGCTTTACGTCTATTACAACTCGACCGTGATGGATTGCGGTGGTCCTCAGCTGCCGGCCGTGCTATGCAGCGGCGTGCCGATTCGCGCCACGCAGAACGTGCCCGATGGCACGCCCTGGGAGCCGAGCGCGTCGTCGATCGAGAGCGGGGGGACGTCGTTCTCCTGGCTGCGTCAGGACGCGAACTTCTCGCTGATTCCGATTAGTCGCACCAACGGCTTCATCTTCTATCCCAGGATGCGTACACCGACGGACAAGATCGGCAACATCGAAGTGCTCTGCGGGTTTTCGATGGATGGGCTGACGTCTTACCGGGATGAGCAGGGATGTGGCGAGTCGGAGGTGTATCCGGTGGAGAGTCGTCCATGCGACATCGTGGGGGTGACGACCGCGGCGCAATGGTTTGCTAAGTGGGATGCCGCGTTCGACAAGATGTCGCAGGTGTGCGGCTTCAATCTTCGGGAAAGTGCCAGAGATCAGGCAGACCGGTTCGTGCAGGTGATCCTGGCGAAGCACATGATTCCGGATCGGTTTTGGGGGCAGTGGAACGAACTGCGTCTCGCCACGTGGGCGCAGGGCGTTGGCAAGGACCTGCCGATCATCGCGTTCTTCTATGGCGATGGCAATGCGGATGGGCTCGCCGGTGCCCGCGCGGATCAGCAGAAGTACTTCGATCTTTATGCGCAGGCCATCCCGATCGTTCGCATTGCATTGCCGGCGGCGAAGGGAGGTCGCGCCCAGTTTTCCTACAGCGATGACGATCAGGCGGTACATGAGAAGGTGGCGCGCAGGTAATGGGGAAAAAGCAAAGAGCCGCCGGAAGGGGCGCGCGAGCAGGACGATAGGGGGTGGGGGTGCGCTGCCGGCGGGCGGTGCGGGGCCGGGACCGGTGCGTAACATTGCACCGGCCCCCGTTGCCCTCGTCGGTATATATGCCTCGCGACGAGAGCGCGGCCCGGCATGTCGCGTAACACCCGCCAGTGTGGCGATCAGTGCCCGTGTGCCATGTCGAGTGACGTCAACGTTGTCGAACGTGAGCGGGCGATGATCGCCAGTTGCAGTGCGAAACCTGCCGTCATTGCGAACAGGCACGCCTTCACGCCGAACGCGGCCGCGATCCACGCGCCGACGAAGGCGCCGAGCGGGCGCGCCCCGAACGTGGCTGTCATCGTGACGGCCGACACGCGTGCGATCAACTCGCCGGGCGTGACGATCTGGCGTAGCGATGTCGTGGAGATCGTCCAGACGATCGGGCCGAAACCGAAGAGGAAGAAGGCGGCGAACACAACGGCATATAACGCGAAGCTTGCCGTGCCGGTTCGCGCAAATGCGGTCGTCGATGCCATCAGCACTGCCGCGAGCGCGGCGCAGGCCGGGCCGAGCAGGATCTGCCGACCGAAGCGCAAGCGCTGCGCAATGCGCGCGTAACCCACCGCACCGCACACCATGCCAAAGCCGTACACGCCGAGCGCGGCACCAACGCCGCGTGCCGAGAAGGCCAGCGTGTCGATCGCGTAAAAGGCGAAGACCGACAGCAGCAGATACCAGGATGTGTTGAACACGAAAGCGGTCGTCACGATCGAGCGCAGATGGGTATGGCTCACGATGAAGCGAATGCCTTCGCCGAGTTCGTGGATGAAATGGCGGCGCGACGCCGCCCGTGGCGCTTCCTTCGGCAAGCGTGATAACCAGAACGCGCTACCCAGCGACAACGCGAAGGCGGTGGCAAATGCGACCTTGCCCGACGCCACGCCGGCGAGCACACCGCCGATCGCCGGGCCCGCGGTGAACGCGATGCTGCGCGCGGTTTCCAGCCGTCGGTTCGCGGCGAGCAAATGCGAGGGGCCGACCAGCGTCGCGACGAGCGACGGCGCGGCGGCACCGAAGACGACCGTCCCGGTTGCCATTGCGAAGCCCATTGCACCCAGCGCCGTCAGCGTCAACCAATGCGCTTGCAGCAACGCAAAGAGCATCAGCAACGCCATGGCACGCAGCAACTCCGTCGCGATCATGAGCGGTTTGCGCCGGTAGCGGTCGGCAAGCACTCCCGCCGGCAGTGAAAGGAGGAGGAACGGTAATGTCGTGGCGGCTTGCAGCGATGCGGTCTGTTCCGCCGAGGCGTTCAGCGCGATGACGGCAATAATCGGAATCACGGCCAGCGTCATCTGCTCGCTGAATTGTGCCGCGAGATTCGCCCGCGATAGCGACGTGATGACGGATGTGATCGACATGGGACTCCCTTCGGGAACGTTATTTCGAAGGGAGTCTAGGGCAGGCGTGATGCGGCGGCGCTCCGTTTCTTGCTATTGAATTCGCGAGCCGTGGCCGCTCACGCGAAGTGACCTGCCGGACGGTCGCATCAGCCCTTGTTCAATGATGCCGACGCCGATACCGATGGCAGATACGGGCGGCCATTAATGCGTCGCGGTACAGGAACGAACGCCTCGCTCAGCAGGTCTTGCGACGCGTCGTAATACGGCGTTTCGATATCGAGCAATCCGAGCATCGTGTGTTCCATGCGGTCGGTCTGATACGGACGCGCTTCCCATGCGGTGCGCGTCTGCGCACGGGGCGTATCGCGTTGCCACACAAGCATCGGGATCTCGTAGCCGGACGCGTCGGATACCGATTGCCCGGCATGATTGCGGGTGTGACCGACTTCCTGCGCATGGTCCGAACTGAACAGCAGGCTGGCATCGGATTGCGGCGATGTCGCCATGGTCTTGCGAATCAGATTGGAGACCACGTAATCGTTGTACGCGATGGCATTGTCGTAGTCGTTGCGTGCATGACGCACCCAGAGCGAGCGTCCCTGCGCTTCGAGGTTCGCCATCACGCTGTCGTCGGTATTGTCGAAGCGGGCAAATTCGTCTGGGTACCGCATGTCGTAGGTCGGATGCGCGCCGAGCAGATGCACGATGATCAGCTTGCGTTGCGCATCGCCTGCCAGTGCGGCCTCAAAGTCCGGCAGCAGGTTGCCGTCCAGATTGTTCTCGCCGCGACCGGCTCCCTTGTTGATGAACACCCGCTCATCGGCCCGGTTGGCCACCAGCCCCAGCCAGCCGTCGTTGGGCACCTGATTCGAGATCCAGTACGTACGATACCCCGCAGCCTTGGCCAGCATGACAAGGTCGGGCTGACGTGTCCAGGCATCGGGATCGTCCAGGCTGGCGGGGGTGAGCATCTTCATGAGCGAGGCCATCGTCGCCGGCTCGGACGACACCACGTCGTGGAACACCGTCAGATCGTCGCGCAACGAGCCGAGCATCGGCGTGGTGTTGCGCGGGTAACCGTAGATCGACATGTTGTTGCGGTTCAGGCTCTCGCCGATGACCCAGACGACCGTTTTGCGCGCCGGCCCGCGGTACTGCACTTGCCATTCGTCCGGCTTCGCCATGCTGTGCTCAAGCGTGCGTTGCAATTCGTCGGCATGCGCGAGTTGTCCCTTGTAATCGAAGTAGCGAATCGGCCAGTAAAGCAGCGGGTTTTCCTTCGCCATCGTCGGATTCAGATGCAACGCGAGAAAACCGGTGAAGAGGGTGGCCACGGCGACTTTGCTGCGGCGGCGCAGCGGTGCAGACGGCTGCGTCGCTTCTCGGCGTGTCAGTCGGCGCTCAAGCGCCACGACACCCGCCATGAGGACGGCAAATACCGCGCTGGCCTCGGCCACGTCGCGCCAGTTGTGGCGGAAGAATTCGCCGGTCTCCGACGCATTCGTGTTGAACACCGCCTGCAACACCAGCAGGTGGTTGGGACGCAGACCGAAGTAGTCGCGAAGGAACCCTTTGGTGGCCGCGTCAAGGAAGAAGACGGCGATCACGCCGAGCGTCGTCGCGCTCAGCCAGGCGGGACGCGCGCCGAGCAACAGACACAACCCGGCGAGGCCGGGCAGTGCGGTCGCCATGATCGCCGCGCTCTTGCCGTACTCGCTCGCACTGATCATGCCCAGCGCCCAGAACGCGGCGAGCCCGCCCAGCCCTAGGCACAGGCGGTAAAGAAGTGATTTCAAGGTGGAGATCCCCCAATGCTGCTGGCACGTCGAGGCATGCCTGTCGATAATTGCTGTCGGGCGGTGGCTATCGCACATCGCTCGATCGATGCGATTCGACCAGAGATTGGGAGATTGGTGTCGCGACTGCCTAAATTTTGGGACGAACGGCAGTCGGTATTCAGTGATTTCTTAGGAACCCGTGGCGTTGGCCGTCAATGCAGCCGGGCGCCATTGGGCACCGTGCGCTCCACGCCGGCCAGCACGATGGCCCCGGAGGCGTCCGCGAACCCCGTCACCAGGACTTCCGAGACGACGCCCGCAATGCGCTTCGGCGCGAAGTTGCACACGCACAGCACTTGTCGGCCGACGAGGCTCTCCGGTGTGTAGTGCACCGTGATCTGCGCGCTCGACGTTTTCACCCCGAGTTCCCCGAGATCCACTTCCAGCACGTAAGCGGGCTTTTTTGCCTTTTCGTTGACGCGGGCCGCGACGATCGTGCCCACGCGCAACTCGATCTTCTCGAAGTCTTGCCATTCGATAGGGGTTGCCGCGTCTGTCTTGTCGCTGAAATCCGTCATGTCTTGCTCCCTTGCCTTGCCGATCAATGATTTAGCGGCGAGCGTAACCCACCACGA
Organism: Pandoraea sp. ISTKB; assembly: GCF_001721285.1. Classification (NCBI taxonomy): domain Bacteria; kingdom Pseudomonadati; phylum Pseudomonadota; class Betaproteobacteria; order Burkholderiales; family Burkholderiaceae; genus Pandoraea; species Pandoraea sp. ISTKB. Next base: position 80,803 of record NZ_MAOS01000105.1, read on the forward strand.
AGCGCACAGGCTTGTGAAATACGGCAGACAGCAGAGAGCATACGGCAGGCGGCAGGCGGCAATGGCGCGGCGGTGTCAGTCGTGCCCGCCCCGAGCGGTTCGCACCCGGCGCCACGCCGCAGGCGTCAGTCCGTAATGCTGGCGAAACGCGTGGGTGAGGGCGCTCTGGTCGTTGAAGCCGACGTCGAGCGCGATGTCGGCAAGCGGGGTGTCGTCCGTCAGCAGTATCGAGGCGGCGCGGGCGAGCCGCAAACGCATCAGGTGCCGGTGAGGGGTTTCGCCGGTCATCGCGACGAAGCAGTCGTGAAAGTGCCGCACGCTCATGCCGGCCTCCCGGGCGAGCGTTGCCGTATCCAGCGGTGTGGCCAGATCGGCTTGCAGTCTCGCGTCGACCTGCGTCAGATCCAGTCGGAGCGTTCGCGACGCATGGCGCACCGGGGTCAGCCGCGCGGCCAGCGCTTCCAGCCATTCGCGTACCACAGGATCGTCGGCGTCGAGCGCGCGCCCGGCTTTGACGCTGTCGCTGACCCGGTTGGCCAACGCGAGCAGCGTCGCATCGAGTGCAAAGAAGGCTTCATGGGCGAATGCGCGCGCCGTGCCCGTCTCCCGAGCGATGGTCGCGGGCACGTCGAGCACGACCTGCCGGTTCGGCCCGTCGCCCCGGTAGTCGTGACGCACGCCGGCGGGAATCACCACGCCGTTACGCGCACCGACACGCCCATAGGTCGTGGCATCGCCGTCGAGCGAGAGCGACATGCGTCCTGATAGCCCGATCACGACCTGATGAAAGTCGTGTGTGTCGGTGCTATCGGTCGGACGGTACTCGCGCAGCTCGAGGCGCGTGGCGGCGGTGGACATGACAGATGAAAACGCTGGGTGGCGGACCGCGCTCACCTTCATCACCGTTTCGGTGCTTCCGGAGCATAAGGCCGCCAAGGTGCATGACTTCAGGTTATGAAAAAACGCGCAAAGCTATCCCGGATTGATTGGTTCGGCCGCGCAGAACGGATCGCTACACTGGGTCTCCAGTGGCCGGAGTGTTCCCGGCCGGCACCGCGAAGGTGGGGGCTGTGAGGCCCGGCGACTACGCGATGCGCTTCGATTCCACAGGGCCAGCGGCCCGTCTTTGGCAGGGAAGTATGACATACGCCGTTACGATCTCGGGCAGCCCGTCGGCCGCCTCGCGCAGCGCCCGGTTGCTGCGTTTCGTCGAATCCGAACTGACTGCGTCCGGCATCGAAGTCCGCCGCATCGACATTCGGGCATTGTCGCCGGCCGCGCTGCTCGCCGCCGATACGTCGCACGACGACCTGCGCTACGCGCTCGCCCAAGTGGCCGGCGCACAAGCGGTGGTGGTTGCGACGCCCGTGTACAAGGCGGCTTACAGCGGCCTGCTGAAGGCCTTTCTCGACGTGCTGCCGCAAGACGGCCTGGCCGACAAGCTCATTGCGCCGTTCGCCACCGGCGGCAGTCCGGCGCACCTGCTCGCACTCGACTACGCGCTCAAGCCCGTGCTCTCCGCGTTGGGTGCGCAACATATTCTGCGCGGCGTGTTCGCCGTCGACCAGCAGGTGCCGAAGGAAGAGGGCGCCACGCTGGATGCCGCGATTGCCGAGCGTCTGGAGGCGAGCGTCGATCAGCTTTCGCAGTGGCTGCACGAGCGCGAAGTCATTCGTCAGTGGCCGGCCCGGGTGGCCCAGGGCCATCGTGCCGTGCGCGCCACGCTCGCTGCCTGATCGCCGGAGTCCGTTCGTATGCAAGTGTTCTGGTTCATTCCGACGCATGGCGACACCCGTTATCTCGGCACGTCCGACGGCGGGCGCGTGTTCGATTTCGATTACGCGCGGCAGATCGCGAGCGCGGTCGATTCGCTCGGTTACGAAGGGGTGTTGCTGCCCACGGGACGTTCGTGCGAAGACGCCTGGGTGACGGCGTCGAGCCTGATCGGCGCGACGCGCAACCTGAAGTTTCTCGTCGCGATTCGCCCCGGGATTGCTTCGCCTGCGCTGACGGCGCGCATGGCTTCGACGTTCGATCGCCTGTCGGGGGGCAGGCTGTTGATCAACGTCGTGACAGGGGGCGACGCGGGCGAACTCGAAGGTGACGGCTTCTTTGCCGATCATGCCGAACGCTACGCGGTGACCGACGAGTTCTTGCGCATCTGGCGCGGCATCTTCGAGAAATCGCACACCGGGGAAAGCGTCGATTTCGAAGGCGAACATCTCAAGGCCAAGGGCGCCAAGCTGTTCTTCCCGCCGGTGCAGGCGCCGCATCCGCCGCTGTATTTCGGCGGCTCCTCGGAAGTCGCGCGTCAGATCGCTGCCGAGCAACTCGACGTCTATCTGACGTGGGGCGAACCGCTGGCCGACGTGGCAGAAAAGATCGCCGACGTGCGCGCACGTGCTGCGAAGCTGGGCCGAACGCTGCGCTTCGGTTTGCGTTTGCACGTGATCGTTCGCGAGACCGAGGACGAAGCATGGCGAGCCGCTGATTCGCTCATCAGCAAGCTCGACGACGAGACCATTGCACGTGTGCAGACGCAGTTCGCGAAGATGGATTCGGAAGGGCAGCGACGCATGGCGGCGCTGCATGGCGGACGTCGCGACAAGCTCGTGATCGCACCGAACCTGTGGGCCGGCGTGGGGCTGGTGCGCGGCGGAGCGGGCACGGCGCTCGTAGGCGATGGCCCGACCGTGGCCGAACGGCTACGCGAGTATGCCGATCTGGGCATCGATACCTTCATTCTGTCGGGTTATCCGCATCTCGAAGAGGCCTATCGCTTCGCCGAACTGGTGTTCCCGCATCTGCCGGACCGGGTGCGCGCGAAGCTTGGCAATGTCGCGCTGTCAGGCCCCATCGGCGAAGTCATGGCCAACAACATCGTGCCGCGGGCATCGCAGAGCTGAGGGATCTGAATGCTCGTGTTCAGCCTCAAGCCGGTTTCGCGCCGATCTCATGTCCGATGTCGACAGCCGCATCGGATGCCCCGGCATCGCAACGCATTGACTTCACTTTGACTGGAACGCAAACGGGGCCGTAGCGCCCCGGGGGAAATTCGCATGACCCAACCTACGACAACGACCCTGACCGATGTGGCTTCGGTTGCCACACGCGCCACACGCCCGCCCGGCGCGTTGCCACGTTACTGGCGCACGTTGACCCGCCGTCTCGCGCCGTGGGCCGTGCCCATCGTGCTCGTCGCGCTCTGGCAACTGGCTGCCGAGCAAGGCTGGCTGTCCACGCGTGTATTGCCCGCGCCGTCCGCGGTCGTGGAAGCGGCCTGGCAACTCGCCATCACTGGCCAGATCTGGCGCGACATCGGCGTGTCGACCGGACGCGCTGTGATCGGCTTCATTATCGGTGGCGGGCTCGGATTGCTGCTCGGCATGCTCACCGGCCTGTCGCGTGTGGCCGAAACGGCGCTCGATTCGTCGTTCCAGATGCTGCGCAACATTCCGCATCTGGCGCTGATCCCGCTCGTGATCCTGTGGTTTGGCATCGACGAAAAGGCCAAGCTGTTCCTCGTCTCCATCGGGGTGTTCTTCCCGATGTATCTCAATACGTATGCCGGCATTCGCGCCGTCGATCCGGCGCTGGTCGAAATGGCGCGCAGCTACGGCTTGCGCGGCTGGGCACTTTACCGTGATGTGATTCTGCCCGGGGCGTTGCCGTCGATTCTCGTCGGCGTGCGCTTCTCGCTGGGGCTGATGTGGGTGACGCTGATCGTCGCAGAAACCATTTCGGCGCAATCAGGGATCGGCTATCTGACGATGAACGCTCGCGAGTTCCTGCAAACCGACATCGTGCTCGTGGGGATCTTGCTCTACGCGCTGCTGGGCAAGCTGGCCGACGTGCTGGCCAAGGAACTGGAATTTCGCTGGTTGCGTTGGCATCCGGCCTTTCAACGAGGAGCCGCCGCATGAGCGCACAACAACTGGCCCCGGTCGCGGGCGCCGACATCGAAGCCGAATGGACCGCCGAGCAGCGTGCCACGGCAAGCCCCGGCAAGCTGGCGCTCGATCCGCAGGCCGATCCGTTCGGCACGCAACTGCCTGTGGGGATCCCTGCCGGCGCGCCGCGTACGGCAGCGGGGACGAATCTTAAAGTGGTGCGTCCGGTGAGTGACGCGAGTGGTGCAAGTGCGGCAAGTTCTGCAACGGCGTCGGACGGCCTGCGTATCGAGTCGGTCGGCAAGCGTTATGGCGAGCGTTCGGTGCTGTCGGACTTCTCGCTGACGATTCCACGCGGTGGCTTTGCCGCCATCGTGGGGCGTAGCGGTTGCGGCAAGTCGACGCTGCTTCGCCTGATCGCCGGTCTGGAGTCGCCGGATGCGGGACGCATCGCGCTCGACGGTCATGCGCTCGCCGGCGCATCGGGCAAGGCCGCGGCGCCCATCACGACGCGCATCATGTTCCAGGACGCACGTCTGCTGCCGTGGCGCACGGTCATCGAGAACGTGGCCATTGGCTTGCCGAAGTCATCGCACGCCAAAGCGCTGGAAGTGCTGCGCGAAGTGGGCCTCGCCGAGCGCGCCAACGATTGGCCGAGCCGCCTGTCGGGCGGCCAGCGTCAACGGGTGGCACTGGCCCGCGCGTTGGTGCACCAGCCGGATCTGTTGCTGCTCGACGAACCGCTCGGTGCGCTCGACGCGCTTACGCGCATCGAAATGCACGCGCTGATCGAACGCCTTTGGCGCGCACATGGGTTCACCGCGTTGCTCGTCACGCACGATGTGCAGGAAGCCGTCGCGCTGGCCGATCGCGTGGTGCTCATCGAGCAGGGGCAACTGGGGTTGGATCAGGCGGTGTCGCTGGCGCGTCCGCGTGCACGCGGCAGTGTCGAATTCGCCGGCCTCGAAGCGCAGGTGCTCGCTCGTGTACTGCAAACCGAGGTGGCGCCGTCCTCGCATACGACCCCTGCCGAGCCGTTGTGGCCGGCGGCGACCGTACGCTGGGCCATCTGATCCTCATCTGGCCCGAGGGGGCGCGTCACCGGCTTTTCCAAACGTTTTCCGTCGCTATTCAGCGCCATTGCGCATTTTCGAACCGATCTTACGAACACAGGAGTTCACCATGGGTATCACTGCTATCAACGTCCGCAACCAGTTCAAGGGCCGTATTCGCGAAATCCTGCGCGGTCCCGTGCTGTCCGAAGTCGATGTCGAGACGCCGAGCGGTATCGTGACGTCGGTCATCACCACGCGCTCGATCGACGAGCTGCGTCTCGATGTCGGCTCCGAAGTCGTGGCCCTGGTCAAGGCCACGGAAGTCTCGCTTGCCAAGCTCTAAGCTCGCCGTCTGTCACGTCGCTGGCCCCGTGTCAGCGCCCCATTTTCCTGAGCTGGACGCCTGCATCGGATGCGCGCGGGGGCGATCGTCCGATGCAGGTAGCAGGAAATTCCGAGTCCCGTCTAGGACTGTGCCGCGAATGCACGCACTCGGCTGATATAATGACGGCTTCCGAATGTTGGCGACCCGCCTGCGCGAGACCCTCCGCTGCGGGCGTTTTTGTTTGTCGCCGACGCGATGCACCGAAGCCAAACCATGACCACTGTCCGCACCCGCTTTGCGCCTAGCCCGACCGGTTTCATCCATCTGGGCAACATCCGTTCCGCTCTCTATCCGTGGGCCTTCGCGCGTCACAACCACGGCGCGTTCGTTCTGCGCATCGAGGACACCGATCTCGAACGCTCGTCGCAGGAAGCCGTGGAGGTCATTCTGGAAGGCATGGAATGGCTTGGCCTCGACTACGACGAAGGTCCGTTCTATCAGATGCAGCGCATGGATCGCTATCGCGAGGTGCTCGAGCAACTGAAGGCGGGCGGTCACGTCTATCCGTGCTACATGAGCGTGGAAGAACTCGATGCCCTGCGCGAGCAGCAGCGCGAGCGTGGCGAGAAGCCGCGCTACGACGGCCGCTGGCGTCCGGAGCCGGGCAAGGTGCTGCCCGAGCCGCCGGCGGGTGTGCAACCGGTGCTGCGTTTCAAGAACCCGCTCACGGGCAGCGTGGTGTGGGAAGACGCGGTGAAGGGCCGTATCGAGATTTCGAACGAAGAGCTCGACGATCTCGTGATCGCGCGCCCGGACGGCACGCCGACGTATAACTTCTGCGTGGTCGTCGACGACATCGACATGGACATCACGCACGTGATTCGCGGCGACGATCACGTGAACAACACGCCGCGTCAGATCAACATCTTCGAAGCGCTCGGCAAGCAGCCGCCGGTGTACGCGCACTTGCCCACGGTGCTCAATGACCAGGGCGAGAAGATGTCCAAGCGTAACGGCGCGATGAGCGTGGTGCAGTATCGCGAAGAAGGTTATCTGCCGGAAGCCGTGGTGAACTATCTGGCGCGTCTGGGCTGGTCCCACGGCGACGCGGAAGTGTTCTCGCGCGAGCAGTTCGTGACGTGGTTCGATCTGGAGCATCTGGGCAAGTCGCCGGCACAGCACAATCCGGAAAAGCTGCTGTGGCTGAACAACCAGTATCTGAAGCAGGCCGACAATGACCGTCTGGCCGGGCTGACCGAGCCGTTCCTGCAGAAGGCCGGTGTGTCGATCGATGGTGGCCCGTCGCTCGCGGGTGTCGTCGGCCTGTTCAAGGATCGTGCGAACACGGTCAAGGACATCGCCGCGAGCGCCGAGATGTTCTATCGTCAGCCGGCGCCGTCGGCCGAAGATGTGGCACAGCATCTGACCGATGCGGCCCGTGCGGCGGTGAAGGATCTGGCCACCGCCCTTGCGGCACTGCCCGAGTGGAAGAAGGAAGCCATCTCGCCGGCGTTCAAGGCCACGCTCGCGCAGCACGGTATGAAGATGCCGCAACTCGCGATGCCGGTGCGCCTGCTCGTGGTCGGCACGACCCACACCCCGGCGATCGACGCCGTGCTCGAACTGCTTGGCCGCGATACGGTGCTGGCGCGTTTGGGCGCCTGATCGCGTCAGCCTGAACCGCTGGAATTTCCGGCGCTGCCAACGGTGGCGTCAGGAACGAAAAAACCCCGGGATGCTTGTGCATCGCCGGGGTTTTTTGCGTGGGGCGCAGCAAGCGCTGCCCCCCGTGTGTGCGCTTACGCCTGCGGATCGGCTTCGGCGTTCAGCGAAAGGGTCTTGCCGGATTTGGCCGACGGCGCCGCGCGCTTGGTGAGCGAATAGGCGTCGAGCAGTTTTACCATGGATGCGTAGATCTTCGGGTTGCCCGCGAGGATTTCGCCCTCGAACAGGAAGTTCGATTCGCCCGTGTAGTTGCCGACCAGACCGCCGGCTTCGGTGATCAGCAGGCTGCCTGCGGCCATGTCCCACGGATTCAGGCCTTGCTCGAAGAAGCCGTCCATGCGGCCGGCGGCCACGTTCGCCAGATCCAGCGCTGCGGCGCCCGGGCGACGAATGCCTGCGCAGTGTTCCGTCATCGTGCCAAACATCTTCAGATAGTTATCTACGCCTTGCAGATCGCGGAACGGGAAGCCCGTGCCGATCAGGCCGTCTGCCAGACGATCGCGACGCGAGACACGGATACGCTTGCCGTCGAGGAACGCACCACGGCCACGCGAGGCGGTGAAGAGTTCGTTGCGGGTCGGGTCGTAGACCACGGCTTGCGAGACGATGCCCTTGTGCGCGAGGGCAATCGACGTGCAGTAGTAGGGCAGGCCGTGAATGAAGTTGGTGGTGCCGTCCAGCGGATCGATGATCCACTGGTATTCCGAGCCGGAATTGCCATGCTCTTCGCCCGATTCTTCGGCGAGGATGGCGTGGTCGGGATAGGCAAACAAGAGGACTTCGATGATCGCTTGCTCAGCCGCTTTGTCCACTTCCGTCACGAAGTCGTTGTGCTGCTTCTTGCTGACCTTGACGGTATCGATATCGAGGGAGGCTCGGCTGATGATGTTGCCGGCGCGGCGCGCGGCCTTCACCGCGATATTGAGCATGGGATGCTGCATGACAGATTCCTGTTAAGGCCATCGCCGACGATACGTACAGCCCCCATTGGGCCGGTCGTCGAGCAAGGCAGACAAAGCGAACGAATTGAGCAAGAGCGATGCCCGGCAAGCGCCGCGCACGGAGGGTGGCGGCTCGATTGCAGGGCGAAAACGCGTATTTTAGCAAAAACGCGGGCGGCGCGCTCTGGAAACTGTGCTTTCTGACCCTTTTTATGTTGCGCATGTTGCGCAAGGCAGTATCGCTGCGTTTCGATGCGCCGCGTTATCATCTCTCTTTCCACGCTAGGCTTTACACCACCGTCGTCTCATGTCCCAGTCTGCTGCTGCTTCCCCGTCGTCCGTGTTCGATCAAGTGCGTTTCGTGCTCAACGAGACGAGCCATCCCGGTAACGTCGGCTCGGCGGCGCGGGCGATCAAGACGATGGGCTTCGGACGACTGGTGCTCGCCGCGCCGCGTGCAGGGGCCGAAGTCCTGCGTGACCCTGAGGCGGTGGCGCTGGCAAGCGGGGCAGACGACGTGCTCGCGAACGCGCTCGTCGTGCCGGATCTTGCGGCCGCATTGCAGGGCGTGAGCTGGGCGGTGGCGCTGTCCGCGCGCTCGCGTGAGTACGGTCCGCCCAATGCCGAGCCGCGTGAGAGTGCGGCCATCGCTGTGCAACACGCGGGGCAGGGCGACGCCGTCGCGTTCGTTTTTGGCAGCGAGCGCACCGGTCTGTCTAACGCCGATGTGGAGCGTTGCAATGCGCTCGTGCATATTCCGGCGAATCCCGTCTACAGCTCGCTCAATCTCTCGCAAGCGGTGCAACTCATCGCGTGGGAGATGCGCATGGCGTGCCTGGCACTTGAGCGCGGCGACGTCGCGAGCGTCGCCGAGGCAGCGACACCATCGCCTTCGGCAGCGACCACCGAAGCGCTCGCCACGCGCGACGACGTCGAAGGCATGCTCACGCATCTGGAGCGCGCGCTGGTCGATCTCGATTTCCTCGATCCGGACAATCCCAAGAAGCTCATGACGCGCCTGCGCCGTCTCTTCGCCAAGAGTCATCTGGAGCGCGAGGAGGTCAACATTCTGCGGGGCATTGCGAAGCACATTCTGGAGCGCAAGGTTCGCCGTTGACGGCGAAAAAGCGAGGAGAAAGCGGGCTGAGGAAAAATCCCATACAATCTTCAGTCACAAGCTTATCAGCCTCTCGCGGATATGACCCGTTTGCGCCAGCGTTGCGCCGCCTCTCTGCCTTATCACGTTCACTGTTGTTGGCCCTGCGCCAACTGATGTGACGCGTCGCCTTTCTGCGCGCGCCATCCCCCCTGCACCTCGCTGCACATTCCGCGCCGTTCGCCGCCGGTCACGACCGGCACGCGTTGCGTTTTCGTGCCACTGCAAACTCGCGTCGATCCGCCCCAAGACGGCCGGACGTCGCATGACAGGACCGTCATCAGGCTTATGTTCACTCGTCTTCGCGAAGATATCGCCGCCATCCGTCAGAAGGATCCCGCCGCCCGCAGCAACTGGGAGGTCTTCACCTGCTATCCCGGGCTGCATGCCGTGATGTTGCATCGCGTCGCCCATCAGTGCTGGACGTCCGGCTTCAAATGGCTCGGGCGTTACGTCTCGCAGTACGCCCGCTTTCTTACTGGCATCGAAATCCATCCGGGGGCGACGCTCGGACGCCGGGTCTTCATCGATCACGGCATGGGGGTCGTGATCGGCGAGACGGCGGTGATCGGCGACGACTGCACGATCTATCAGGGCGTGACGCTCGGCGGCACATCGCTCGCGCGCGGTGCCAAGCGGCATCCGACGCTGGAGCCGGGGGTGATCGTCGGTGCGGGCGCGAAGGTGCTCGGCGGCTTCACGGTCGGCGAGGGTGCGAAGATCGGGTCGAATGCGGTCGTCGTGAAGCCTGTGCCCGCCGGGGGGACTGCCGTCGGCAATCCGGCTCGCATCGTGCGTGCAGAGACGCGATCGGACACGCCGCGCCAGGGCGGCGATGCGCAGGCGGGTGGATCGAGTGGCGCGGGCAGCCATGCACGCAAGACGGAATTCTCCGCCTATGGCATCACGCCGAACGCGGACGATCCCGTCTCGCTGGCGATCCACGGCCTCATCGAGAATGCGACCGATCAGTCGCACAAGATCGATGTGATGGTGGCGGCGCTGAATCAGCTTGGCGCACATCTAGAAGCGCTCGGCGCGAGCAAGATCGATACTGCGGAGCTGCGCAAGCTCGGTAAGGAAATTCAGGACATGTGACGCGTGACGATGGGCGCGATGGGCATTATCCTGCGCACGAATGTGAAGACGGCCCGCTTTCGAGCGGGCCGTTTCGTTGGCGGTGGCGCATGACGCCGATTGCCTTGGGCGTGGATCAGTCGGGAGCGCCGGTCGACGGTGCGAGATCGATGGCCCGCAACCCGTGGGCGTCCCATTGCAGGTAACCGCCGCGCGGCGGATCGATGTCGAACTCCCAGTCGGGCAGCACCCAGCGCACGCGACGGCCGTCCGCATGTCGTGCAGGGCGATGCGTGTGCCCGTGCACGAGTGTGCGCTCTCCGGCGGCGTCGAGCAGGGCGGCGATGGCGTTCGCGTTGGCATCGGCATACGCCATGCGATGCGCGCCCTTGGCGGCGCTGCGTCGCCGGATACGATCTGCGATGCCCATGCGCAAACGCAGTGGCAGCGTCAGGAAAAAGGCTTTGCCAAGCGGCGAATGCGCGATCCGGCGAAAGCGCTGATAGCCCACGTCGTCCGTGCACAACTGGTCGCCGTGACTGAGCACGAGCGCCTGACCGAGAAACGAGAAGACACACGGATCGTCGAGCATGACCGCACCGGCGGCCTGCGCAAAGCGACGGCCGAGCAGGAAGTCGCGATTGCCGCGCATGACCGCAATCGGCACGCCGCTGGCCGACAGTGCGGCCATGGCCGCCGTCATACGACGCGCGAAGACACCGAGCGGTTCTGCGCAGCCCTCGGCACGGGCGTCGTGAGCCCGGTCGGCATCGAGCATGTCGTCGCCGATCCAGTATTCGAACAGATCGCCGAGGATGAAAAGGATGGACGCTTCACGCGCGGGGCCGCGCAGGAAGTCTTCGAAGACTTGCACCGTACGCGGCAGGGCCGGCGAGAGGTGAAGATCGGAAATGAAAAGCGCGGGCCCGTCGCCCCGTGGTGTCACGGGGCATTGCGGGCACCGCGCAGTCGATACTGGCATCGAGTGTCGCAGTTCGCAGAGCGTGCGCTTACGCGACGATCACGGCCTTTTCGATGACGACGTCGTCGACCGGCACGTCCTGATGGAAGCCCTTCGAGCCGGTCTTCACACCCTTGATCGCGTCGACCACTTCCTGGCCTTCGACGACCTTGCCGAACACGGCGTAGCCCCAGCCTTGCGGCGTCGGTGCGCTGTGGTTCAGGAAGTCGTTGTCGTTCACGTTGATGAAGAACTGGGCCGTGGCCGAGTGCGGATCGTTCGTGCGCGCCATGGCCAGCGTGTACTTGTCGTTCTTCAGGCCGTTGTTGGCCTCGTTCTCGATCGGCGTTTCGGTCGACTTCTGCTTCATGCCGGCTTCGAAACCGCCGCCCTGAACCATGAAGCCGTTGATGACGCGGTGGAACACCGTGCCGTCATAGAAACCGTTCTTGACGTAGTTCAGGAAGTTCGCGACCGTCTTGGGGGCCTTGGCTTCGTCGAGTTCGATACGAATGACGCCGTGATTGGTGTGCAGTTCAACCATGATGCTTTCCTTCTGATGAAATGGTCCTGATGGGCCGGAGGATTATCAGCGCTTGACGACGCTGGCCGATTCGATCACGACCGTGGTGGCGGGCACATCGGAATACATGCCCTTGCGGGTCGTGGCCACACCCTTGATCTTCTCGACGGTGTCCATGCCGGACACCACCTTGCCGAATACCGTATAGCCGAAGCCGTCCGGGTTGGGGTAATCCAGTGACGCATTATCCTTCACATTGATGAAGAATTGCGCGGTCGCCGAGTTCGGGTCCGACGTGCGGGCCATCGCAATGGTGCCGATCGTATTTTTCAGACCATTCTTCGATTCGCTCGGAATCGCGGCGCGCGTGGGCTTCTGATCCATGTTCGCGGTAAAGCCGCCGCCCTGAATCATGAAGCCGTTGATGACGCGATGGAAGATCGTGCCGTTGTAGAAGCCGTCGTTGACATATTGCAGGAAGTTCTCGACCGTCTTGGGCGCCGCCTTCGGGTTGACTTCGACCACGAAGTTGCCGAGCGACGTCTTGAACTGCACCTGCGGTTGCGCGTTCTGGGCGAAGGCGGGCAGGCTCGCGCCGCTCAGCGCGGCTGCGGCGATAACGCTGCCGACACCGCCGAGCACGGCGCGACGCAGACGATTCGGAAAGGACATGCGTGTCTCCATGACGTGAGGGGAATCGCTTCGAGTCGAAGCGATGCGCTTAGTTGCCCGACTTGCCGACGTTTTTCAACGCGGCATCGTCGCTCGCTTTCGCGGGGGCAGGGGTTTGGCTCACCGGCGCGGCGCGTTGCGGCGTCAGCATGTTCGAGAGCAGCTTTTCGCGATTCGACACACGGGCCGTCGGCGCGAGCTTCAGGGATTTCTGATAAGCCTGTTGCGCGAGCTTGGCGTAGATGTCGCCGAGGTTCGCATAGGCGACGGCGAAGTTCGGGTTGTTGCGAATCGCGCTCTCGAGTGCGGCGCGGGCCTTGTCGTACTCGCCCGCCTGGGCATAGAGCGCGGCAAGATTGTTGAACGGCTCGGGCAGTTCGGGGAAGTCTTGCGTGAGCGCCGTGAAGGCGTCGATGGCTTCCGCATTTCGTCCCATTTCCATCAGCACGCGACCGCGCGTGAAGCGCACCTGCGCGTCGCGCGGGTATTGCTTCAGGTGCTCGTCGATCTTCGTCAGGGCCGCATTGAAATTCCCCGCGTCGACCAGCTTGTTGATGGCCGATTCGCTGGCCTGTTGCGGCGTTTGCAGCGGGGCGGGCGGGGGCGGATCGGTGATGGCCTGTGCCCCGGCAGGCAGCGCGAACAGCGCGCCGGCGAGGCCGAGGGTGGCGCCTGCGAGCATCAGGGCGCGGGCGCTGCGAGCGGCAGCGGCGACCGGGCGGATGCCGATGGCAAGGCGCGAAGGAATGCGCGTGGACGAGTGCAAAAGTGACCGGCTTCGTTGCGTCATAGTGGGTGCTTGGGATACCTGAGAGGTGCGCAAGAGATGCTATACTCGGCCGCATTCTAACAAAACACCTGCGCCCGGCCCGCGCCATTTCTCGATGTGGCGGTGGAGGCGGTTCGCAGGTTCGTTTTTTCTACCGCACGGCGCGCAGCCCGCCTCGCGATATTGCTCCGGTTTTACGTGAGGATATCGTCGCAGCGTCCGGCGCTGTTGCCGCCCGGTCAAGCGCATATCTATGGATTCACTCCGTGTCTACAACTCGCTCGCGCGAGATAAACAGTCGTTCGTTCCCCTCGTCGCTGGCGAAGTCCGCATGTATGTCTGCGGGATGACGGTGTACGACTACTGTCACATCGGTCATGCGCGCGTGATGGTGGTGTTCGACATGGTGCAGCGCTGGTTGCGCACGCTCGGCTATCGCGTGACGTATGTGCGGAACATCACGGATATCGACGACAAGATCATCAAGCGCGCGGTCGAGAACGGCGAGACGATGCGCGAGCTCACGACGCGTTTCATCGCCGCCATGCACGAAGATGCCGACGCACTTGGCGTTCAACGTCCCGATCACGAGCCGCGTGCGACCGACTTCATTCCGCAGATGGTCGACATGATCGGCACGCTGCAACGTAACGGCTATGCCTATCAGGCCGACGATGGCGACGTGAACTACGCCGTGCGCAAGTTTGCCAGCTACGGCCAGCTCTCGGGCAAGTCGATCGAAGACCTGCGCGCGGGTGAGCGTGTGGCGGCCAACGCGGCGAAGCAGGATCCGCTCGACTTCGTGCTGTGGAAGCGCGCGAAGGAGACCGAGCCGGACGAGTCGAAGTGGGCGTCGCCGTGGGGGGCAGGTCGTCCTGGCTGGCACATCGAGTGCTCGGCCATGAGCTGCCAGTTGCTCGGCAACCATTTCGACATTCACGGCGGTGGTGCGGATCTGCAATTCCCGCACCATGAGAACGAAATCGCGCAAAGCGAAGGCGCCACGGGCGAGACGTTCGTCAATTACTGGATGCACAACGGCTTCGTGCGCGTGGACAACGAGAAGATGTCCAAGTCGCTCGGCAACTTCTTCACCATCCGCGAAGTGTTGGCGAAGTTCGATGCGGAAGTCGTGCGCTTTTTCATTCTGCGCGCCCAGTATCGCAGCCCGCTCAACTACAGCGATGCCCATCTGGACGACGCACGAGGCGGTCTGACGCGTCTGTATACCGCGTTGAAGGACGCCGTGGGCGATGGCGCGCCGCTCGACTGGAACGAGCCGTTCGCGCAGCGCTTCGCTGCCGCCATGAACGACGATTTCAATACGCCGGTCGCCATCTCCGTGCTGTTCGAACTGGCCGGTGAAATCAACAAGCAGCGTGATCCTGTGCTGGTGCGTCAGTTGCAAGGGCTGGCCGGCACGCTCGGCTTGCTCGGGCGCGATCCGCAATCGTTCCTCCAGGGGGCGACGGGCGACGAAGGTGCGGGAGATGTCGATGCGCTGCGTGCGTCGGTCGAAGCGCGTATCGAAGCGCGTGCGCAGGCCAAGCGCGATCGTAATTTCGCCGAGGCTGACCGCATCCGTGCCGAATTGCTGGCCGAGGGCATCGTGCTCGAAGACCGTCCCGGAGGCGCCACCGAATGGCGTCGTGCCTGAGCGCGACGCATCGAGGCAAAAAACTCATGGTGACTCGTAAATCCGCAGCCGCAAAGGTTGCGACCAAGACCACGACGGCCAAGCGTGCGGCAAAGCGCGTGGCAGGGGCGGCGAGCGTGGCGGGCGTGGCGAAGCCGGCCCGATCCGCAGCGACGGCCGGCGACGGCGTGCGTCGCGCGCCGCGCAAGGCTGCCGCGGCGACCGGTGTGGTGTCGGCCAAACCGGCTGGCAAGACGTCGGCGGGCAGGGCGCCCGTGAAGACGTCCGGCACCGGCACGGCCCGCAAGGCCGCGAGCCGGAAGGTCGCGGACAAGACAGAAAAGATGGAAAAGGCTGCCAAGCCGCTGCCGAAGGCCGTCAAGCCGGCGGCATCGAAGGCGGGGGCGAAGGCGCCGCGCAAGACGTCTACCGGGACATCTGCCAAAGCGGACGCGTCCTCGGCGGCGAGCACGCTTCGTGTCATTGCCAAGCGTGACGGCGAGACGCGTATCGTCACGCCCGAGATCGAGCGTATCGAGAAAGATGTCGTCGAGCAGGCCGTCACGGGTGTTGTGCCGTTGCCGGTCGCGCCGGGGGCATCGCGTCCCGACTTCTGGGATCAGGCATGCGCCGACCTCATGAAGCGTGACCGCATTCTCAAGAAGCTGATTCCTCAGTTCGGTCCCGCGCATCTGACGGGACGCGGCGAGCCGTTCGTCACGCTGGCGCGCTCCATCGTCGGTCAGCAGATCTCCGTGAAGGCGGCGCAGGCCGTGTGGGATCGCGTGGTGGCGATTTGCCCGAAGCTTTCCCCCTCGCAGTTCATCAAGGTCGGACACGATGCGCTGGCCGGCTGCGGATTGTCGCGTCGCAAAGCCGAATACATTCTCGATCTGGCGACGCACTTCAAATCGGGCGCCTTGCACGTCGATGCGTGGGCGAGCATGGACGACGAGGCCGTCATCGCCGAGCTGACCGGTATTCGGGGCATCGGCCGCTGGACGGCCGAGATGTTCCTCATGTTCAACCTGCTGCGTCCCGATGTCCTGCCGCTCGACGACGTCGGCCTGATCAACGCGATCAGCGTCAATTACTTCAGCGGAGAGCCCGTCACGCGCAGCGAAGCGCGGGAAGTCGCTGCCAACTGGGAGCCCTGGCGCTCCGTTGCCACGTGGTACATGTGGCGAAGCCTCGAACCGGTGCCGGTCGAGTATTGACCGACTGCCGGTCGGTGATCGGGCGCTTTTTGATCGTTTTACGGTTTCTTTAGACCTGAGGCCGTATAATCCGCGTCCATCCCGTCTCGTCCAGTCATTTTCGACGGCTATTGCGAGCCGAGAGGCAATGAAAGTTGCCTATCTCGATCGGGTAGACGTTACCGGCGGTACAATACGCTGCCGCATTTCCGGGGAAACCTGATGAAGAACACCTTTTTGGATTTTGAACAGCCGATCGCCGAACTCGAAGCGAAGATTGAAGAGTTGCGCTTCGTGCAGGACGATTCCGCCGTCGACATTTCCGAAGAGATCGAGCGCCTCTCCAAGAAGAGCCAGCAGCTCACCAAAGACATCTACACAAACCTGTCGCCGTGGCAGGTTTCGCAAATCTCGCGTCACCCGCAGCGTCCTTACACGCTCGACTATGTGCGCGACATCTTCACTGACTTCCACGAACTGCATGGCGATCGCGCTTTCTCGGACGATCACGCTATCGTGGGTGGCATGGCCCGTTTCAACGGTCAGGCCTGTATGGTCATTGGTCACCAGAAGGGCCGCGATACGAAGGAGCGCGCGATGCGTAACTTCGGTATGCCGCGTCCCGAGGGGTATCGCAAGGCGATGCGCCTGATGAAGATGGCCGAGAAGTTCGGTCTGCCGATCTTCACGTTCGTCGACACGCCGGGGGCTTATCCGGGTATCGATGCCGAAGAGCGCGGTCAGTCGGAAGCGATCGGTCACAACCTTTATGTGATGGCCGAACTCAAGACGCCGATCATCACCACGATCATCGGTGAGGGTGGTTCGGGCGGCGCGCTGGCCGTGGCGGTTGCCGATACGGTCATGATGTTGCAGTTCTCGACCTATTCGGTGATCTCGCCGGAAGGTTGCGCGTCGATTCTGTGGAAGAGTGCTGCCAAGGCGCCTGAAGCTGCCGAAGCGCTGGGTCTCACGGCGCACCGTCTGAAGGCATTGGGCCTGATCGACAAGATCGTCAACGAGCCGCTGGGCGGTGCACAGCGTGACCCGCTGGGCATGGCTGGCATGCTCAAGCGCGCGCTGGCCGACTCGCTGCGTCAGTTCCAGGGCATCAGCCACAAGGAATTGCTGGAGCGTCGCTTCGAGCGTCTGATGAGCTATGGCAAGTTCAAGGAAGCCGGCGCGAAGTAAGGCGCCTGCCAATGCGTTGTCGTCCGTCGTGACGATGACGCCGAATCCGATGCCGCATCTCAATGCTTCTTCTGCCGCGTTCGCATCTGCCCGATGCGACGCGGCAGTTGCACATGTGGACGTCGCTTTGCGTGTGGCGCTGTCGGCGCACGTCATTGCGCATGCTCCCGAGCATGTCCCTGCGAACCTCGTTTCGCAGCACGGTTCTCCGTCATCTTCCGAGCCGCGTCTCGCCCTTGCGCTGAGTGGCGGGCTCGACTCTATGGTGCTGCTCGACGCCCTCGCGTATTGGGTGCACAAGCGCCGCGAAGCCGGCAATGCCGTCGCGCAACCCCTCGCCATTCACATCCATCACGGACTCTCCCCGCGTGCCGACGACTGGCTTGTCGTGTGCGAGCGTGAGGCGCGTTTGCGCGGATTTGCCTTCGAGGCAATTCGGGTGAACGTGCCGAGCGATGCCCGGCAAGGGATCGAGGGCGCGGCGCGAACGGCCCGCTACGCCGCGTTGGCGTCGAGCTGCCGGACGCACGGCATCGACTGGTTGCTCAGCGCGCACCACGCGAACGATCAGGCCGAAACGGTGCTGTTGCAGATGCTGCGCGGTGCGGGGTTGCCCGGCGTCGCAGCGATGGCCGTGGAAGGGGATATGCCCGGCGTTAGCGAGCAGGCGGGGCGCACGCGATTGCTGCGGCCGTTGCTCGATGTTTCGCGGGAGACGATGCGCGCCTATGCTCAGGCGCGTTCGCTCACGTGGGTCGAAGATCCGTCCAACGACGATCGGCATTACCTGCGAAATGCATTGCGTCACGACGTGATGCCTGCGATCGCGGCACACGTTCCCGCGTATCGCGAGACGTTGGCGCGATTTGCGCGGCACGCTGCGCAAGCGCAAACGCTGCTCGATCAACTCGCGCAGCTCGACTTCGACGCAGCGCGAGTGGTCCGCGCGGACGCCGCCGAGTGCCTGCAACGCAGTCGTCTGCAAGCGCTGGATGCGGCGCGTCTCGCGAATCTGTTGCGCTACTGGGTGGTGCGTCGCGGATTGTCGACGCCACCGGAAGCGCGGCTCGACGAATGGGTGCGGCAGATTCGTGATGCGCAACCGGAGGCGTCGGTGGCGTTGCCGCACGGTACAGCCGTCTTGCGCTTGTATCGAGATGAACTGCAATGGACGGCGGTGTACGACGTCGCCGACCCGGACGATGTCGTCGACGAGGCGGTGCTGCGCTGGTCGGGCGAGCGCGAATGGGCCTTGCCGCAATGGAAAGGGACCATCGTCTTCACGCTGGTTGAAGATGGGGCGTCTGACGACGGCAGCGTGGACGAGAGCGTGTTGCGAGCGAAGCCGCTGGTCGCGAAGGCCAGAGCAGGCGGCGAGCGATGGCGCGAACGCGCCGACGGACACTCGCGGTCGCTGAAACACTGGTATCAGAGTCGGGGCGTAGCCGCGTGGCTGCGCAATGTGCCGATCGTCTGGCAAGGAACGGAGATCGTTTTTGTTCCCCGTCTCGGTGTGGACGGCGGCGCCCAACTCACGCAGGGCGGCGCACGATGGCACTTGACCTGGCGTGATGAGGCTTGATGGCGCTTCTGCGTGATGCGCTTGGGGCGCGCGATCTTCTCTCTTCTGTCGTGCGCTCTCACTCCTTGCTTTTGCGCTTCTGTGTTTCTGTGCCTCTAACCTCTGTGCTTCAAACCTCCTCATCCTTGGCAACCCTCCGGGCAGCGGGGATTGGAGGCACTCGACTAGGCTCCAACTTAAAGTCGCTACGTCTGAGTGCCCCCAATCCCCGCCCATCAAACGCCCGAATCCCTCCGACAGATGTCCGGAGCCTCTCCCAAACGCCCGCGTCTCTCCGTCACCTCTCCGAAGCCTCCATCAAACGCCTGATCCCTTCGACAGATGCGGAGCCTCCCTCAACCGTCCTCGTCCCTCTCTATACATTCTGCTGAATCGGATATGTGCGCATATTCCGTGCGGCATGGTCGCCAAGCGAATCCGTCGCTGGCGGCATAATCTGCTGCAACTCGCGGTCGGAGCGGGGCGGAACAGCGCGTTGTGCGTCAAACCGAAGCCGCCACGATACATTCGTGCGATAATCAAAAGTTCCGCGAATCGAAACGTCTCCGATACCCTTCCGAAGGTATCCGCGCAGGATTCATAAACGGTTTTAAATCAATGTGTTAGCAATGTTATGGCTCTGATCGTACACAAATACGGCGGCACGTCGATGGGCTCGGTGGAGCGCATCAAGAATGTCGCCAAGCGCGTGGCCAAATGGCATAAGGCCGGTCACAAGATGGTGGTGGTGCCGTCGGCAATGTCCGGCGAAACCAATCGTCTGCTGGGCCTGGCCAAGGAAATTTCGGCCAACCCGGATCCGCGCGAACTCGACGCAATTGCCGCCACGGGCGAGCAAGTGAGCGTCGGCCTGCTGGCAATGGCCCTCAAAGAGGCTGGCGTCGATGCCGTGAGCTACGCCGGCTGGCAAGTACCGATCAAGACCGACAGCGCTTTCACCAAGGCTCGCATTTCGGAAATCGACGACAAGCGCGTGATGGCCGATCTCGACGCCGGTCGCGTGGTGGTGATCACCGGCTTCCAGGGCATCGACCCGAACGGCAACGTGACCACGCTCGGTCGCGGTGGCTCGGATACGTCGGCAGTGGCAGTTGCCGCGGCACTCAAGGCCGACGAATGCCTGATCTACACCGACGTCGATGGCGTGTACACGACGGACCCGCGTGTGGTCGACGAAGCACGTCGTCTCGATAAGGTCACCTTCGAAGAGATGCTGGAAATGGCCAGCCTCGGCTCGAAGGTGCTGCAAATCCGTTCGGTGGAATTCGCCGGCAAGTACCAGGTCAAGACTCGCGTGCTGTCGAGCCTGACCGACCCGATGATCGCGCTCGACGAAGAAGCGCGCTCGGGCACGCTGATTACTTTTGAGGAAGACGAACAAATGGAAAAGGCCATCATCTCGGGTATCGCATTCCAGCGCGACGAGGCCAAGATCACCGTGCGCGGCGTGCCGGATCGTCCGGGCATCGCTTACCAGATCCTCGGCCCGATCGCCGACGCGAATATCGATGTCGACATGATCATCCAGAACCTGAGCGTCGATGGGAAGACGGACTTCACGTTCACCGTGCCGCGCGGCGACTATCAGCGCGCGATGACGCTGCTGCAAAACGATGTGCAGGGCCATATCGGCGCCGCTGAAGTGCTGGGCGATCCGAAGGTCTCGAAGGTGTCGATCGTCGGCGTGGGCATGCGCTCGCACGTGGGTATCGCCAGCAAGGCGTTCCGCACGCTGTCGGAAGAGGGCATCAACATCCAGTTGATCTCGACGTCGGAAATCAAGATCTCGGTGCTGATCGACGAGAAGTACATGGAACTCGCCGTGCGCGCATTGCACAAAGCTTTCGAACTCGATCAGGCGTAAGCCGTCGAAGCGCTTCGGAAGTTGTTGAGCTGGCAGTAGAAATTTGCGGGAAAACGCGCCGCATGCGAGTGGGATGCATGCGGCGCGTCGCGGAAAATTCGCGCGTAGATGCGGGAAATTTCCTCGGAACGTGTCGAGCGCATGACACGTACGCAAAAAAAGTTGGATTTCGATGCGGATAATGTTTGACGGCATCGAGAACAGTAGGTAGTATCACGGCTTCGTTGCATCACCTCCCTGGTGCAACGCAAGTTTGGGAGACGTGGCCGAGAGGTCGAAGGCACTCCCCTGCTAAGGGAGCATCTGGGCCAAAACCTGGATCGAGGGTTCGAATCCCTCCGTCTCCGCCAAAAGCGGTGACAAAGCCCCGTGAGTTCGAGGACTCGCGGGGCTTTTTCTTTTTTGGCTATCCCCACTGTTCTTGTGCGGCGTAGGTACGCAGCCGTGCGTGAATAAGGTAAAGTAGCACCCCCGTCATCTTTCCGTCGAATTTCGAGCGAGGACAATCATGTCGACCATTACTACCGATTCCGGCCTGCAATACGAAGACCTGCAAGTGGGCGATGGCGCAGAAGCTGTCGCAGGCAAGAGCGTCTCCGTTCACTACACGGGCTGGCTCACCGACGGCAAGAAATTCGATTCCAGCAAGGATCGTAATCAGCCGTTCGACTTCGTTCTTGGTGGCGGCATGGTCATTCGTGGCTGGGACGAAGGCGTTCAGGGCATGAAGGTCGGCGGCAAGCGCAAGCTCATTATTCCGGCCGAACTGGGCTACGGTGCACGCGGTGCAGGCGGCGTGATTCCGCCGAACGCCACCCTGGTCTTCGAGGTCGATCTGTTGGACGTCTGAAGCATCGAACGCCGCAAGTCACACACTTAGCGGCACGGTCGAAGCAACAGACACCCCCGGTGCCTCGCAGGCACCGGGGGTGTTGTCTTTTCGACGTTTCAAATTCATGTGTGCCGGCGTCACGAGCGCCGGTGATACAAAGGAGCCTTTACGAGGTGTCTCACTCAGTAACGTCTGTTTCCAGATTCTGGTTTCCCTTTTCGCTGGTGCTCTTCGAGTTCGCGGTCTATATCTCGAACGACATGATCATGCCCGGCATGCCGCTGGTGACGCGCGAGTTTGGCGCGAGCGCGGAAGCGACAACGCTGGCACTGACCGCCGCGATGCTCGGCAACGCGAGCCTGCAATGGCTGCTCGGCCCGCTCGCCGATCGCTTCGGTCGCCGTCGTGTGCTGCTCTCAGGCCTCGCGATGTTCATCGTCGCCTGTCTGGCCGTGCACTATGTGCAGTCGATGCCGCAGTTCATCCTCCTGCGCTTCCTGCAAGGGATGGGCTGCTGTTTTGTGCTGACGGTCGGCTATCCGACGGTGCATGAGGCCTTCGAGGAGAAGACGGCTGTGCGCGTCATGGCGCTTATGGCGAATGTCTCGCTGCTCTCGCCGCTGTTCGGGCCGCTCGCCGGGGCCGCTGTGGTGTCGTTCTGGCCGTGGCGCAGCATCTTCTGGCTCATCGCCATCGTCGCTGTGTTTTCATTTGTCGGGCTGTACCGAACGATGCCGGAACTTTCACGGCACGACCGCAATGCGTTAAATGCCAGCCAGTTGTGGCAGGGCTACAAGCTCCCGCTCTCGAGTGGCTGCTTCTGGCGCGGCGCTGTGCTCACGGGCCTGGCCGTCACGCCGCTGCTCACGTGGATTGCACTCGGGCCGGTGTTCCTGATCGAGCGCGCGGGGCTGTCGCAGATGCAGTACGCCATGTTGCAGGTGCCGGTTTTCGCGGCGCTGATTCTCGGCAACGTGCTGCTCGCGCGTCAGGTCGGGCGCTGGTCGAATGGCCGGTTGCTGGCGACGGGCGTCGCCGCCATGCTGGTTGGTGCGGCCGTGTCGCTCGTCGGTACGGCGATTCTTGCCCCCGGCTACCCGGCGCTGCTCATCGGCACGACGCTGCACGCGTTCGGCATGGGCATGAGCTACGGTGTGGTGTACCGCCAGTCGCTCTTTGCCGTCGACAGTCCCAACCGGGCGACGGTGGCGGGCATGCTGAGCATGATCACCATCGTGGTCGCCGTCGCCGTGATCGAAGCGATGAAGTTCGCCTATCTGCACTTCGGCGACGCGGCGCTCGGTATCGGTGCGATGCTGGCCGCAGCGCTTGTCGCCGTACTCGCGGCGAACTTTGTGCCGCCGCCCGCGCAGGATGCGCTATCGCAGACCGGTCGACGCGCATAAGTCGAACGCCAGTCGAACGCAGACCGGTCGATCTTGCCTGCAACATCGGCAAGGGAAGACGGTGAAATAAAAAACGCCAGCGAACACCATTCGCTGGCGTTTTTTTATGCGCGACGGATCAGCCGTGGGCGCGCTCGTCGCCGACCGTTTCAGCTTGCGCGACAGGTGAGCTGCTCGCTGCGGTGCCGGGATGCGCCGCGCCGGGGGCTGACGGTGCTGCCGATGTCGTTGATGTTGCCGATGCCGCCGCCGGTGCCGACGGTTCGGGGCTCGCGTAGTAATCGCGTTCCCACTTCTCGTGATTGGCTTTGGCCTGCTGCAATTCCGGCGTGAGCGGCGCAAACGCCAGCAGCAGCTTGTTGAGCCACGAGACGGGCGCTCTGCACGGACGCTCGAAGTCGACGAACAGCACCACGCGCGTCTCGTCGGTATCGTTGTGCACCTGATGTTCGTAAGCGTCGTCGAAGATCACCACGCGATTGGCTTGCCAGACATAACGCTGACCATCGACCTCGATCCAGCATTTTTCGCGCTCACGCGGCACCTTCAACGCAAGGTGCAGGCGTAATACCCCGTTATACGGGCCGCGATGCAGTGGGATCTTCTTGCCCGGAGAGAGGATGGAGAAGAACGCCGTGCGCAGACCGGGAATGTCGTCGAGTGCTTTGGCCGTGGCCGGGCAGCGCGCGAGATTGCGCTGTGCACGCATGCCATAGCCGAGGAAGACGAACGTCTGCCACTGGTGGTCCTGCGTGATGGTGGCGACGTCGGGCGAGATCTCGTGGAATGCCGGCAGGCGTCCCGGGGTTGCCAGCACCGCTTCGAGTTCTTTCGCGATGGCTGGCGCCTGTGCTTCGATGGCTTCGACCCAGGGGAACTGGGCGTTATCGAAGATGGGCTTGTCGCCGACCAATGAGTGACGCGCGATGCTGCGTTGCGCCGCTTCCACACACTGAAAGAAAAATCTGGCGAGCCAGCGGGGCAGGGTACGGTTAGGGTTCTGCGCGGGCGATCGTGTAGCACTCAACGTCGGCCTCCAGGGTGGGATGGGGGAACCGGGCCGGCGGGGATGTGTCTTTCAGTGCGGTGAACGCCGGGCTTTTGGGTACAATTGTCGCGCGGTCCGGCCGCGCCGCCAAGTCTCATGCGGGAAATGTGCGTGAGCGATGGGTTACGAGATGTTTCGTACGGATCGAAGGGGTGGGGCTGGATGCGTCCGGACCCCGAGCAGGCTGGCGCTCGCCGACCAACACAGGAGACGCATGAACGCGCGCACATCAGGGCATCCACACACGGCCAGAGGCACTATTCGCACTTTTGTGACCTCGCTGGCGTCATCGGCCATCCCGGCACCGCGCGCCGATCTCGCCGTCTCCTCCGTCCGCGCGGTCCGCTTCGGCTTTCGTCGCATTTCACGAGTGCTGACGCTCGCCGGCATGGCGCCCGTCGCCACGCTGCTGGCGGCCGGCATGCTCCCGGCACCGGCGGCGCACGCCAAGTACGCCATCGCCCAGTACGGCGAGCCGAAATATCCCCAGGGGTTCACGCACTTCGACTACGTCAATCCCGATGCGCCTCGCGGCGGCACGTTGACGCTAGCGAACCCCGACCGTCGCACCAGCTTCGACAAATTCAATCCGTTCACCTTGCGGGGCACCTCTGCGCCGGGCGTGTCGGGGCTGATGTTCGAGACGCTCGGCATTGGCAGTGCCGATGAACCGGCCACTGTCTACGGCTTGCTGGCGGACGACATCGCCGTCGCGCCCGACGGGGCCTCGGTCACGTTCCACATCAACCCGGCGGCTCGCTTCAACAACGGCGATCCGGTCACGGCGCAAGACGTCAAATATTCGTTCGACACGCTCATGAGCCCGCAGTCGGCACCCGGCTTCAAGGTGATGCTGGCTGACGTGAAGGGCGTTACGGTGATCGACAAGTCTCGCGTGCGCTTCGATTTCCGGCGAGTGAGCCCCGATCTGCCGCTACTGGTGTCGTCGGTGCCCGTGTTCTCGCCCAAGTGGGCCGTGGGGGCAGACGGCAAGCGCAAAGCGTTCGACGCACTGACATTCGAGCCGCCCGTGGCGAGCGGCCCCTATCGGATCGAGTCCTACGACGGCGGGCGTCGCATCACTTTCCAGCGTGACCCGAAGTACTGGGGCAACGACCTGCCGGTGCGACGCGGCACGTACAACTTCGAGCGCATCGTCTACAAGCTGTACTCCGACGACATCGTGCGCCTGGAAGGCTTCAAGGCTGGCGAGTTCGATGCCATCACCGAATACCGCGCGCGTAGTTGGGTGCGCAGCTACGTCGGTAAGCGATTCAAGGACGGCGAACTGATCAAGCGCGAATTTGCGCATCACAACGCGGCAGGCATGCAGGGCTTCATCCTGAATACGCGCCGCGATCTGTTCCGCGATGTTCGCGTGCGCAAAGCGCTGGACCTCGCGCTCGATTATCAGTGGCTCAATCGCCAACTGTTCTACAACCAGTACCAGCGTATCTACAGTTACTTCACCAACAGCGATCTGGCCGCGCGCGGCATGCCCAGCGACGCGGAGCTCAAGCTGCTGGAGCCGTTGCGAAAGAAGCTGGACCCGGCGGTGTTCGGCCCGATGGTGGTGCAGCCCACGACGACACCGCCCGCCAGCCTGCGCGACAACCTGCGCGAAGCGCGTGAACTGCTGGAGCAGGCGGGCTGGACTTATCGCGATGGGGCGTTGCGTAACGCGAAGGGCGAACCGTTCGTCTTCGAGTTTCTGGATGACGGCGGGTCGATGGGGCCGGTGGCGTCCGCATACGCACGAAATCTGGCGAAGCTCGGCATCACGCTGAATTTCCGTACGAGCGATTTTGCGCTGTATCAGAAGCGTATCGAGACGTTCGACTTCGACATGATTTCGCTGCGCTATCCCGATTCGCAGATTCCCGGTACCGAACTGCTCGACCGTTTCGGTAGCCAGTCGGCCGGCGTTGAAGGCTCGGACAACGTGATCGGTCTGAAGGACCCGGCCGTCGACTCGCTGCTCGGCAACCTGGTGCGTGCCCATACCTATGAGGATCTGGTGGCCGCGGCCCGCGCGCTGGACCGGGTGCTGATGCACGGCTATTACATCGTGCCGCACTGGTTCTCGTCGACGCATCGCATGGCGTACAAACAGAGTTTGCGTTACCCCGAAAAGTTACCGCTGTACTTCACCGCAGAAGGCTGGCTGGTCTCGATGTGGTGGGATTCACGCTCGGACCGCACGGGCAATGCACCGTCGCCGGTGGCAGCCCCGACTGGAGTCGATCGTTAATCATGTGGGCCTACATTCTCAAACGATTGCTGATCATGATCCCGACGCTGCTCGGCGTGATCACGCTGACCTTTGCGGTCATCCAGTTCGTGCCGGGCGGGCCGGTCGAGCAGGTGATGCTCGAACTCAAGGGGCGCGGTGGCGGCGGTGAGGCCAGCGGTGGCGGGGGCGGCAGCGACTATCGCGGACGTCGCGGCATCGACGCGCAACAACTCGCCCAGATCAAGGCGCTCTACGGCTTCGACAAGACCCCGATGGAGCGCTACTGGCTGATGCTCAAACGCTTCGCACGCTTCGATCTCGGGCAGAGCTATTTCCATCACCAGAGTGTCTGGTCGCTGATCGTCTCGAAGTTGCCGGTGTCGATCTCGCTGGGGCTATGGACGTTCTTCCTCACCTACCTGATATCGGTGCCGCTGGGCATCGCCAAGGCGGTGCGCAACGGCTCGCGTTTCGACACGCTGACGAGTCTGGTCGTGCTCGTGGGATATGCCATTCCGGGGTTCGTGCTCGGCGTGTTGCTGCTGGTGCTGTTCGGCGGCGGCACGTTCTGGCAGTTGTTCCCGCTGCGCGAGCTCGTGTCGGATAACTGGAGCGATCTGTCGTGGTCGGCCAAAATTACCGATTATCTGTGGCACATCACGTTGCCGGTGACGGCGTCGGTGGTCGGCAGTTTTGCCGTCATCACCATGCTGACGAAGAACGCGTTCCTCGACGAGATTCGCCGGCAGTACGTGCTGACGGCGCGCGCGAAGGGGCTGTCTGAGCGCAAGGTGTTGTTCAAGCATGTCTTTCGCAATGCGCTGATCCCGCTCATTACCGGTTTTCCCGCCGCGTTTATCGGTGCGTTCTTCGCGGGCAGTCTGCTGATCGAGACGCTGTTCTCGCTCGACGGTCTGGGGCGGTTGTCGTACGAATCGGTACAGCGCCGCGATTATCCGGTCGTGCTCGGCTCGCTGTATCTGTTCACGCTCATCGGCCTCGTGACCAAACTCATCTCCGACCTCTGCTACGTGCTGGTCGACCCGCGTATTCAATTCGATCGAGTGGAGCACTGACGTGACCCGATCCGCCACGCCATCGCCACGCCCGTCCTCACCGTCGTCTTATTTCGCCTCGCCCGCGCGCTCGCCGCGCTGGCGCGTCTGGCGGCGCTTTCGTAGTCATCGGCTGGGCTACTGGAGCCTGATTGCGTTCGTGGTGCTGTTCGGCGTCAGCCTCTTTGCCGAAGTCATCGCCAACGACAAGCCGTGGGTCGTGCGCTACGAGGGGCAGTGGTATTTCCCGCTCGTGAAGACCTACCCGGAATCGACCTTCGGCGGCGACTTCCCGACGCCCACGGATTACCTCGACCCGTTCATCGAAGACCGTATCCGCTCGGGCGACAATTTCGCGATCTATCCGCCGGTGCGTTACAGCTACGCCACCATCAACTACTTCGCGAAGGTGCCGAATCCGGCGCCGCCGTCCTCTGAGAACTGGCTCGGGACGGACGATCGCGGCCGCGATGTCTTCGCGCGATTGCTCTACGGCTTTCGGCTGTCTGTGATCTTTGCGCTGGCGCTCACGGTCTCCGGCACGTTGCTCGGCGTGCTCGCGGGGGCGATACAGGGCTTCTACGGCGGACGGATCGACCTGACGTTGCAACGTCTCATCGAAATCTGGGGATCGTTACCGGAGCTGTATCTGCTGATCATCTTCGCGTCGATCTTCGAGCCGCATCTGTGGCTGCTCTTCGTACTGCTGTCGTTATTCGGCTGGATCGGCTTGTCCGACTATGTGCGTGCCGAGTTTCTGCGCAACCGGCAACTGGATTACGTGCGCGCGGCGCGGGCGATGGGGCTGTCGAACTGGCAGATCATTCGTCGTCACGTGTTGCCCAACAGCATGACGCCGGTCATCACGTTCCTGCCGTTTCGCATGAGCGGGGCGATTCTGGCGCTCACGAGTCTCGACTTTCTCGGGCTCGGTGTGCCGCCGCCGACGCCGAGCCTCGGCGAGCTTCTCAATCAGGGCAAGGCGAATCTCGACGCGTGGTGGATCTCGCTCGCGACCTTCGTCGTGCTCGTGCTCACGCTGTTGTTGCTGACGTTCATGGGAGACGCCTTGCGTAATGCGCTCGACACGCGTGTCGCGGACAAGCAGGCTGCGGCCGGGGGGGCGATGTGAACGCGCCGGCCTCTCCTTTGCTCAGTATCGAAAATCTTTCGGTGCGCTTCGGCGACACCGAGGCAGTGAAGAACGTGAGCCTCGCCATCGAGCGCGGCGAGCGGGTCGCCCTGGTCGGTGAGTCGGGCTCGGGCAAGAGTGTGACGGCGCTCGCGATTCTGCGCCTGTTGCAGGACGCCGAGATTCAGGGACGGATTCTGCTCGACGGCAAGGATCTGGCATCGGCCAGCGAGCGCGAGATGCGCGGACTGCGCGGTAACGATATCGCGATGATCTTCCAGGAGCCGATGACAGCGCTCAATCCGCTGTATCCGATCGGCGAGCAGATCGCCGAGGCGCTGGAATTGCACGAGGGGCTGTCGAAGAAGGACGCCAAGTTGCGGGCCATCGAATTGCTGCGACGCACTGGCATTCCCGAGCCTGAGCGTCGCGTCTCGCACTTCCCGCACGAACTGTCGGGCGGTCAGCGTCAACGCGCCATGATCGCCATGGCGCTGGCCTGCCGTCCCAAGTTGCTGCTGGCGGACGAACCTACGACCGCGCTCGACGTCACCATTCGCGCGCAGATCATCGAGCTGCTCCTCGAATTGCAGCGCGACGCCGCCGAAAAGCGCGGCATGGCGGTACTGCTCATCACCCACGATCTGAATCTCGTGCGACGGTTTGCGCAACGTGTGGCGGTGATGGAAAAGGGCGTGCTCGTGGAGTGCGCCGAGACCGAGGCGCTGTTCACGAATCCGCAGCATCCGTACACGCGCAAGCTGATCGACAGCCGCCCGCAGCGCGAGATTCATCCGGTGTTGCCCATCGCGCCCGTGTTGCTTGAAGGGCGTGGCGTGACGGTGGACTATGCGACCGCGCAGCCCGGCGTTCGCGGCTGGTTCCAGCGTGGGCGCTTCCGCGCGGTGCATCCGGTCGATTTGTCGCTGCGTCAGGGCGAGACGCTTGGGGTAGTGGGCGAATCGGGTTCCGGCAAGACGACGCTCGCCATGGCGATGCTCGGCCTCCAGCGCGCCAGCGCCGGCCAGATCGAGTTTCAGGGCGAGCCGCTCACGTCGTATCGCGGTGCGGCACAGCGCACCCTGCGCTCACGCATGCAGATCGTGTTTCAGGATCCGTTCGGCTCGCTGTCCCCGCGCATGACCATCGAGGAAATCGTGGGCGAGGGGCTGGCGTTGCATCGTCCGCAGATGAGCGAGGACGACCGGCGCACACGCGTGGCCGAAGTGCTGCGCGAGGTCGGGATCGACGCGCGCGCCATGTCGCGGTATCCGCATGAATTCTCCGGCGGCCAACGGCAACGGATTGCGATTGCCCGTGCGCTGGTCGTCGATCCGCAGATCCTCGTGCTCGACGAGCCGACCAGTGCGCTTGACGTCTCGATCCAGCAGCAGGTGCTCCATCTGCTCGCGCAATTGCAGATCAAGTACAACCTGAGTTACCTCTTTATCAGCCACGATCTGGCGGTCATGCGGGCCATGGCGCACAGGGTGCTGGTGTTCAAGGACGGCCAGCTGGTGGAGCAGGGCGATACGGAATCAGTATTTTTTGATCCGCAAAACGATTACACCCGCGAGCTGGTGGCCGCAGCCATGCTGTAGGTTTGTGACATGGGGGCGAAACGTCACATAACGTCGCGGAACGTCGCCCAAATCGCAAAGGCTTGATTGTTAATGAAAATTTTCCGATTGCACTGATTGTTTTTTTCTATTACCTTTTGACATCATGTGACGTTCACATTACTATCGCGTACCAATTAAGTTGATTATTCAACGAGTTAACCGATCAGATAACGGAACAGTTCCGAAGTCAGTTCAGAAACAAGTTCGGCGGTGGGTCTGCCGGGCGTGACTCGAAGGATTCAACACGGCAGCATCCTGTTGCACCCTGACGAGCTACTCATCGGCCATCCGACTCAACTAACCCGGCGACCAATGCAGACGAAACCTAAGCGCACCCGCAAGACTCTCCTTCTCGCGTTCACTGCCGCTGGCCTCGTCACCGCTTCGTTGACGGCGAAGGCTGACGACTACAACAACGGCCCGACTGCCGCCGCACGCGCTGCCGCTGCGGCCATCCAGGCGAGCAACGCTTCCCAGAACACCCAAAGCGCCGCTGGCGCCGCCACGGTCAGTGCCGATGCCGCACAGCCGGTCGTCGAAGAGTCGCGTGTGCAACGTGCACAGAAGCTGCTCTCGAACGTGACGGACAAGGCATCGGACGTCGTACTTGGCGCGCTGAACTACATTGGCGTTCGCTATAAGTACGGTGGCAATACGCCGGACAGCGGTCTGGATTGCAGCGGCTTCGTGCGCTATGTGTTCCAGGACACACTCAACTTCATGCTCCCGCGCCGCTCGGAAGAGATGAGCCAGGTGGGTGAGCGCATCGCCAAGACCGATCTGAAGCCGGGCGATCTGGTGTTCTTCAACACCATGCGCCGCAGCTTCTCGCACGTCGGTATCTATATTGGCGGCGACAAGTTCGTGCATGCCCCGGCGACGGGCGGCAAGATCCGCGTGGAAGACCTGCGCGAATCGTACTGGTCGGCGCGTTACAACGGCGCTCGCCGTGTCGAGACGCTCAAGGCCAGCGCAGAACTCACGCGCGTCGAACAACTCTTCAAGAACGATCACCCGATGTAAGTTGCCGAAGCTCGCGAAGGTTGCGAGCTTCCGTGCCAATGAAAATGCCGCCCGATGGGCGGCATTTTTGTTTGGTGCGACGGGATCGTTGGCTTGAGCGCCTTAGCGCGCTGCCTGTGGCATGCCGCGCGTGGCTTCCGACTGCGCCTCCGCGAGTTTGCGCTGAATCTCCGGCCACATCTTGGCGACGGCTTCCTCGCCCGCCAGAATCGCGCGGTTACGTCCCTGAAAGTCCGAGGCGCCCATCTTGGCGAGCGACGGACGAACGACGACGTCGGCGTTCTTCTCCAACTCGTATTGCTTGATCGATTGCCCCATGATCGTGAACGTCTGCATGAGGATGTCGAACTGGCCTTGTGTCGCCTGCGCGGTCGGGTTGGCGGAGATGTCGACCGCAATCACGAAGTCCGCGCCCATCTGACGGGCATATTCCGCCGGCACAGGGGCGACGAGCCCGCCGTCGACATAATCGCGATTGCCGATATGGACCGGCTCGAACACGCCCGGCACGCTGCTCGATGCGCGTACGGCCTGTCCGGTATTGCCGCGGCGGAACAGAATCGGGGCGCCGCTTTGCAGATCCGTGGCGACGATGCCCAACTGACGCGGCATCTGCTCGATCGTACGGTCCTTGAGGATCTTGTTGACGTACGACTGGAGCGCTTCGCCGCGCAACATGCCGCGTGAGCGGAACGGCATCGTCCAGTCGCTGATCGACGCTTCGTCCATCGTCGACGCCAGGCGATTGAGCTGGAAGCCGTTCAGGCCGGACGCATACATCGCGCCGACGACGCTGCCTGCACTCGTGCCGACGACGATGTCCGCGTGGATGCCACGGGCTTCCAGTGCCTTGATCACGCCCACATGGGCGAAGCCGCGCGCGGCACCGCCACCGAGGGCGAGACCGATCTTCAGCGGGCGGACGACCTTGGGCGGCACAAGCGGCGTAAGGGGTGTCGCCGGCGTGACGGGCGTTTGTGCGACGGGTGGCTGCGCCGTGGTCGACGTGGCGGTCTGACTCGTCGGCGGGGCGCTCGCACAACCTGCGAGCACGGCGGCCATGCCAAGCGCGGCAAACGCCGTGCGCGACGAGGTGAGTCGGCGTGTCACGCTGCCGCGCGTCGAGGCAGCGGACGGGGAGGTGGCGGACACAATGGGGGCATCGGCGGCCGTCAGGGTGACAGCGCGACGCAGGATTCGAATCAACGACAACAAGGGAAAACTCCGGCAGGGCAGGACAAACGCTCGCGGCACCATAGATCGTTGGAATGGGAAGGCCGGCGAGCGTCGACGCGCAATTTTACGGCGATTGGAGCGGTGAAGGCACAAATCAGTTCACTTTTCGAGGGTGTCATCAGTGTGCGGCGACCTGACACGGAACCTTTCCGGAGGCGGAACGTCTCATTTGCCGCAACGCACGCAATGTGTGAAGTCTGCGTGTGTGACCTGCCACTCCGCTGCCCGGCGCCTGTCCGAGGCATCCCGCCTTTGGGGCGCATTCGGTTGTCTCCCCCATCTCCCCACGCCACTTCCTGTTCTCGATAATGAACATCTGAACCAATGAGAATGGGAATCGTTTGTGTTGATTGAAATTTTTCATTATCCTGTTCCTCTCTGCAAAACCACAACGGCAAGGGGAATGGCTAATGAAGGCGAAGACGATCGGCAAGCTGGCGCGACTGACGGTGCTCGGCACGACAATGGCGGCGGCATTCGCCGCGCAGGCGGACAACGGTGTGCTGAATCTGTACTCGGCGCGTCATTATCAGACCGATGAGCAGCTTTACGGCACCTTCACCAAGCAGACGGGTATCAAGATCAACCGCATCGAAGCCGATGACGCAGCATTGCTGGAGCGTCTGAAGAGCGAAGGGGCGAAGAGCCCGGCCGACGTCATCCTGATGGTCGATGCGGCACGTCTGGCCAAGGGCGATGAGGCGGGGCTATTCCAACCGACGAAGTCGGCCACGCTCGATGCGCGTATTCCGGCCAAGCTGCACGCCGCAAACACGAAGGTGGGCACGGACTGGTATGGCTTCTCGACGCGCGCTCGTGTGATCGTCTACAACAAGGACAAGGTCGACCCGAAGACCGTGCAGACGTACGCTTCACTCGCCGATCCGGCGCACAAGGGGCAGGTCTGTACGCGCTCGGGGTCGCATCCGTACATGTTGTCGTTGGTCGGGGCGCTCATCGCACGTGACGGCGCCCAGGCGACGCAGAAATGGGCCGAGGGCATGGTGACGAACTTCGCGCGTGCGCCGCGCGGTGGCGATACCGACCAGATCAAAGCCGTGGCGACGGGCGAGTGCGGCGTGGCGCTGGCGAACTCGTACTATTACGTGCGCATGGCGCGTTCGGACAAGCCGGAAGACAAGGCGCTGATGTCGAAAGTCGGTTTCATCTGGCCGGATCAGGCAGGCAAGGGCACGCACGTGAACGTAGCCGGTGCCGGTATCGCCAAGCATGCGCCGAACCACGCCAATGCCGTGAAATTCCTGGAGTACCTGGCAAGCGACGAAGCGCAACAGTACTTCGCCAACGGCAACAACGAATGGCCGGCCGTGACGACGATCAAGGTCGATAACCCGGCGCTGGCTTCGCTCGGCGAATTCAAGGCAGAGGACGTCTCCATTGGTGCCGTCGCCAAAAATCTGCCGGAAGCGCAGCGCATTCTCGACCGGGCTGGCTATAAATAAGCGGACAGGACATCGCGGGTGATGCCCGCGATGGCAGCATTGCCCGCACCAAGCGCAAAGGGCGCCGGATCTAATCCGGCGCCCTTTGGTGCTTTGGCGCTGCTTAGGCGTTAACTTCGGCGCTGACCGTCGCAGGCAAGCCGCGTGAGCGACCTGAAGCCTGATGGGCGCGGGGTGCTCAGTCGTCCAGCGACTCGTCTTCCTCGCCCGGCTGATACATGTGGTAATCGCCGGTAGCGTAGACGCCTTTGTACGCCGTTGCCGACGCGTCTTCGTTATCGATCAGGTGCGTCTCGGCGATACGCAGCGATTCGCGTACCTGCGGCGGCTCGCATTCGGCAATCAGTCGCAGGGCTTCGGCTTCATCTTCGGCCACGACGTCATACGTGGTCACGAACTCCGGTGCGG
Source organism: Pandoraea sp. ISTKB (assembly GCF_001721285.1). Taxonomy (NCBI): domain Bacteria; kingdom Pseudomonadati; phylum Pseudomonadota; class Betaproteobacteria; order Burkholderiales; family Burkholderiaceae; genus Pandoraea; species Pandoraea sp. ISTKB. The sequence goes on from NZ_MAOS01000105.1 coordinate 114,824, forward strand.
GGCCATCCGGATCTTCATCTTCCAGCGGCTCGTACCATTGGCCTTCCACGATCAGATGCATGGCGCGGGCGGTTTCCGATTGCTCGTCGCGCGCGGCGCGCAGCGCCCACAGGGCGGCGTCGCTCCACTTGTACGACTGTACGGCGTCGAGGGCGGTTGCCAGGGCCTTGGCGTTGTCGCCCGATTGCTTGTAGGCCAGGGAGAGTTCGGCGAGCACATCCGCCATCGATACGTTGCTGCCTTCCTCGTCGTGTTCCTGCTTGGCCAGGGCCTCGTACGTGGCGATGGCGGCCTTCGGCTCCCCCTGAGCGACGAACAGGTGCATGCGTAGCGCGATGGCATTCTCGATGAAGGCGCGTCCGGCCTGTGCGAGGTGCGGGCTTTCGAGCGTGCGGTCGAGGCGAGCCTGAGCGAGCGCGAGATCGCCTTGACGGGCGAGGGCGTTGGCGTGATTGAAGTCGACGATCACGAGGTCTTCGTCCGGCGCGCAATTGCCGGCGGCCTCGTAGGCTTCGATGGCGGCGTCGAAGCGTCCGAGATCGGAGCGGTAGTTGCCCAGCAATTGCCAGAGCAGCCAGACGCCCGGGGCATGCGCCACACCGGCTTCGAGCACGGCGACGGCCTGCTCCGTGTCGTCCATGTCGGCGTAGGCCATGGCTTGCACCTCATAGGCGCCCGAGTACTGCAGCGACTCAAGCCGTTTGCCGATTTCCAGGGCCGTTTCGGGATCGCCGGCTTCCAGGTGGGCGAACGCTTCCGCCATCAATTCGTCTTTCTCGGACATTGCAATTTCTCCTTCGGGAACAGCTTGGGGGGAAGGCGTACCGGCGGCTCGCGCGCAGTATCGTCCCATCATATAACAGGCATCGTGACAGCCAGCATCGTCGCGGTGTGATCCGCGATGCCGTCTGGCGGGATGATGGCGAACAGGGGGAGGGGCACGTCTGACGACGCGCAATGAAAAAGCCGCGACAGGGTGTCGCGGCTTTTTCTCGTGATGCAGGGCGGGGCTGTCGAGATCAGCCGCCGCGGCGCATCAGGTCGAAGAACTCGGCGTTGTTCTTCGTCTGCTTGATCTTGCCAAGCAGGAATTCCATGGCTTCGGCCTCGTCCATATCGTAGATGAGCTTGCGCAGCACCCAGATCTTCTGGAGGATTTCCGGCTTGATGAGCAGCTCTTCGCGACGCGTACCCGACTTGTTCAGGTTGATCGACGGATAGACGCGCTTTTCCGCCAGACGACGCTCGAGGTGCACTTCCATGTTGCCGGTGCCCTTGAATTCTTCGTAGATCACGTCGTCCATACGGCTGCCGGTTTCGATCAGTGCCGTGGCGATGATCGTGAGCGAGCCGCCTTCTTCGACGTTACGTGCGGCGCCGAAGAAGCGCTTCGGACGTTGCAGGGCGTTGGCGTCCACACCGCCGGTCAGCACCTTGCCCGATGCCGGGATCACGGTGTTGTAGGCGCGGGCCAGACGTGTGATCGAGTCGAGCAGAATCACCACGTCTTCTTTCATTTCGATCAGGCGCTTGGCCTTCTCGATGACCATTTCTGCGACCTGGACGTGACGCGTGGCCGGTTCGTCGAACGTCGACGCGATCACTTCGCCGCGCACCGAGCGCTGCATTTCGGTCACTTCTTCCGGGCGCTCGTCGATGAGCAGCACGAAAAGCTTGGCTTCCGGATGGTTGGCCGTGATGGCGTGTGCGATGTGTTGCAGCATCACGGTCTTGCCGGACTTCGGCGAGGCGACCAGCAGACCGCGCTGGCCCTTGCCGATCGGGGCGATCATGTCGATGATGCGGCCCGTCACGTTCTCTTCGCCGCGAATGTCGCGCTCGAGCAGCAGCGGCTTGTTCGGGTGCAGCGGCGTGAGGTTCTCGAACATGATCTTATGTTTCGAGGCCTCGGGCGGGTGACCGTTGACTTTGTCGACCTTCACCAGCGCGAAATAACGCTCGCCGTCCTTCGGCGTACGCACTTCCCCTTCGATCGTGTCGCCGGTATGCAGGTTGAAGCGACGGATCTGCGACGGGCTGATGTAGATATCGTCCGTGCTGGCCAGATACGACGTTTCAGGCGAGCGCAGGAAACCGAAGCCGTCCGGCAGCACTTCGAGCGTACCGTCGCCAAAGATGGTTTCGCCGGACTTTGCGCGCTTCTTCAGAATGGCGAACATCAGCTCCTGCTTGCGTAGGCGGTTGGCGTTCTCGATTTCGAGACCGTTCGCCATTTCTAGCAGCTCGGAGACGTGCTGGGACTTTAGTTCGGATAAATGCATACGGAGGTGCCGTCCACTGGACGACAAGTGAAGGATCAGGGAAAAGTGAGCGAACGCTCGAAGAACTTTGGGGTGCTTTTGGGCGGATTATATAGCAAGCAGCGTCATGCGCAAGCACTGCGCCGTTTGCCCGGCGCCGGGGTGTCGCACTGTGGCGACAAAGGCCCCGGCACTTACCGTCGACGATCGATTACAGATTGCCGTCGAGGAACGAGGTCAGTTGCGACTTCGACAGGGCGCCGACCTTCTGTGCGGCGACAGCGCCGTTCTTGAACAGAATCAGGGTCGGAATGCCGCGAATGCCGAACTTGGCCGGCACGCCCTGGTTTTCGTCCACGTTGATCTTGGCGATCTGCACCTTGTCGCCGTATTCCTTCGACACTTCGTCGAGGATCGGGGCGATCATCTTGCAGGGGCCGCACCATTCCGCCCAGAAGTCGAGCAGCACCGGCTTGTCGGATTTCAGAACGTCCGCGTCGAAGCTGGCGTCGGAGATGTGCTTGATAGATTCGCTCATGAGTATTGTTGCCTCGTATAACTATTCGGAAACGTCCGATGAAAGTGGCGTCAGGCACCGTTCGCTTTCACCGACGCTGGAGATGTCACCCAGCATTTCCCGGGCGTGCATTCTCCATATGGAGGCTGCAATCGCGGCTTCAATAGCGCCCGCCAATGCAGTTTGCGATCATCTTAGCGGAAATTTCCAAGGCTTGCGCGCGCTGCCCACACAGGCTGAGAGGTGCCCGGCGGCGTATCGCGTCCCATAATCTCGCGCTTTGGGCTTCTGTTGGCGCGTCGACTCTGGTAGAATCTTTTCCTGACGGGCCTCCTCGCATGGTGGCGCGGCCAATCTGGTCAGGTCGGGAACGAAGCAGCCACAGCCGTTTTCTACCAGTGCCGAGGGTCAGGCTCGTCACCTAATTCCTTGTTTTACCGATGTTCTCGCGCGTTCTGCGCAAATATCTCCACCGCTTGAAGCCTGCACGAATCGTCCCCATTGTCGATGGGCGGCGACGCGTTCATCGTCGTTGGCGCATTCGTTTTCGTGAGGAAAGCGATTACGTGGCTCCGCGCCTCGCGTGGGGCGGACGGGCTTGGTAGAATCGCCCAACATTTTTTTCTATTGCACTGATAGCGTGCCGATTCCGGCATGAAAAACGGCGCCGTTCGACGTTCGATCGGGCGTTGACATCGGTGCAGAAGCCCAACGCCGAACTGTTACAATTTGGCATGACCTATCAAGTACTCGCGCGCAAATGGCGCCCCAAAGGCTTCTCGACCCTGGTGGGCCAGGAGCATGTCGTGCGTGCGTTGACGCACGCGCTCGAGCAACAGCGCCTGCATCACGCCTATCTGTTTACCGGTACGCGCGGCGTCGGCAAGACCACGCTTTCGCGCATTCTGGCCAAGGCGCTCAATTGCGAGACGGGGATCACGGCTGAACCGTGCGGCGTTTGCAAGGCCTGTAAGGCCATCGACGAAGGGCGCTTCGTCGATTACGTCGAAATGGATGCCGCGTCGAACCGTGGCGTCGACGAAATGACGTCGTTGCTCGAAAAGGCGGTCTACGCGCCGGCGGACGCGCGCTTCAAGGTCTACATGATCGACGAAGTGCACATGCTCACGGGGCACGCGTTCAATGCGATGCTCAAAACCCTCGAAGAGCCGCCCGCGCACGTCAAATTCATTCTCGCGACGACCGATCCGCAAAAGATTCCGGTCACGGTGCTCTCGCGCTGCCTGCAATTCAATCTGAAGCAGATGCCGGCCGGGCACATCGTGTCGCACCTCACGAACATTCTCGGCGAAGAAGGGATCGAGAACGAGCCGCAGGCGCTGCGTCTGCTCGCCAAGGCCGCGGGCGGCAGTATGCGTGATGCGTTGTCGCTCACCGATCAGGCCATCGCCTATGCGGCCGGCCCCCTCACTGAGACGGCCGTGCGCGGCATGCTCGGCGCCATCGACCAGAGCGTACTGGTGCGCTTGCTCGATGCCCTGAAGGGCGAGTCGCGCACCGATTTGCTCGCGATTGCCGACGAAATGGCAGAGCGCAGCTTCTCGTTTGCTGCGGGCTTGCAGGATCTGGGCAGCTTGCTGCACAAGATCGCGCTGGCGCAGTACGCGCCGCAAGCCGTGTCCGATGACTGGCCCGAAGCCGCCGACGTGCGACGACTGGCCGAAGCGCTCTCGCCGGAGGCGGTTCAGCTCTATTACCAGATCGCCACGCGGGCGCGCGGCGAGCTTGGTCTCGCACCCGACGAATACACCGGTTTCTCGATGGCGCTGCTGCGCATGGCGGCATTCACGCCGCTGCTCGCCGGTGGCACGCTTGCCGAGCCGCCGACGCCGCAAGCCGCGCAATCTGCGCGCGCAGTCGCCGCGAGCGCCCCGGCGCGTGCGCCGATGGCGGAGCCGGCGCCACGTGCCTCTGCGCCGTCGTCACCTGCTTCTGCCCCTGCGGCGCAACCGGAAGCGCGTCGTGCACCGGCAGCCCGCAGCAGTGCGCCGGGCGCCCCGGCCGACGGTGCCCCGATGTCGCCGGCACGGGCTGCGCTCGCCGCGCTCAATGCCGGACGCAAGGGGACGGCCGGTCGCACCGGAAGTGCTGCCGGCGCCAACCGCGCCAGCGCGCCGCGCGCATCGGACGAAGCGCCTGCCGGTGCCGACCCCGAACCTGAGCCTGCGGGTACTGCGGCGGCTCCCGCTACCGCGCCTGCCCAGTCACCGCGCGCTTGCGTCTATCGCGAAGCTGACGGTGTGCCGCCGGTATTTACCGGTGAATGGCCGGCTCTGGCGGAAGCGCTGCCGGCGCGCGGTCTTGCACAGCAGTTGGCATTTCAGAGCGAACTGACGGAAGTCGCGGGACGCGCCTTGCATTTGCGCGTGCCGCTTCGCCAACTGGCCGACGCCGCCACCGCCGACAAATTGCGTCAGGCACTCATCGAGCATTTCGGCGACGACGTGCAACTGCACGTCGAACTGGGGCAGGTCGGTACGACGGCGGCTTCGCTCGCCGCAGAAGCGGCGGCGGCGCGCCAGCGCGCGGCCGAACAGGCCATCGCCGACGATCCGGTCATGCGCGAATTGATCGATGAATTCGACGCGCAGATCCTTCCGGGAAGCATTCGACCGGTACAATAAGCAAGTTCGCTTTCGTAAAGGGTTCCGGGTTTTCGAATCCGGCACCCAAACGCGTGTTTGGCGCGTTCGGTGCGTGCAGCGAGCATGGCGAATACGCCGGCACGCTGCGCGGCCCGCAGCCTACACGACACCTCAGACGACACCCCACACGATTTATTCAGGAGCCAACATGCTGAAAGGAAACATCGCAGGTCTGATGAAACAGGCCCAGCAAATGCAGGAAAACATGAAGAAGGCGCAGGAGCAGCTCGCGCAGATCGAAGTCGAAGGGCAGTCGGGCGCGGGCCTCGTGAAGGTCGTGATGACCTGCAAGAACGACGTGCGTCGCGTGACCATCGATCCGAGCCTGCTGGCTGACGACAAGGACATGCTCGAAGACCTCGTCGCGGCGGCATTCAACGACGCCGTGCGCAAGGCCGAAGCCACCGCGCAGGAAAAGATGGGCGGTCTGACGGCGGGTCTGCCGCTGCCGCCGGGCTTCAAGATGCCGTTCTGAGCATTTTTCGCCAGCCTCGATAGAAAGACGACGCATGCCTCAGCCCCAGCTCTCGAGCCTGCAGGAACTCGTCGATGCCCTGCGCGCATTGCCGGGTGTCGGACCGAAGTCCGCCCAACGCATCGCTTACCATCTGCTGCAACGCGACCGTAAGGGCGCGGTGCGGCTGGGCGAAGCGCTGATGCATGCGTCCGAGCAGATTCGCCATTGCGCGCGCTGCAACACGTTCACCGAAGTCGAAATCTGCGAGACGTGCCTCGATCCCGAGCGCGACACGAGCCTGCTGTGCGTGGTGGAAACGCCCGCCGATCAGAACATGCTTGAGCAGACGATGACCTTCAAAGGGTTGTACTTCGTCCTCATGGGCCATCTCTCGCCGCTCGACGGCGTGGGGCCGGGCGAGATCCATTTCGAGCAATTGATCCGTCGCGCTACCGACGGCGTGGTCAAGGAAGTGGTGCTCGCCACCAACTTCACCAACGAAGGTGAAGCCACGGCACACTACATCGGACAGACGCTCAAGGCGCGCGGTTTGCGCGTGAGCCGGCTCGCGCGAGGCGTGCCGGTCGGGGGCGAACTGGAGTACGTCGATGCCGGAACGATCGCCCGTGCCGTGCTCGACAGGCATACGCTCTGAGCATGACGCGGACGTGACGTCGTCCGCCTTTGCGCGTAGGTACTCGTACTCTCATCCAATCGGATTAGCTGTTATTCGCTATATCTGCGCATATCCCTGTCTTCTAGACTAAACCTGCCGACTTGGGGACCCAACTACACGGGGAACACCATAACTCCCGGGCGGCGTGGGGCCGTATAACCTGTCGCGCAGATCCCGGTCTAAGACCAAAAAACTGCGTGCAGGCACTGCTTAGGCAGGGAGTTAAGGTATGGCTTACGATACCGGGCGCACCCTGATTTACGCCTCCCGAAAGCACAGCGATGGATTGCTGTCGTTCCTGGGAGAGCAAGGCTGGCAGGTTGTGCCGGCCAAGAGCGCCAGCGACGTCGGTCGCATTCTCAATCCGGGGGTTACCAGCGCAGCACTCATTGACCTGGCGAGCGGTTATAGCGACCGCGAGATGGGCGCATTCGAGTCCTGCATGCAACCGGCAACGGTTGGCTGGGTTGCCGCGACAAATCCCGAACAACTCACGACGACGTCGATCCGACGGCTCATTCGTGACTATTGCTTCGACTACGTCAATGTCCCTTGTACGAACGATCAGCTCGCGCATTCGATCGGGCACGCATGGGGCATGGCGTCGCTGTCGGAAGTGCCGATCATCACGCCGCAAGTCGGTGGCGATCAGGAGATGGTCGGCACGTGCGAAGCGATGCAGCAGCTCTTCCGCACCATTCGCAAAGTGGCCAATACCGACGCCCCCGTGTTCATTTCGGGTGAGTCAGGAACCGGCAAGGAACTGAGCGCAGTGGCGATTCATGAGCGCTCCTTGCGTGCCAAGGGGCCGTTCGTCGCGATCAACTGCGGCGCCATTCCGCCACATCTGATGCAGTCCGAACTATTTGGCTACGAGCGCGGTGCCTTTACAGGGGCGAACGCCCGCAAGGTCGGTCGCGTCGAGTCAGCCAACGGCGGCACGCTGTTCCTCGATGAAATCGGCGACCTGCCCATCGAGAGTCAGGCGAGTTTGCTGCGTTTCCTGCAACAGGGTGCGATCGAGCGCCTCGGCGGCCACGAAGTGATTCCGGTCAATGTCCGAATCATCTCTGCGACGCACGTCGATCTCGAAACCGCCGTGAAAGAAGGGCGTTTCCGCATGGATCTGTTCCACCGTCTGTGCGTGCTTCGCGTGGACGAGCCGCCGCTGCGTGCACGTGGCCAGGACATCGAGATCCTTGCGCATCATGTGCTGCAACGCTTCAAAGGCGACAACCATCGCAAGATCCGTGGCTTCACGCAATGCGCGGTTCAGGCGATGTATGAATATCACTGGCCGGGTAACGTGCGCGAGTTGATCAACCGTGTGCGCCGCGCCATCGTGATGGCCGATAGCCGCATGATCTCGGCCAAGGATCTCGACCTCCTGCCGTGGGTGCCGACACTGGTGCGCACGCTCGAGGAAATTCGCGCGGAGGCCGAACGAACGGCCATCGAGCAGGCGTTGCTGCGCCACTGTCACCGTTTGACGGATGTGGCCGCAGAGTTGGGAATTTCGCGCATCACGCTATACCGCCTCATGTGCCGGTATGGATTGCGCGGTGACGAATCGGGCGTGCCGGCCTGATATCTTCTGGCGAAGAGAGGGCGACCGTCCTGTGATGAGCAGGGCGGTCGTTTCTTTTTGGGGTCCTGAAGATTGCGTGGTCGATGTGTCTCCGAAGCGCTTCCCATCTGTGTGAAACACGCATTTCTCCCTTCGCTTTTCTCCCTGTCCTCGCGTTTCGCGATTCCTGTCATCGTCAATAACGACGGGCGATTCCGGCGATTTCCATGCCGTGCGATGCCATCGCTGCGTCGTACGCAATGCGTGGCCTCCCCCGTTGGAAGTGTTTCGAAAAGGCCCGCTGCCTTCGGCGTCGATTCGTGAAAATCACGGGCAAGGGTTGTCCCGCACGCACATCAAAGATGAAACATCCGGGGCCTGTAGCGCCGTCGCGATCTCTTCGCCCGAATGTGACTGCTCCATGTCGTTTTCGTCGATCGCTCTCGATCCGCCGCAAAAGTGTCACGCGAAACCCTTGCAAACAGGGCGTCTGCGGCATGCGTCGCTACTGACGCCGATATCGTTCGCAGTTCGGAATGTTTGCGAAGTGCGTCGATGACGTGACAGCCGGGGATGGACCGGGCCCACGTATCAATGCTGAAACGTTTTCAGCGACCCGGCCGGGCACACGTGTGAGTCGAAAAAATTTCCGTCAATGTTTTCAATCACTTAAGCCGGGTGGCACGGAAGTCGCTTTATTGGTCCGGGCAAGGAGGACAAAGCGATGCGAATTCTCACCACCGAAATGCAGTACCGCGTACGACAAGGCGCAAGCGCTCTGAGCGCAGCCGTCGTCGTGACGCTCGGACTGTGCGCCGCACCGGCACAGGCGCAGGACGTCTCGCGTGCCGCCTTCATGCAAGTGGCGATGCTCACCGGATCGATGGTGCCGGCCTCGTTCTCGACGCCGACGCTGCCGGCAGCGCAGATCTCTGACGCCGATGTCGGTCTCGTGATGCCGACGGCCTCGGTCGCGCCGGTTAGCGACAGCGCGGCGGCACCGGCAGCGGAACAAACCCCGGTGGTCGCCGGTAACGACGACAGCCAGAGCGTTGGCGCTTCCGGAATGCCGCTTGCTGCAGCCCGTATCGACGACGAACAACTCGGAAGCCAGCGCGGCCGCAATTTGCAGGGCGCTGCGATGGTCAAGTCGCCTGGGATGGCGCTCGCCAACGGCGTGACGTTGTGGGACGAACTGCCGGGTGGTATTGCCCCGACGCCGCGTCCGCAACAACTGTCGAACGGCGTGGGCAACGTCCAGGTGACGCGTGTGACCTACACCACGCGGTGATCGACATGACCCAATTCTCTCTCTCGCCTGCGGTCCTCGCCACGATGCTCGTGGCGCTGACCCCGGCCATGATCCCCGGCCAGGCGAAGGCCGAACCGGCGACGCCGGGCGATCTGGTGATCGAACGCAACATCGGCCCGCAGATCGCCTACCGCGGCCTGCCCCGTGAACAGAATCCGATCGGCATCGCCGTCCCGGCTTTCCCGACGGGACCGTTCAATACGGCAATGAGCGCAGTCAGTCAGGTGACGGATGGTGAGCTCACGGGCCGCGCCAATGCCGGCCTCGTCACGAGTTCCGTGCAGTCGGGCATCAATCCGGTGATGGGTGTGCTGGTCGGTAACGCTCGCGGCGGCAACGGCCTGAACACCACTAACGGCGTCGGCGGCGGCTTTGGCGCAGGCGCCGGCGGCGGAGGCGGTATCGGCAGCATCGGCACGCTCGTTCCGTCGGTCATCAACTCGGCGCTGGCGCCGCTCACAACGCTGGGTGCAGCAGGAGCCGCCAAATGAGCGCAAATCGCAAAGTGATGCGCGCCATCGCGCTGGCTGCGGCAGTGGCTGCCGTCGCCGGAACGTGTCAGGCGCAAGACCTGTGGCTCGTGAGCGGTGAACTTGCCGGCACGCACGCCACCGTCGAAAGCGGCGTGGCCGTGGGGGTATCGGGCGCACTGGGCGTGAATCAGGCCGCCGGTGTGAACAACGCGCAGGCCAACAGCGCGCTCATTGCCAACGGCGGCAGTGTGACGACCGGCATGTCGAGCACGAATCAACAGGCACTCGTCACGACGACGACGGGCGCCGCGAGCGCCGCAATTCAGGGCAACGCATTTTCAGGCACCTCGGGGCTGACGCAAGTCAACCAGGCGAGCGGTGCCGGCAATCTTCAACGCAACGCGACCGTCATTGTGACTGGCGATGCGTCTGGAGTGGCGAGCGTATCGGATACGGCACTATCCGCTGCGATCTCCAAGGGTGGCCCGGCTGGCCACCACAACCTCAACGATCAGTTCCGCACGGCGTCGATTTCCAGTGACGCCTTCCGTGGAGCCAGTGGAGTGTTGCAGGTGAACCAGTCGGCTGGGATAGGCAATGTAACCGCAAATGTTTTTGTGCTCCGTCCCCCGGCGGGCACATCTTTTTAACTGGGTAACTCTCTCGTCAAGGAGATGGTCATGAAAACGAAAGCAATTGCAGCGGCTGCACTGCTGGTAGCAACGGGTACCGCCATGGCGTCGCCCCATCACCAGCAATATAGCTTCTCGTTCATCGGCAACGAGACCAACGTTCTGAACCTGGTCGGCATTTTCGGTCTGGTTGGTATTCGCGGCTGCGTCACGGTGGATAACACCGGCAACGCCGTCGTGCAGAACAACCAGAAGGTCGACGTGCATCACGTGAACCTGACGGGCCCGCTGCTCGGCTCCTATGTCACGGGACATGTGACGACGGGCGTCAATTCGAAGACCACGACGGTCTCGGATACGGGCGGCGCGTACCTGATCGGCGGCGCAACCACCACGTCGTATAACAACACGACGTCGTGGGTGAATGCCGAGGCCAACGGCCACCTGAACACCAGCCAGTCGTTCCAGGCCGGTGCCGGGTATGTCGCAGGCCAGTCGAGCTCCGGTTCGGGCGGCTTCGTGGCAGGCGGCGGATATCAGTATTCGAACATCGCAGCCGGCGGCGGCATCATCGGTGGCGGCATCATTCCGCTGCCGGGCGGCCTCGCCCTGTATGGCGGATACATCGTCGGCAACGCTGGCGCCGGTCAGGCTTCGGCATGGGGTGGCTACGCCTACGGGCAACAGTCGCAACAAGCTGCGGGCTTCCTCGCGGGTGGCTTCCTGAACACGCAGAAGAGCTTCGATGCCGCCTTCCATGGTCTGTTCAACGCAGGTCAGGCTTCGGTCTCGAGCGAGTCGATCGCGGCGGGCGCACTGTGGGGCTTCTCGAACACCTACACGAAGGCCACCACGTGGCAGAAGGGCGCGCTCACGCTCCACGTCAATACGGCAACGTATCAGACGATGGGCGCAACGCTCGGCAACGGCGCGCTGGGTAACGCCAACGGCAACGTCGGTGTGAACGTGGCAGCAGGTGCCGATAACGCTCAGGCCAACAACGTCGCCATCGCCTCGCTCAACGCGCAGCCGGTGTATGCGTCGGCCCAGGTGTTCTCGAACCAGTCGTCGCAAGGCTCGGCCAAGATCTCGCAGTTCATGGTCAACGCCAGCGTGGGTGACGGTGCACTGGCAGGGGCGACCGGCAACGTCGGTGTGAACGTGGCTTCGGGTGTCGGCAACGTGCAGGGCAACAACCTGTCGGCCGCTGTCTCGCAAGGTGCGAGCGGCTGGTACAAGGGCGGTGCTGCCAACTCGACGGTACAAACCGACCAGGTCGCAGGCATGAAGGCCTCGGGTGACTTCGTCGCCAATGCTTCCCTTGGCAACGGCGCCATGCAATGGGCCAGCGGCAACGTGGGTGTGAACGTGGCAGCCGGTATCGGCAACGTTCAGGCCAACAGCCTCGCCATCTCGGCAATCAAGTGATGTACCTGACCGGTCCGGGGAATCCCGGACCGGTTTTTTCATGAGGTGTGTCATGAGCGATACGCGTCGTGCCGTCGTAAGGATCGCTACGGTTTGCGCTCTGGCGTGCGCAAGCGTGGCCGGGCACGCGCAGTATGCATCGGTGAACCTGGAGTCTTCGATCGGTGTACCGGCGGTCAAGAAGATGCGCTCGTTCAAGTCGATGCACTACGTGAATCTGGTCCAGCAGGAATACGACTTCAGTTGTGGGTCCGCAGCGCTCTCGACGCTGCTGCGATACGGCTACGGGATCAACATTCCCGAGACCGAAATGATTCAGCGAATGATGGCCTTCTCCAATCCGGACACGGTCATCAAGAACGGCTTCTCGATGCTCGACATGAAGAAATTCGTGGAGACGCTGGGACTCGAGGGGCGGGGTTTCAAAGTCGATGTCAGTGCGCTCTACGACCTGAAGATCCCGGTCATTGCGCTCATCGACGTCAATGGATATCAGCACTTCGTGGTCGTGAAGGCGGCGAAGGACGGTCGGGTGTTCGTCTCCGATCCGGCGCTGGGCAATCGCATCATCGAGCAGGCCGATTTTGCCAAGCAGTGGAATGGCTTGGTGCTGGCGGTCATCGGCAAGCCGTTTCTGGAGGATTCACCGCTGCTCAAAGGCAATGAATCCCTGGCAGCCAAGTTGCGCGATGGCGCGCTGGCGACCGGGACGTCACCGACCCCGATGGTGGACTTCGGCATCATCCGGGCGGATCTGTTTTGAGACCAGACCATCATGAATCGATATGTCCCGATGCTGGCCATCCCGCTGTTCGCAAGCGCCGTGCCGGCATTTGCGTCGAGTGTGGTGCCCGAGAGCTGGACGCCTGTAAGCGATGAAGTCCTCTCGCATGCGACCGGCAAATACGCACAACAGAACATGATCACGGGCTTTCAGCTCGTCATGCAATCGCAGTGGCAGATGCCGACCGGGGCGAGCCTGATGGCGACCGGTGTGCTCGGCGTGACTAACGGCCAGGTCCAGACCGGTAGCTCGACGGCGATCATCCCCGGTGTCGTGAATGCGACGGCGCCCACGACGCAATCGGTGACCGGTGGCGCCAACGTTCTGATGAACGGCGTCGCACAGATCACGCAGGTCGCAGGCGACGCAAACAACGCCATGAACAAAGCCATCATCCAGTACGGCCCGGGCATATCGCTCGCGCTGCTGGTGCCGGTGAGCGGAAGCAGTTCCAGTAGCTCGAACACCACGGTGGGCAATCTGAGCGCCAGCGTGGCGATCTCGTCGGCAGGCATGCAACTCGCGCTCAACACGCCGAACGGCAACCTCGGACAGAGCATCGCCGGTGGTGCGGGCGGCGCGATGAACCAGATCATGCAGGTCGTGCAAGTTGCAGGCAACGCGCAACAGGTGATGAACACGCTGCAACTGAACTTGCAGACGGGCGCGCTTACGTCGGCAGGGCTGCGTCAGCTCGGCGTGCAGAACGCGATGGCGAACATGGTCGCCGTGCGCCATTGAAGTTGAGGACACGCGAGGTCACGACAGTCGTTGCCGTGGCCTCGGTGAAAGCCGTGATCGCAGGGATCGAAGTGCAAGCGTAGTGACGTCGCCGGACTGTCGTGCATGAACCGTCTGGCTTCGGCCGCAACGTCCGACAGGACGCCATGACAACAAGAAGTGGGGCGCCGCCGCAGAGCACTCGCGGCGTACAAGAAGGTGATGTCGGCAGGGCCCGGTCCGGGTTTCGCACGCATCACCCCGCAGTCGAGCAGCAAGGACAACCGTTGTTGGCAATACGTGTTTGTTGGATTGCGCGCGGACGCCCGTCCGCTTTTTCACCCGGGGGGGATCATGAACACTCACCGCTTTTTTCCCGTTGCCGCTATTCCGTTGGGGGTACTGCTTTTCACGCTATCGGCCCAGGCTCAGGAGCATACGAACCCATCGCCGGACAACCGTATCCAGATGTTGATGGACATGGTCGACCGGCAGCAGCGGGAAATTTCTTCTCTCAAGCAGCGCCTCACGGATATCGAGATGGCGCAACGCGGGCGCGGTCTGACCGCATGGGATACCGCGCAGATCGCGCAAGTCTCGCCAGGTGACGGCTCTGCCGCCGGCTCGGCAGGCACACCGGGCGGCGGCGCTGCCGGGGCAGCCGGGCCGACCTCGGCCACGCCGATCGGCGAGACGCAGCAAATGCAGAAGAGCGAGACCGAATCGCAGCGCACGCCGGCCGAAGAAGCCGTGGTGCAGGCGCAGCACGCCCCGCTGTTCGACCGCAAGCTCACCATCGACGCCGGTATCAGCTACAGCTACTACGATCGCCGTCAATTGGTGCTGAGCGGTTTTCTCGCGCTCGATGCCATCTTCCTCGGTCAGTTGAACCTCGGCCAGACCAAGGCCAACGTGTGGACGTTCGACGTCAATACGCGTTACGGGATCACCGACCGGTTGAGCGTGTCGTTCGATGTGCCGTACCTGTATCGCAACTCGGACTTCATCTCCGGGGGCGTGGGTGGTGCCGCGTCGTCGATCAGCGACATCAGCAAGAACTCCGCGAATATCGGCGACGTGAACGCGTCGATCTACTACCAGCTCGTCAAGGAAAATGCGAACTGGCCCGATATCGTGGCGTCGTTGCGCGTGACGGCCCCGACCGGCACGTCGCCGTTCGGCATCAAGCTCGGCACGCCCGACCCGAGTAACAACAACCTGACCACGCCGTCGCGTCTGCCCACAGGGAACGGCATCTGGGCAATTACGGCGGGCTTGTCGTTCCTGCGGACTTACGATCCGATCGTGTTGTTTGCGAACGTGGCCTACACGTACAACGTGGCGCGCTCGTTCGACGACATTTCGACCATCGAAGGCACCACGTCCCCGGCGAAGGTCAAGCTGGGCGATATCGTGCAGGTCGGCGCGGGGATGGCGTTGGCGCTCAACGACAAGACGGCACTGTCGATCTCGTACTCGACTGCGATTTCGCGGGCGACCAAGACGGCGTCGCCGGGCGCGGGCTGGACGACGGTGGCGGGCAGTACGACCAACGCTGCGTCGCTCAACTTCGGCATCAACTACGCCATCAACAAGCACTGGACAGTGAACGGGTACGTCAACGCCGGCATGTCGCCGGATGCACCGAACTATGTGATCGGTGTCCGCTTCCCGTACACGTTCTGAACGTAGCGAAAGCTGTCAACGGCGCTCGCCTCTCATCCGTAGGGGCGGCGCCTTTTGGTTCCGTCAGCAGGAACGGACGCGCGCGTGTCTTACGTGCATCCGACATCGGTGCGCACAGGTTTGCGCATTCTGAACAGGTAACGATGTGACCGAAGGGTCAGTGGGGGGCCGGGCGTTGACGTATGTCGCGGCGCCCGGTGGTGATTCGGTTAGCGTGCGGGCCCGGCTTGCATGCGCGTGACGACAGCGCCGGCATTTGCCTTGAAGCTCGTCGCCATCATGGTGGCCGGCGCCTGTTGCACCTGCGGCATCGGCTGTGCCGCCGAGATGGCAACGATGGCGCGCGGCTGCGCTGAGGGCGGCAATGACGCTTGCGTCGGCTTAGGAGATGGGGCCGGCGGAATCACTTCGTCCCACAAGCGAACATTGTTGGCGGTATTGATCGTCGTCGAATGGGGCGGCGCGAGGGCCGTAGGCGCGGCATTGCCGACGCTGGTCACGAGACTGCGTTGCAGGTTGGCGGCGTGCGTGCTGGCAAGCAGTGCATCGCTGACGGCTGCCGGAACGGTGCCGCCAATACCGCCAAGGCCATTGACATCGGCTTGTGCAGTATTCGCGATACACGCAGCAGCAACACAAAATATCGCCCTGCGCGTCGTGCTGACGGTGATCTTGAACATGGCGTGCCCCCCGGCCTCCGTGTGCTGTCCTCTCAGACTTTTTGTATTTTATTGCGCGATTTGAGAAAAGAAAGGGAAAAAAGTAATAGCGGAATCTCCGAAAATTGAGTAAATAATTTACGCAGATTGCGGTTTGTCGCGCTCAGGCAACAAGCGCAGGCATTCGTGACCGGCGGACTCGCCGTTGCGCGGGCTTCACGCATAAACTGCCTTGAAAGCAAGACGACGCCTTATGCGTAAAGTGTGCGAGAACTGGAGGGTTTCTTCGGTTTTTGTCCGGGTGAGATGCGACGTGCATGTCACCGGCATATCAATAAAGCCAAAGGCGCGGTGAGCATGACAAAAATGGGGCGGCGGCGCGGGGGTGCCGACCGGAATATCAGGGGAAATCATGCGTGTGCTGGTCGTAGGTGAGGCTGCCACCTGGCTGAGCGGCCTGCAAATCGCATTGCAAACCGATGCGAACGTGACACCACCGGTCTTGCGGCACGTCGAGCATGTGGCCACGCAGGACTGGGTCTGGCTGCGCGAGTTGCCGTCGCGTCGCGCGCTGGTGCTCGATGAGGCCATCGCGCGGACGCCGGCGGTCGACACACTGTGCGCGATTGCCGCCGAATGTGTGCCACCTGTGCCCGTCGTCGTCGTAGGCGATGCGGGTTTTCCCGACGAGATCATTCGGTGGTTGCAGGCTGGCGTGGCCGCCTGCCTGCCGTGGCCTAATTCCGTCGCGCGTGTTCGCTCCGTGTTCGATCTGGCATTCTCGGGCGGTCGTTTCGTGCCCGAAGAAGCGCTCTCGGCGCTGCTGGTGCTCTGGCGGCAAGAGGCACTGGGCGACGCGTTGCCACTATCTCGCCTGCCGGTGTTTCCGCTCGGGGGCGACAAGGCGACGCAGCTTGCCGAGTCGGCACTGCTCGGCATCTCTCAACGGCAATATGAAATTCTGGCGCTCCTCTCACGCGGCCTTTCCATCAAGACGATCTGCCAGCAACTGGTGATCTCCGAGGGCACAGCGAAGACCCATGTGTCTGCGCTGTACCGGCGACTCGGCGCGCGCAATCGCGGTGAGGCAATTTATATTGCAGCGCAGCGCGGTGCGCGCCATCTGTTCGAGACCTGAGGAGGTTTCGTCAGGACTCGGTTCGGTTAGCGGATATCGGATATTGCGACAAACCGGCTCGGACGATTCCGGATTTCCCCTGAGTTTGTTGGCCGATCCCCGCTGTCGAATTACTATACGAACTTCATTTGCCAACTATTTGCACGGGCGCCGCCGACCGGCAGCGTCTCGAGCGCCGACCGCGATGCGTGTCGGCCAGGCTCAGGAGTCCCAGCGTTGTCCAAGTCGTCCACGCCGTTCGAATCTATGCCGCCGCAGGGTGCTGCTTCGGCATCCTCGCCATCTGCCACATCCTCCTCGCCGTCTTCCGGTGCTCCCGATCGTTCCGCGCAGACCGCTGGCGTGCCGGGCTTCGGTGCGCTTGCCGGCGTCAAAGTGCTGGAACTCGGCACGCTCATTGCCGGCCCGTTCGCGGCTCGCATGTTGGGCGAGTTCGGCGCCGAGGTCATCAAGATCGAAGACCCGCAGCATGGCGATCCGCTGCGCAAGTGGCGCAAGCTGCATCCCGACGCAGGGGGAACCTCCCTCTGGTGGGCCGTGCAGGCGCGCAACAAGAAGTCGGTCACGATCAATCTGAAGTCGCCGGAAGGGCAGGCCATCGTGCGCAAGCTCGCGGCGCAGGCCGATATCGTCGTCGAGAATTTCCGGCCCGGACTGCTCGAGCGTTTCGGGTTGGGTTACGAGCAACTCTCCGCCGAGAACCCCGGGCTGGTGATGGTGCGGCTTTCTGGCTATGGCCAGACGGGCCCGTACCGTGACCGTCCCGGTTTCGGTGCGATTGCCGAATCGATGGGTGGGCTACGTCATATCACGGGGTACCCGGAACTGCCGCCGCCGCGCATCGGCATCTCTATCGGCGACTCGATTGCCGCGCTGCATGGTGTGATCGGCGCCATGATGGCCCTGCATCACCGCAACATGAATGGCGGACGAGGGCAGGTCGTCGATGTCGCCTTGTACGAGGCGGTATTCAATCTGATGGAGAGTGTGGTGCCGGAGTACAGCGTGGCGGGCATGGTGCGGGAGCGTACCGGTGCGTCGCTGCCGGGCATCGTGCCGTCGAACACCTATCCGTGCGCGGACGGCATGATCGTCGTCGGTGGCAATAGCGATCCGATTTTCAAACGTCTGATGCACGCTATCGGACGCACCGATCTGGCCGAAGATCCGGGGCTGGCCCATAACGATGGTCGTGTGCCCCGCACGCAGGAGATCGACGAGGCTATCGGTCGGTGGACGCAGGCGCGTTCCATCGACGAGGCACTGGCGGTGCTTCAGGGCGCCGACGTGCCGGCGAGCCGGATCTACACGGTGGCCGATATGTTCAAGGATCCGCAGTTCATCGCGCGTCAGATGATCCAGCGTCATACGTTCCCCGACGGTACGCCGATCGATCTGCCCAACATCTCGCCGAAGCTCTCCGACACGCCCGGCGAGACCCAGTGGCTCGGCCCCGAGCTGGGCGCACACACGGACGAGGTGCTTGGGCAACTGGGTTATGATGCCGGGCAAATCAAAGCATTGCGCGAGAACGGCGTTATCTGAGGCGTCGCTACGCGCAGCACCACGGGGCGCGGTTGTGGCCGCGGTCCGTGAATAAAGCACGTCGAACAAACAAAGAAAGTACGCTGCAACCACGGAGACAACAACACCATGCAAAGACGTCAGTTCGTCACGGCACTGGCCGCTACCGGCCTGATTGGCGCAGGCATTCGCCCCGGCTTCGCGCAAAACAAGCTGGAGAAGACCAAGGTCGCCATCGCGGTCGGGGGTAAGAACCTCTTCTATTACTTGCCCCTCACGATTGCCGAGCGCCTGAATTACTTCAAGGACGAAGGACTCGACGTCGAAATCTCCGACTTTGCTGGCGGTTCGAAAGCCCTGCAGGCGCTTGTCGGCGGCAGTGCCGACGTGGTCTCGGGGGCCTACGAACACACGATTCTGTTGCAGGCGAAGAACCAGTTCATCCGCGCCTTCGTGTTGCAGGGGCGTGCACCGCAGATTGTTTTCGGCGTGTCGAACAAGACGATGCCGAATTACAAGTCGATTGCCGATCTGCGTGGCAAGAAGATCGGTGTGACGGCGCCGGGTTCGTCGACCAACATCATGGCGAACTTCGTGCTGGCCAAGGGCGGCATCAAGCCCAACGAGGTGGCCTTCGTCGGTGTCGGCGCGTCGTCGGGCGCGCTGGCCGCGATCCGTTCGGGCAACATCGACGCGATCGTCAACCTCGACCCGGTGATCACCATGCTCGAGCGCGACAAGGAGATTCGTGTGATCTCGGATACGCGCACGCTCAAGGAAACGGTGTCCGTGTTCGGCGGCAACATGCCGGCCGGTTGCCTCTACACGAACGAATCGTTCATTCAGAAGAATCCGAACACCACGCAAGCACTGACCAATGCCATGGTCCGCGCGCTGCGCTGGCTTCAGACGGCAGGGCAGGCCGACCTCATCAAGACGGTCCCCGATGCTTATCTGCTGGGTGATCGCGCGTTGTACCTCGACGCGTGGAGCCGGGTGAAGGAAGCCATCTCGCCGGACGGGCTGATTCCGGCGGACGGCCCGGCGACTGCGCTGCGCACGTTGCAGGCGTTCGACGAGACCGTCAAGGGCAAGCCGATCGATCTGTCGAAGACGTTCACGAACGAATTCACCAAGAAAGCCGACGCCAAGTACAAATGATGACTGCGCCGGCTCTGAGTTTCGACAGCATTAACTGTACCTTCGTCGCGCGCGACGATCGCGCCAAACGCTATACGGCCGTGGCCGATACGTCGCTCGACATCGCGCCCGGCGAATTCGTCTCCGTCGTCGGGCCGACGGGCTGCGGCAAGTCCACGCTGCTCAACGTGGCCGCGGGTTTGCTGGCGCCGTCGTCCGGATCGGTCAAGGTGTTCGGGGAGCCGCTCAAGGGGATCAACGCCCGGGCCGGCTATATGTTTCAGGCCGAAGCCCTGATGCCCTGGCGCAACGCGATCGACAACGTGACTGCCGGGCTGGAGTTTCGCGGTGTGGCACCGGACGAAGCGAAGGCACGCGGGCACGAGTGGCTCAAGCGTGTCGGGTTGGGCGGTTTCGGCGACCGGTACCCGCATCAACTCTCCGGGGGCATGCGCAAGCGTGTCGCCATGGCGCAGACGCTGATTCTGGATCCGGACATCATCCTGATGGACGAGCCGTTTTCGGCACTCGATATTCAGACGCGTCAGCTCATGGAGAACGAGTTGCTGGAGTTGTGGGCGGCCAAGCGCCGTGCCGTGTTGTTCATCACGCACGATCTGGATGAGGCCATTGCCTTGTCCGATCGCGTCGTGGTGCTCGCGGCCGGGCCGGGTACGCACCCGATCGGAGAGTTTCGGATCGATCTGCCGCGCCCGCGTGACGTAGCGGAAATCCGGAATCATCCCCGCTTCACCGAGTTGCATGCCCAGATATGGGATGTGCTGCGCGAGGAAGTCCTCAAGGGCTACGCACAACAGTTAAAGGCGGTCTGATTCGTCATGTGGCAAATCGCAGGTTTTCTTACCGTCTCGCTAAGCTGGCTCAACTGGCCGGGTTGGCTCGACTGGATGGACTGGTTCGATTTGCCGGACGGCTTTGGCTTGTTCGACTGGCTGGTCTGAGGACTCGGCCTGTCGCTCGTCTGATATTCCCGGAATTCGTTCGTCATGCGTAATCGTTCGTTCATGCGGCACCTGCGGCTGTGGCAATGGCTGCTGCTCGTGGTGGCCTTTCTCGTCTGGTATGTCCTCACGAGTCCCACGCTGCTGCCTGCGTTTTATTTCGACAGCCCGGACAAGGCCGCCTTTTTCTTCGGCGAGCCGCAAAAGGTGCTGCTTCAGATCTGGCAGTGGTTCGTTAGCGGAGAGATCTATCTGCACCTTGGCGTGACCTTGCTCGAAACGATGCTGGCGTTTGCTATCGGCACCGTGCTCGGTCTGGCCGTGGGGTTGTGGCTGGCGCTCTCGCCCAGCGCCGGTGCACTGCTCGACCCGTACATCAAGGCGGCCAACTCGATGCCTCGCGTGATCCTCGCCCCGATCTTCGGCGTGTGGTTCGGGCTTGGCATCTGGTCGAAGGTGGCACTTGGCGTCACGCTGGTGTTCTTCATCGTCTTCTTCAACGTGTATCAGGGCGTGAAGGAAGTCAGCCCGGTGGTGCTCGCCAATGCGCGCATGCTCGGGGCGAACCAACGTCAGTTGCTGCGTCGCGTGTATCTGCCCAGCGCAACCAGTTGGGTGTTCTCGAGCCTGCACAACTCGGTCGGTCTGGCGTTCGTCGGGGCGGTGGTCGGGGAGTACTTGGGCTCGGCGCGCGGTGTGGGTTATCTCATTTTGCAAGCGGAAGGCACGTTCGACATCAATGCTGTCATTGCCGGGGTGTTGATTCTCACCGCGTTCGCACTGGTGCTCGATGGGCTGGTGGGCGTGGTCGAGCGACGTTTGCTCGTCTGGCAGCCGCAAGCCGGAGAAACGGAGAAGATGTAGCGGAATCCGGCGTCACGGCGACGCCGTTCCGTCACGGTGTCGTCGTCGTGACGCTAGCGTGATGACGCAGCGACACGGTTGCGCATGGGGCAGGGCAGAACGCCAAAGTTGGCGGCATGGCGTCATATCGGAGCACCTTTCCTCGGTTACAATTGCCGCATGCGAATCCTGCTCAGCAACGACGATGGGTATCAGGCGCCAGGCCTGGCCGCGCTTTACGAAGCGCTGGCACCGCTTGGCGACATTACCGTGGTGGCGCCCGAACAGAACTGTAGCGGTGCGTCCAATTCCTTGACCCTGCAACGGCCGCTTTCCGTCTTCAAAGCGCCCAACGATTTCACTTTTATCAACGGCACGCCGACCGATTGCGTTCACGTGGCGTTGACCGGCTTGCTCGATCAACGTCCTGATATCGTGGTCTCGGGTATCAACAACGGTCAGAACATGGGCGAAGACACGCTCTATTCGGGGACCGTGGCCGCCGCCACCGAGGGGTTTCTTTTCGGGATCCCTTCGTTCGCGTTCTCTCAGGTCGACAAAGGCTGGGGGCATCTCGATAGCGCGGCACGTGTGGCGCGCGAGGTGGTCGAGCGCTATATGGAGCGGCCGTTGGGCGCGCCGTTCCTGCTGAACGTCAATATTCCCAATTTGCCGTACGAGCGCCTGAAAGGTGCATTGGCGACGCGTCTGGGCAAACGACACCAATCGCAGCCGGTCATCCGTCAGGAAAACCCGCGCGGCGAAGCGATTTACTGGATCGGCCCTGCCGGCGACGCGCGCGATAGCAGCGAAGGCACCGATTTCCACGCCGTGGCGCACGATTACGTCTCGGTCACCCCCTTGCAACTGGATCTCACGCATACCGCACGACTTGGCGTCGTGCACGATTGGCTGGCCAGCGCAGGGGTGGCCCAACGATGACGACACCGCCGAAGCGTTTTCCCCTCCCTCTGGCCGAAGTGATGACCCGTCGGCAGCGCAAGGCGCCGGTGCTCGACAAGTCGTCGCGTGCGAGTCCGGCCGGGGCGCCGCCTGCGGCCATGACGCGCAAGGCGCCGAATGGCACGGCGACATCGGCGAATTCAGGTGCGGGGAAGACGTCGGCGGTAGGTAGTCACAATAGTTTGCGTGCGGCTTCGACGCCGATGGCGGGTGCGTCGGCGCGTCCCGCCGGTGCGCACGCTTCGCACGCGGTGGTGCCCAAAGGGCTGGCGCGCCCGGCGGCGGCGCCACACGCGCAGCCTGCGCCTCATGGTGTGAAAAGTCCGGCAAGGCCGGGCGGTAAGGCGCCAAATGCCACCGTTGTGTCCAAACCGGCCTCTGGTGTGCCTTCGGGCAAAGGTACGGTGCGGCCCACGACTGGTGTGAAAGTGTCGGCCGGGATGTCGTCGGCCGGTGTTTCCCCCGACGGGATCGGTCTGACGTCGGAGCGCGTGCGCGCCCGCATGGCTGAACGCGTGGCGGCCTCGGGCGTCAAACACCCGGGCGTGCTGGCGGCGCTTGCGACCGTGCCCCGTCACGGGTTCGTCGACGCGGCGCTGGCCAATCAGGCTTATGAGGATGCGGCCCTTCCGATCGGTCATGGGCAGACGATTTCGAAGCCGTCCGTGGTCGGGCGCATGATTGAACTGCTGCTCGCCGGCGGGCGTCCGCTGGAGAAGGTGCTGGAGATCGGTACCGGCTGCGGTTATCAGGCGGCAGTGCTGTCCTGTGTCGCGAAGGACGTTTATTCGATCGAACGGGTGCGGCCGCTGCACGAACGTGCGAAAGCCAATCTTCGGCCGTTGCGGGTGCCGAATATCCGTCTGCATTACGGAGACGGGCGACTGGGGCTGCCGGCGGTGGCGCCGTTCGACGGCATTGTGATCGCCGCGGCAGGCCTCGAGATTCCGGATGCACTGGTCGATCAGCTTGCGGTGGGTGCGCGTCTTGTCGCCCCTGTTGGCGGTGAGCAACAAATTTTGACCCTCATCGAGCGCATCGGTGCGCGCCAATGGCGCGAGACGCAGCTTGATAGGGTGTTATTCGTCCCCTTAAAATCGGGCATCATTTGAGCCCGTCGGGCCAATTCTGCGGAGGATTTGAGTGAATTTGCGAGCGGGTTTCCAACAACGCGTCGCCAGTGTCCTGTTGCTGAGCATGCTGGCAGCGTGCGCATCGCGACAAGTCGGCGCACCGGTCGTCGACCGTACCGTAGGCGGTACGACGACCGACAGCAGTGTACCTGGCGCTACCGCGCCCATCGTCGACAACACGCCGGTACCGCCGGGGTTTTACCGGGTCAAGCCGGGTGATCGTCTCTATCGCATTGCGTTGGAGAACGGACAGAATTACCGCGATATCGCGCGCTGGAACAATATCCAGAACCCCGACCAGATTGAAGTCGGTCAGGTGCTGCGCGTGAAGCCGCCTGCGGGCGACACCGGTACGCCGCTGCCGCCGCCGGTGGCCAGCACGCCGGCCTCGACTGGCAATAATGCCGCTGCCGTGCCGCCGGCTGTCGTGACGCCGCCGGCCACCAGTTCGGCTGCTTCGGGGGCGCCGTCGGCAGTGTCCAGCGGTGACTTGCAACTGTCGTGGCCGGCCAAGGGCGACGTGGTGGGCCGCTTCGACGACTCGAAGAACAAGGGGCTGAACATCGGTGGCAGGGTTTCGGATCCGATCTACGCCGCTGGCGCGGGGAAAGTGGTGTACTCGGGGGCCGGCCTTCGCGGGTATGGCAACCTCATCATCATCAAACACGATGCCACCTTCTTGACGGCGTATGCGCACAACAGCAAACTGTTGGTCAAGGAAGGCGACTCCGTGACGCGGGGTCAGAGAATCGCCGAAATGGGCAATTCGGATGCAGATCGTGTCATGCTGCATTTCGAGGTGCGTAAGGACGGTAAGCCTGTGGATCCGATGAAGTATTTGCCGCCTCACTAAATTAGGCAGGGTCGAATGCTCAAGAGAAAGCGTCGTACTTCGCAAGAGGAAGACCTCGCTGCCCCGGAGACCGATCAGGACGTTGACGATCGGCAATCCCGGCAGGAAGAGGACGTGGACGACGCTTTCGACGAGCGCGAGGCGGAGGATGACGACGCCTCGTCATCCGACGGTGAGGCTGGCGAAGAAGGTTCCGGTTCCGGATCGGGCCGCAAGCGCAAGTCCGCCGACGCCGACGACTTCGGCACCGTGCTGCAGGCCGAACTCACGGCCGACACCGTTCAGCACTATCTCAATCGCATCAGTGTCAAACCGCTGCTCACGCCCGCGGAGGAGCTCGATTACTCCACGCGCGCGCAAGCCGGCGAGTTCGCGGCGCGTCAGGTCATGATCGAGCGCAATCTGCGTCTCGTCGTGAGCATCGCCAAGGGCTATCTCAATCGCGGCGTGCCGTTGCTCGATCTGATCGAGGAAGGCAATCTCGGGTTGATGCACGCCATCGAGAAATTCGACCCGGGCCGTGGATTCCGTTTCTCGACGTACGCAACGTGGTGGATTCGGCAGAGTATCGAGCGCGCCATCATGAATCAGGCCCGCACGGTGCGTTTGCCGGTGCACGTCATTCGCGAACTCAATCAGGTGCTGCGGGCCAAGCGTCACCTCGAGAAAAGCGCGGCATACGTCGATGGTGGCGAGCAGCGCGATGCGAGCATCGAGGATATCGCCGATCTCACGGGCAAGACGCCGGAGGAGATCACCGATATCCTGGCGCTCAACGAGCATGTGGCTTCGCTCGATGCGCCGCTCGATATCGACCCGGGTAGCAGCCTGCTGGATCTGCTTTCCGACGATCACAGCGAAGCGCCCGAGCAGGAAGTGCAGCATCGCGAACTGGAAGACCTCATGCGGCTCTGGTTGTCGCGACTGTCGACCAAGCATCGTTATGTCATCGAGCGACGGTTCGGTCTTAACCGAGTGGAACCCGCAACGCTGGAAGAACTGGCCGACGAAATGGGGCTGACCCGCGAGCGCGTGCGGCAGATCCAGCAAGAGGCACTCGTCAAACTCAAGCGCTATTTCGCGTCGAACGGTGTGCGTAAGGACGCCGTGCTCTGACCGGCGAGGCGTGTCGCCCACACCAACGTTTCTCGCCCGCCTGACGATTCATGGCGATGGGTCGCGGTCTGACGGGCCATGAAGGGCCGTGATGGGCGGACGAATCGACGTCGAATGGCGACACCTTCTGATTTTTTCCTCTGAATTTCACTATGTCATCTCCCGTTCTCGTCTTCGATATTGAAACGATTCCCGATGTCGATGGCCTGCGCAAACTTGAGCCTGCGTATGCCGGACTGACGGATGACGCAGTCGCCGAAGCGGCGTTTGCCGCGCGCCGCGAAAAGGTGGGGCATGACTTCCTGCCGTTGCATTTGCAGCGCGTTGCGGCGATCTCCTGTGTCTTTCGCGATCGCGACGGTTTTCGCGTGAAGTCGTTGGGCACGCTGGAGGACGGGGAGGGGGCGCTCGTGTCGGGGTTCTATCGCACGATCGAGAAGTACGCGCCGCAACTCGTGTCCTGGAATGGCGGTGGCTTCGATTTGCCGGTGTTGCACTATCGCGCGATGATCCACGGCATTTCCGCGCCGCGTTATTGGGACATGGGCGAGGACGACCGCGAGTTCAAGTGGAATAACTACATCAGCCGGTATCACCAGCGCCATCTGGATCTGATGGATTTGCTCGCGATGTATCAGGCGCGCGCGAATGCACCGCTCGACGATCTGGCCAAGCTGTGCGGATTCCCGGGCAAGCTCGGCATGGACGGCAGCAAGGTGTGGCAGGCCTATCGCGACGGCAAGCTCGAAGAGATCCGGAATTATTGCGAGACGGACGTGGTGAACACCTATCTGGTGTACTGCCGCTACCAGTTGATGCGCGGTGGATTGCGTCAGGCCGAATACGAGCAGGAGATCGACTTCGTGAGGCGCTCTCTCGAGCAGGAGCCGGCGGCGCACTGGAAGGAATACCTTGGCGCGTGGGGGTGATCCGGGGGGATTTGCCCGTTTTTGCAACGGGCGTGTGCGCCAGCGAAAACCCGACAAACATCCGCCGTGCATAACTCGCGGACGAATCGATTAAAATGCCGGGTTTGCTGTCGCATATGAGAATAAAGACGTGACCCGTTCCTCCCGAAACTCTTCGCGCAATCGGCCTAGCGCCGAGCCCGGCATTATCGATATCGAATCGCTCGACATGGAGGCGCGCGGCGTTGGCCGTACTGCGCCCGAGGGTGAGCCGGACACGCCGGAATTCAAGCCCGGCAAGGTGATCTTCGTCGAAGGCGCACTGCCGGGCGAACGTGTCACGTACCTCAGTTACCGCCGCAAACCCAAGTTCGAGCAAGCCGAGACGATCAGCGTGCTGCGCTCCAGCTCGATGCGCGCCAAACCGCAGTGCCCGCATTTCGGCAAATGCGGCGGCTGCTCGATGCAGCATCTCGAACCGCGTGCCCAGATCGCTATCAAGCAGCGCGTGCTGGAGGATAATCTGGCGCGTCTCGGAAAGGTGAAGGCCGAGGCGATGCTTCGCCCGATTCAGGGGCCGGACTGGGGATACCGTTTCCGGGCGCGCCTCACAGTGCGCTACGTGCCGAAGAAGGGCGGCGTACTGATCGGCTTCCACGAGCGTAAGAGCAGTTACGTGGCCGACATGGATTCATGTGAAGTGCTGCCGCGTCACGTGTCGGACATGCTGGTGCCGTTGCGTCGACTGGTGGAGTCGCTGTCGATTCGTGAGCGTCTGCCACAAATCGAACTGGCCATCGGCGCCGATGTCACGGCGCTCGTCCTGCGAATCCTTGAGCCGCTGACCCCTGCTGACGAAGATATTCTGCGGGCTTTTGCCGACGCGAATCACGTGCAGTTCTGGGTGCAGCCGAAGGGGCCGGATACGGCAGTGCCGTTCTACCCGCTGACGCCGGAGCTTCACTACACGCTGCCGGAATATCAGATCCGCATGCCGTTCAAGCCGACGGACTTCACGCAGGTCAATCACCAGATCAACCGCGTGCTCGTGCATCGGGCGCTGCGCCTGCTCGCGCCGCAGTCGAACGAGCGTGTGCTCGATCTGTTTTGCGGGCTGGGTAACTTCACGTTGCCGCTGGCGCGTCGCGCCGGTACGGTGATGGGCATTGAGGGCAGTACGGCATTGACGGAGCGTGCGCTGGCGAATGCACAGCGCAACGGCGTCGCCGAACGCACGGAATTTGCTTGCCGGAACCTGTTCGACATTACCGCGGAAGATATCCGGGCGCTGGGAGCATTCGATCGCTATCTGATCGATCCGCCGCGTGAGGGGGCGCTGGCCGTCTCGAAGGCGCTTGCAGAGCTGGCGCAACAAGGTTATGAAGGCTTGCCCAAGCGTATCGTGTATGTCTCGTGTAGCCCTGCCACGCTGGCGCGTGACGCGGGCCTGCTGGTGCACGAGGCTGGCTACCGTCTCACGCTCGCGGGTGTCGTCAATATGTTCCCGCACACGTCGCACGTGGAGTCGATGGCCGTTTTCGAACACGAAAGCATTGGTCAGCCGTGGGTGCCGCGTATTCGCGTGTCCGAAGCGTCCGAAGTGACCGGGCGCGATGAAGGCGTAGAAGCCATTGCCGGCGCTGCTGACGGCGAGGGCGTGATCCACGACGCGCCCGAAGCCTGATCTGCGAAGCATGTTCGGGCGCTTCCCGCGGCGCTTAAGGGCGCGGCGCAAAGACGCCGAGCAAAGAAAAAGCCAGCCCCGAAAGGCTGGCTTTTTTGTGTCCGTCGAGCCGACGGATGGCGCCGGAAAACTGGCGCCGTCGCTACGTTCCGCGCTTTAGTTGCGGTTCCCGCCCAGCACGCCAAGAATGGCGAGCAGGTTGGTGAAGATGTTGTACAGGTCGAGGTAAATCGCCAGCGTCGCCGTGACGTAGTTCGTTTCGCCGCCGTTCACCACGCGTTGCACGTCGAAAAGGATGTACGCCGAGAAAATCGCGATGGCGAGCACCGACACCGTCAGCATCAGGGCCGGCAGTTGCAGCCAGATGTTGGCGACCGACGCCAGCAGGATCACGATCACGCCCATGAACAGCCACTTGCCCAGGCCGCTGAAATCGCGCTTGCTGACCGTGGCGACCGACGCCATCACCGTAAAGATCACAGCGGTGCCGCCGAATGCCAGCATGATGAGCGATGCGCCGTTCGAAAAGCCGAGCACGAAGCTCAGCAGGCGCGTGAGCATCAGGCCCATGAAGAACGTGAAGCCCAGCAGCAGGGCGACGCCCACGCCACTATTTTTGAAGCGCTCGATGGCGAACATGAAGCCGAAAGCGATGGCAAGGAACAAGATCACGCTGACCATCGGGCTGCCCGCAAACAGCGCGAAGCCGTACGTCACGCCCAGCCAGGCCCCCGCAATCGTCGGCAGCATCGACAGCGCGAGCAGCCAATACGTATTGCGCAGCCCCTTGTTGCGCCCCTGTGCGGTCGAGACGCCACCCGTCCCGCCGTAGCCGAAGCGTTGGAAATCCTGGTTCATATATTGTGTTCTCCGTGGTCGTTGTGCCTGTTGGCGGGGCCGGCAGGCGCCTCATGACGCATACGATGGCCGGCACTCCTGCCGGCGAATCCCCCGCAGCCGTTGTTCCGGCTTGTCGTCGAAGCTTAAGGATACCCAAAGATATCCGGGAAAGCGCTCGGACGATTCCTGAAATCTCTGGGCAAAAGCCTGAATTTCAATCCACCGTCAGCACCCAAACCCTCCCATTTAGGCAAGGTCTGGGAAGCGCATCCCTGTGTCCACTTCGCGAAAAGCCGGATAGTCCCGGCCGTCCTGCGTTTGAGCGGTACGCGCACTGTAGGTTCCATCCCCATCATAACAGCCTTCGTGCTACAATTACGGGTTCATGTTGGTTATATAACTGCTTAATTTTTTGGAGTTTTTCATGGCAGTCGAACGCACTTTGTCGATTATCAAGCCCGATGCCGTTGCTAAGAACGTGATCGGCCAGATTTACAGCCGCTTCGAAGCCGCAGGCCTGAAGATCGCCGCTGCCAAGCTGGTGCATCTGTCGCGCGCAGAAGCCGAGCAGTTCTACGCTGTTCACAAGGAACGCCCGTTCTTCAAGGACCTGGTCGATTTCATGATCTCGGGCCCGGTGATGATCCAGGCACTGGAAGGTGAAAACGCCATCGCGAAGAACCGCGAACTGATGGGCGCCACCGACCCGAAGAAGGCAGAGAAGGGCACGATCCGCGCTGACTTCGCTGACAGCATCGACGCCAACGCCGTGCACGGTTCGGACGCTGCCGAAACCGCCGCTGTGGAAGTGGCTTTCTTCTTCCCGGGCATGAACGTCTACTCGCGCTAAGCCGCGTATAGTCGCTCAATCGCAGGAAGATACCGAAGGGATGTTGACGGACCAGGGCCATGACCAACCTTACGAATCTGCTTGATTACGATCCGGACGGTCTGGCCGCCTATTGCGGCACGCTCGGCGAAAAGCCGTTCCGTGCGCGCCAGCTCCAGCGTTGGATCCACCAGATGGGAGCCGCCGATTTCGACGGCATGACCGATCTGGCCAAATCGCTTCGCGAGAAGCTGAAGACGCGCGCGAACATCATTGCGCCTGCGGCCATCACCGATCATTTGTCGGCCGATGGCACGCGCAAATGGCTGCTCGACGTAGGCAACGGCAACGCCGTTGAGACCGTCTACATCCCCGAGGAGACGCGTGGCACGCTTTGTGTTTCGTCACAAGCGGGCTGCGCCGTCAATTGCCGGTTCTGTTCGACCGGCAAGCAGGGGTTCTCGCGCAATCTGACGCTCGGCGAAATCATCGGTCAGCTTTGGATGGCCGAATTCGCACTGCGTCGTGACCTCGGGCGCGAGGGCAAGAACGAGCGTGTCATCACCAACGTCGTGATGATGGGCATGGGCGAGCCGCTGCTCAATTTCGACAATGTGGTGGGCGCCATGCGCCTCATGCTCGACGACAATGCCTATGGGCTGTCGCGCCGCCGCGTAACGTTGTCGACGTCGGGGGTGGTGCCGATGATGGACCGTCTGGGGCAGGAACTGCCCGTGGCGCTGGCCGTCTCGCTGCACGCGCCGAACGATGCGCTGCGCGATGTGCTTGTGCCCCTCAACAAAAAATATCCGTTACGCGAGCTGATGGGCGCGTGCGAGCGCTACCTTGAAGTGGCGCCGCGTGACTTCATCACGTTCGAGTATTGCATGCTCGACGGTGTGAACGACACCGAAGCGCATGCGCGCGAGCTCGTCGCCCTGACGCGCGACTTGCCGTGCAAATTCAATCTGATCCCTTTCAATCCGTTCCCTGAGTCCGGTCTGCTGCGATCGAAGGATCCGCAGATCAAGCGTTTCGCGCAGATTCTGCTCGATGCAGGCCTGGTCACGACCGTGCGTAAGACGCGTGGCGATGACATCGACGCCGCCTGTGGCCAGCTGGCCGGCGAAGTGCAGGATCGCACGCGGTTGGCGCAGCGTGGCAAATTCGGGAAAATCGCGGTCGAGGTGCGTACCGTATGACGGGGCGCATGGGCGGGCGTGGACCGTGGCGAGGGCCGTCGGCCCCGCACGCACCATGCCGTCCGTCGGATCAGTCTTGCACTACAGCATTCCTTGCGCGGGACATGTTTCATGCCCCGCGCGATTCCGTCAGTTCCTTGTCGAGTCTTCCGGAGCGTCGCGCAGATCTTCACGTTGCGCGCACGGTGGACGATGCAGCGGGACTGTCGCCAGCATATCCTCAGCCGCTGCGGGCGGCTGCTTACGAACGGGGGCGTATCGATGGATAACCAGAATCAGGCGGATGCAGGCGGACAAGCCGGGGCTCAAGGCCAGGGATTGCCGCAGGGAGCACCTGCCGGATGGGCTGAGCTGGGCGCGCAAGTGGGGGCGCAACTGGCGGCATTGCGCGAGAAGCGCGGCATGTCGGTCGAAGACGTGTCGGCGCGATTGAAAGTCTCCGTGCAGAAGCTCAAGCGTCTTGAAGCTGGCGAGTGGGACGCGTTGCCGGAAATGCCGTTCATTCAGGGTGTGGTGCGTAGCTATGCCCGTATGGTGGGCGGTGATCCCGAGCCGATGATCGAATCGTTGCGCCGTGTTGGCGGAACGCCCCAGGCCGCGATCGAGATTCCGCAGCCGCAGTCGGGGCAGCCGAGCATCCCGAAGAGCCCTGTGCGTTTCCGTTCGCCGGTGGCCGCGTCGCAAGCGAAATGGCCGTGGGCGCTCGCGGCATTGGTGGTGATCGCCGGTGCTGCCTGGTACTTCGGCAATGCCCACAAGGCTGGGCGCGGTGCGACCGAGCCGGCGGAACTGGCCAGCGGTGCGTCGGCCCAAGGCGCGACGGAAGCGGCGGAACCCGCCAGTCAGCCGGTCGTTGCCGATGCAAATGGCACGCCGCCGGGTGCGGATGGTACGAATTCGGCCAACAACGGGAATACGGAAAGTACGGTCAATAACGCGTCGGCCAGTGCGGCCGCCGCGGGGCCTGGCCTGCTTGCCGCGGTCGACCCGACGCACGTGGTCGCCGGGCTGGCCAGCGCTGCTACGGCGCCCGCCGTCACAGCGACGCCGCCGGCCGACGTGAAGGCGTCGAGCGCAGGTGCGCCGGGCAATGGCAAGATTGCGTTGCGCCTGAAGGCAGACAGTTGGGTGGAAGTGCGTTCGAAGGACGGCAAGGTGCTGTTCTCCCAACTGATGCGTGCAGGTGCCGAACAGGAAATTACGGGCGATGCGCCGCTCAAAGTCGTTGTGGGTAACGTCGCGGGCGTCGAATCGCTGGAATTCAACGGTCAACCGGTCGAGATCAAGTCCCGTAATGCGGGCAATGTGGCGCGTCTGACGCTCCAGTAAGACCGAAAGAGGGTAATCATGGCTTCTGTAGAATGCATGCCGATCATCGGTGGTCCGGCACCCCGTCGCAAATCCCGTAAGGTCGGGATTCGTTGGGGCGGCCAGCTTGTGACGGTTGGCGGCGATTCGCCGATTCGCGTGCAATCGATGACCAACACCGACACGGAAGACGTGATCGGTACGGCCATTCAGGTCAAGGAACTCGCGCAAGCAGGTTCGGAACTCGTGCGTATTACGGTGAATACGCCGGAAGCCGCGGCTGCCGTGCCCGAGATTCGCAACCAGCTCGATCGCATGGGCGTGACCGTGCCGCTGGTCGGCGACTTCCATTACAACGGTCATACGTTGCTTGCCGACTATCCGGCATGCGCCGAAGCGTTGTCGAAGTACCGTATCAACCCGGGCAACGTCGGCAAAGGTGCGAAACGCGATACGCAGTTTGCGCAAATGATCGAAATGGCGATCAAGTACGACAAGCCGGTGCGTATTGGTGTGAACTGGGGCAGCCTGGACCAGACGTTGCTCGCTCGCATCATGGACGAGAATGCTTCGCGTGCTACGCCTTGGGATGCACAGAGCGTGATGTACGAAGCCCTCATCACGTCGGCACTGGAATCCGCGGATCTGGCGCAGCGTGTCGGTTTGTCCGCCGACAAGATTCTGCTGTCGTGCAAGGTGAGCGCGGTACAGGATCTGATCGCGGTGTACCGCGAACTGTCCAAGCGCTGCGACTACGCGTTGCACCTCGGGCTGACCGAAGCCGGTATGGGCTCGAAGGGCATCGTCGCCTCGACGGCAGCGTTGTCGGTGCTGTTGCAGGAAGGGATTGGCGACACGATCCGTATTTCGCTGACGCCGGAACCGGGCGGCGCGCGTACGGGCGAAGTTGTGGTGGCGCAGGAAATCCTGCAGACGATGGGCCTGCGCGCGTTCGCGCCGATGGTCATCGCCTGTCCGGGTTGTGGACGCACGACGAGTACCGTGTTCCAGGAACTGGCAGCGAGTATTCAGAAATATCTGCGTGAACAAATGCCGGTGTGGAAGGCTCAATATCCGGGCGTCGAGAACATGAACGTTGCGGTGATGGGCTGCATCGTGAACGGCCCGGGCGAATCGAAGCACGCGAATATCGGTATCAGCTTGCCGGGTTCGGGTGAGTCGCCGGCGGCACCGGTGTTCGTCGACGGCGAGAAGGTGCGCACGCTGCGCGGCGACCATATCGCGGAAGAGTTCCAGCAGATCGTCGACGACTACGTGAAGACCCACTACGGTGAGGCCGAAGGCGTCGTTGCCGCGTAAGTCGGGCATTCAAGTCGGCATTCAAGCCGGCATTTGGGCTGGACGCCGGCAGCATGCAGGCAGAACACAAGAGAATATGACTGACGCAAAGAAGAATCGCCTCGCCAAACTGGCCGGGGTCAAAGGCATGAACGATATCCTCCCGCAGGACGAAGCCCTGTGGGAGTTTTTCGAGGAATCCGTGCGCGCCATGCTGCGCGCCTATGGCTACCAACAGATCCGTACGCCGATTCTCGAGCATACGCAGTTGTTCACGCGCGGCATCGGTGAGGTGACCGACATCGTCGAGAAGGAGATGTACAGCTTCACCGACTCGCTCAACGGCGAGCAACTGACGATGCGCCCGGAAGGCACCGCAGCGGCCGTTCGTGCGACGCTCGAACACAACCTGCTGTACGGCGGCCCGAAACGCCTGTGGTACTTCGGCCCGATGTTCCGTCACGAGAAGCCGCAACGCGGCCGCTATCGTCAGTTCCATCAGGTCGGTGTGGAAGCACTCGGTCTGGCGGGGCCGGACGCCGACGTCGAAATCATTCTGATGTGCCAGCGTCTGTGGGACGATCTCGGTCTGACCGGTATCCACCTGCAACTCAATTCCCTGGGGCAGGGCGAAGAGCGTGCGCGTCATCGTGCCGATCTGATCGCTTACCTCGAGAAGCACGTCGATCTGCTGGATGAAGACGGCAAGCGTCGCCTTTACACGAACCCGCTGCGCGTGCTCGACACGAAGAACCCGGCAATGCAGGAGATGGTCGAAGGAGCGCCGAAGCTCATCGATTACCTCGGCGAAGCGTCCATCAAGCACTTTGAGGGCGTGCAGTCGCTGCTCAAGGCAAACAACATTCCGTTCACGATCAATCCGCGTCTGGTGCGTGGTCTGGATTATTACAATCTGACCGTGTTCGAGTGGGTGACCGACAAGCTGGGTGCGCAGGGCACGGTGGCCGGTGGCGGCCGTTACGATCCGCTCATCGAACAACTGGGTGGTGACGCCACGCCGGCATGCGGCTGGGCGATGGGCGTCGAACGTATTCTCGAACTGCTGCGCGAAGACGATCTCGTGCCGCAGGCCGAAGGTGCCGATGTCTACGTCGTGCATCAGGGGGAATCGGCGGTGGCGCCGGCGCTGATCGCTGCGGAACGCATGCGCGACGCGGGCTTGAACGTGGTGTTCCACTGCAGCCCGGATGGCAATGGCAGCAGCTTCAAGTCGCAGATGAAGCGCGCAAATGCGAGCGGTGCGAATTTCGCGGTCATTATCGGTGAGAACGAAGTGGCTTCGGGCACTGCCGAAGTCAAGCATCTGCGTGCCGCCGAGCAGACGAACAATCAGACGAGCGTGCCGTTCGACGGGCTCGCCGAGTATCTGATCGACGCTATCGTCGCCAGTGCGGACGAAAGCGTGAACGAAAGCCTGGGCGAAGACGGTCCGGGCAACGAAACCCTTCATTAATTCACGACGCCAGACACGGAGAATACCGGCGAATGAGCAGCTATCACGAGGAACAGGAACAGATCGAGAACGTAAAGGCCTGGTGGAAGCAGTACGGCAATTACGTTATCTGGACGCTCGTCGTCATCATGCTCGCCTATGGCGGCTGGAATCTGTGGCGCTATTACGAGCGTAAGCAGACGGTGGAAGCCGGTGTGCTGTATGGCGAGCTGGAAACCGCCATCGACGCGAAGGACAAGGCGAAGGTCACGCGTATCGCGTCCGATATGGAGAGCAAGTTCAGCGGTACGCCGTATGCGCAAATGACGGCACTGCTCGCCGCCAAGACGCTGGCGGATGCTGGCGATGCGGCAGGTGCAAAGGCGCAACTGCAATGGGCCGTGTCGAATGCCAAGGACGACGAGTACAAGCAACTCGCCAAACTGCGTCTGGCGGGGGTGTTGCTCGACGAGAAGGCGTATGACGAGGCGCTCAAGCTACTGGACAATCCGCCGGCGCCGTACGCTGGCGTGTTTGCCGACCGTCGCGGCGACGTGCTCGTCGCGCAGAGCAAAGTGGCCGACGCTCGTACGGCTTACAAGCTCGCGCTCGACAAGCTCGACAAGCAGGACTCGGGCATGCGCCAGTTTGTTCAGTTCAAGCTCGACGCGCTGGGGGCCTGACGCGCGTCGGCAATCCGTTGGCAAGTATTACCCTCCCATAACGCATAACCGGGTACATGATGATCCTTAACGACTTCCGTCGATCGATGCCGCAAACGATGGCTACGTCTCAGTCTGCACAGGTTAGCCTGGCGGCCTCGTCGCGCCGGGGCATTTTCAAGCGTGCGGGCACTGCGGTGCTGACGCTGGCCGTACTCGGCACGCTGGGTGGTTGCGGACTCTTCGGCAGCAAGCCCGCGCATGAACCGACGCCCCTCACGGAGATCAAGCAAGCGTTGACCGTCAAGCAGATCTGGACGGCGAGCGTTGGCAAGGCCGGTGCTTACAGCTTCGCGCCGGTGGCCGTTGGCAACGCCGTGTTCGCGGCAGGTGCAAACGGCAGCATCGTACGTGTGGATGCGGAAACGGGCGCTTCGAACTGGTCCGCCAAGGCCGATACGGACATTACGGCCGGGCCGGGCAGCGATGGTGAGACGACCGTCGTGGCCACGCACAAGGGCGACGTGATCGCGTTCGACCACGACGGCAAGCCGGCATGGAAGGCAAACGCGGGCAGCGAAGTCCTCACTGCACCGCTGGTCGGGCGGGGGCTGGTGGTGGTGCGTGCCATCAACAACCGCGTCACGGCGTTCGACTCGGGCACCGGTTCGGTGCGCTGGTCGTACTCGCAGCCGTCGACGACGTTGACGCTGCGCACGGGTACCGGCATGACGTTCCTGGGCGATCGTTCGGTCATTACCGGTTTCCCCGGCGGCAAACTGGTCGCACTCGACGCCAATACGGGCAACCCCCAGTGGATCACGCCGCTCTCGTATCCGAAGGGTGTGACCGAGGTCGAGCGTGTGAATGACGTGACGGGCGCGCCGGTCGTGTTCGGTCGTCAGGTGTGTGGCGCGACGTTCCAGGGTCGTGTGGGATGTGCCGACGTGCAGACCGGCAACGGCCTGTGGGCGCGTGATTTCTCGTCGCCGAATGGTGTGACGCAGGATGAGCGGGTGGTGGCGGCTGTCAATACCGATGGCGCCGTCTACGCGTTCAACGCTGCCGATGGCAGTACACTGTGGCAGAACGACAAGCTCAAGTACCGCGATCTGTCGGCGCCGTTGGCGCTCGGCCGTGTCGTGGTCGTGGGCGACAAGCAGGGCTATCTGCATTTCCTGTCGCGGGACAACGGTGAGTTCCTCGCCCGCGTCAAGCTGAGCGGCGCCATCAGTGCGCAGCCGGTCATTGCCGGCCAGACACTGGTCGTGCAAACCCGCGATGGCAATATTTATGGCTTCCGTCCGGAATAACCGGTAACCGGCAAGCACCCGGGCATTTTCCGGGAACGGCCGGCAGCGCGCCGGCCGTCTTCGTTTTTAGGGCTTATTCATGAAACCCGTGATCGCGCTCGTAGGGCGCCCCAACGTCGGCAAATCGACGCTATTCAACCGTTTGACCCGCTCGCGCGACGCGCTCGTCGCCGACATGCCCGGGCTCACGCGCGACCGTCACTATGGCGAGGGGCGCGTTGGCGAGCATCCGTATCTGGTGATCGATACCGGTGGCTTTGAGCCCGTGGCCAAGGAAGGCATTTTCCACGAAATGGCCAAGCAGACGCGGCAGGCCGTGGTCGAAGCCGACGTGGTGATCTATATCGTCGACGGCCGTCAGGGCCTCACGCCGCAAGATCAGATCATCGCCGACTACCTGCGCAAGACGGGGCGCAAGATCATGCTCGTGGTCAACAAGGCCGAGGGCATGAAGTACACCACGGTGGCGAACGACTTCTACGAGCTGGGTCTCGGCGACCCGCTGGCGATTTCGGCCGCCCACGGCGATGGCGTGAAGGAAGTCATCGACGAGGCGATTGCGCCGTTCTACGCCAACCCGGATGAAAGCGAAGACGACGGCAAGAACGACGGGCGCGTCAAGATCGCCATCGTTGGGCGTCCGAACGTCGGTAAGTCGACGCTGGTCAACACGCTGCTCGGCGAAGAGCGCGTGATCGCCTTCGACATGCCCGGCACTACGCGCGATTCGATTCATATCGATTTCGAGCGTCAGGGCAAGAACTACACGTTGATCGATACGGCGGGTCTGCGTCGTCGCGGAAAAGTCTTCGAGGCGATCGAGAAATTCTCGGTTGTGAAAACGCTGCAATCGATCGCGGATGCGAACGTCGTGATCCTCATGCTCGATGCCCGTCAGGACATCTCGGACCAGGACGCGCACATCGCGGGCTTCATTCTGGAGTCCGGCCGTGCCGTGGTCGTGGGCGTGAACAAGTGGGATGGCCTGGACGAGTACACGCGTGAGCAGGCGAAGCAGGAACTTGAGCGAAAGCTCAAATTCCTCGGTTTTGCGAACTTCCACTTCATTTCGGCCGTAAAGGCGACGGGTATTGGCCCGTTGATGCGCTCGGTGGACGAAGCGTACGCAGCGGCGATGAGCAAGCTGCCGACGCCGAAGCTGACCAAGGCGCTCATTGAGGCCGTGGAACACCAGCAACCGCGCCGCTCGGGCTTCTCGCGTCCCAAGTTGCGCTACGCACACCAAGGGGGCTCGAACCCCCCGATCATCGTCATCCACGGGAATAGTCTGGATGGTGTGACCGATAGCTATCGCCGCTATCTCGAGAACCGTTTCCGCGAAACTTTTAAGTTGAAGGGCACTCCATTACGCATAGAGTTCCGCAACAGCGCGAACCCTTACGCCAAGGGCGAGTGAAAGCCAGTCCGGGGCGGGGTTTTGCTGGCGACGCTAGCAAAATCGGCTATAGTGTGGAAGTCAGGGTGGGAAGCGCGCACACGCCCTGGCTTACGGTCATTTGCTAAAAATACAATGGAGTAACTTA
This sequence comes from Pandoraea sp. ISTKB, assembly GCF_001721285.1. NCBI lineage: Bacteria > Pseudomonadati > Pseudomonadota > Betaproteobacteria > Burkholderiales > Burkholderiaceae > Pandoraea > Pandoraea sp. ISTKB. Next base: position 153,376 of record NZ_MAOS01000105.1, read on the forward strand.
TGAGCAACAAAGGGCAACTTCTACAAGACCCGTTTCTGAACGCCTTGCGTAAGGAGCATGTTCCCGTCTCGATCTATCTGGTCAACGGTATCAAGCTGCAGGGAAACATCGAGTCGTTCGACCAGTATGTCGTCCTGCTGCGCAACACGGTCACCCAAATGGTCTACAAGCACGCCATTTCGACGGTCGTTCCTGCGCGTCCGGTGAATTTCCATCCGGAAGCCGAGCAGTCCTGATTCAGGCTCGCCCGACCGGGAGTCTCTCCGGCCGGGCGAATTTATCTTCCCCGCCGCCCGCTCTTGTCCAACAGTCCCAATACCCATTCCCAGCGTAGCTTGACCACCAACGCCGCGCTCGTCGGCATCGATTTCGGCAAACTCGATTTCGAAGCCAGTCTCCAGGAACTCGACCTTCTGACGCAATCCGCAGGCGCGACGCCTGTCGTGACCATTACAGGTCGTCGCCACAGCCCCGATGCCAAATTATTCATCGGCAGCGGTAAAGCTGAAGAGCTGCGCGAAGCCATTGCCGAATTCGACGTCGACCTGGTGATTTTCAATCACGCACTGACACCCGGTCAGCAGCGTAACCTCGAACACCTTCTGCAACGCCGTGTGGTCGACCGTACTAGCTTGATTCTCGATATCTTTGCCCAACGCGCGAAGAGTCATGAGGGCAAGTTGCAGGTCGAACTCGCGCAGTTGCAGTATTTATCTACGCGTCTGGTGCGCGCCTGGACTCACTTGGAACGCCAGAAGGGCGGTATCGGTCTGCGGGGGCCGGGTGAGACGCAGCTGGAAACCGACCGTCGTCTGCTGGGCGAGCGTGTGAAGTCGCTCAAGGTCCGGCTCGAAAAGCTCCAGCGCCAGCACGACACGCAGCGCCGCGCTCGTCAGCGCAGCGGCACGATGTCGATTTCGCTCGTGGGCTATACCAACGCAGGCAAATCCACGCTGTTCAATGCGATGACGAAGGCCAATGCCTACGCCGCCGACCAGTTGTTTGCCACGCTCGATACGACCTCTCGTCGCGTTTATCTTGGCGATGTCGGGAACATCGTGCTGTCTGATACTGTCGGATTCATCCGCGAGTTGCCGCACCAATTGGTCGCGGCGTTCCGGGCGACGCTTGAGGAGACGGTGCACGCCGACATGCTGCTGCATGTGGTGGATGCGTCGAGTCAGGTGCGCAAGGAGCAAATGGCCGAGGTCAATGCCGTTCTGGCGGAGATCGATGCGGCCGACATCCCGCAGATTCTCGTCTGGAACAAGATCGACGCAGTACCGGAACTGGCGGCACAAGGGCCGAGAATCGAGCGGGACGAAGACGGGCGCATTACGCGTGTCTTTTTGAGCGCGCGTACTGGCCAGGGTCTGGACCTGCTACGCGAGGCCATCAGCGAGGCGGTTGTGGCCGGCACTGGTGGGTTACAATCGCAGCACGAAGCGCCCGATGTCCGGCTCATCGACCGTTGGGACGATGTGCCGCGCGCAGAAGACAGATAACACGAGACGTCGCACCGCGAAGGGTGGGTTGCCCCGGGGAATACCGGCAGCACTCCGACGCGGGTGACGAACTGGCAAGAGACTAGACGGAGGCCGGGAAAGGCCGCCGATCGGCAAACCAGATTCGGGAACCACGCGCGAACCGGCAACATGCGTGCTCCGATGCGAGGCGCGCCGGTCGCAACGCCCAACCCGCTTCAGTCACCACGCTTCTACCTATGCTTCCAAGAGCTTTGATGCGACGAGTTGGCCTGATTTTCTCCCTGAACGACCCGCGCTGGGGGCGGGACGGCGGCGGCGATACGCCGTCCGGCAATCAGGAGCCGAATCGCCCCGACCGGGCGAACAATCCGAATTCGCAAGATCAGAAGGAACCGCAGCGCGGACCGCAAGGCCCGCAGCAGGACGGCCCGCCTGATCTCGACGAGTTGTGGCGCGATTTCAATCGCCGTCTGAACCGTATCTTCGGCCGTAAGAACGGCGGGGGCGGTAATGGCGGTTCGAACAATAGTTTCTCCGGTGGCTCGCGAGGTTCGGGTATCGGTGTCGGCGTTGTCGTCGCACTCGCGTTCCTGATCTGGCTGGCGACGGGCGTGTTCATCGTCCAGGAAGGTCAGGTCGGTGTCGTCACCCAGTTCGGCAAGTACAAGTACACGACGACGTCGGGTATCCAGTGGCGTTTGCCGTACCCGTTCCAGTCGGTCGAGGTCGTCAACATGTCGCAGATCCGGTCCGTGGAAATCGGTCGTTCCAACACGATTCGGGATACGGATCTCAAGGACTCGTCGATGCTCACGGGCGATGAAAACATCATCGATGTGCGCTTCGCCGTGCAGTACCGGATCAAGGACGCGACCGAGTTCCTGTTCAATAACGTGGACGCCGAAGCGTCGGTGAATCTGGCGGCGCAAACGGCTGTGCGCGAGATCGTCGGCAAGAGCAAGATGGACTTCGTGCTCTACGCCGGTCGTGAAGAAATCGCGAACGAACTCGTGACGTCGATTCAACGCATTCTCGACAGCTACAAGACGGGCATTCTCGTAACGAGCGTCACGATGCAGAGCGTTCAACCGCCTGAGCAGGTGCAAGCGGCGTTCGACGATGCCGTGAAGGCCGGTCAGGATCTGGAGCGTGCGAAGAACGAAGCGCAAGCCTATGCCAACGACGTGATTCCGCGTGCTAAGGGTACGGCGTCGCGTCTGACGGAAGAGGCCGCCGGTTACAAGGCGCGTGTGGTGTCACAGGCTCAAGGTGACGCCGATCGCTTCAAGTCGGTGCAGGAAGCCTATGCCAAGGCGCCCGGTGTGATCCGCGAGCGTATGTACCTCGATACGATGCAGCAGATCTACTCGCGCACCACCAAGATCATGGTGGATTCGAAGAACAACAGTTTGTTGTATCTGCCGTTGGACAAGATCATGGAACGCACGCGCAGCGACGCGTCGACCCCGGCGCCGGCATCCGGTGCAGGTACGGGGGCGGCTGCGGGAGCGCCTGCCGCTGATGACAACAATGATGTCGACCATGATCGATCGCGCGCGGCACTGCGCAACCGCGACCGCGATTCACGCTAAGGGGATAAGCGCATGAACCGTATTGGAACCGTTATTGTCGCGCTGATCGTCTTGCTGATCGTGCTCGCCTCGACCATGTTCGTGGTGGACCAGCGCCGTTATGCCGTAGTGTTCTCGCTTGGCGAGATCAAGGATGTCTATAACCAGCCGGGCCTGAAGTTCAAGTTGCCGCCGCCGCTCCAGACCGTGTTGTATCTGGACAAGCGCATCATGACCATCGACAACCCGGAGCCGGAGCGCTTCATCACGGCCGAGAAGAAGAACCTGATTGTCGACTCGTACGTGAAGTGGCGCATCATCGATCCGCGCAAGTTCTATGTGAGCTTCAAGGGCGATAACCGCCTTGCACAGGATCGTCTGACGCAGCAGATTCGCTCGGCATTGCAGGAAGCGTTCACGAAGCGCACTGTGACTGAAGTCGTGTCGACGCAGCGTGATCAGGTGATGCAGTGGGTCAAGCAGAAGGTGGGCGACGAAGCTGCGCAGGTGGGTATCGAAATTGTCGACGTGCGTATGCGTCGGGTCGACCTCGCCGCCGGTATCAGCGATTCGGTGTATAGCCGGATGGCCGCCGAGCGTAAGCGCGTGGCGAACGAACTGCGTTCGACGGGCGCTGCCGAAGCCGAGCAGATCCGTGCCGACGCCGATCGTCAGCGTGATGTGACTGTTGCCGAAGCGTATGCCAAAGCCCAGCAGGTCAAGGGTGAGGGCGACGCCGCTGCCGCAAACATCTATGCGCAGGCATTCGGCCGTGATCCGCAGTTCGCTCAGTTCTATCAGAGTCTCGAAGCGTACAAGGCGACCTTCCGTGACAAGAGGGACGTGATCATCGCCGACCCGAACAGCGATTTCTTCCGATTTATGCGCGGTTCCGGTGGTGCTGGCGCGCCGGCCGGAAAAGCGGGAAAATAACGCCTCTGACATCCGAGTAGCTGCCACCGCCCGCGTCAACGCGGGCGGTGGCGTTTTGGCCGAGTCCCCCTGTGACCAGCAGCACAATCATTCTCGCTTTCGCCCTCATGCTGATCGTCGAGGGACTGTTTCCGTTTGTCGCCCCGGACCGGTGGCGGCAAAGTTTTCGTAAAATAACGGAAATGCCGTCCGGCCAGATTCGTTTCTTCGGCCTGGCCGCTGTCCTGCTAGGGCTGGTTCTGATGCTGCTGGTCGATTAATCAAAGGCGCTTTTTGCGCGCCGTCTGAATTCCGAAATTCCCATGCCTAACTGGCTACTTCCCGAAAATATCGCCGACGTGCTGCCGTCCGAGGCGCGCAAGATCGAAGATCTGCGCCGTCTCATGCTCGATCGCTTCCGTACCTATGGCTACGAACTCGTGATGCCGCCGATGCTCGAGTACGTCGAGTCGCTACTCACCGGTACCGGTCATGACCTCGATCTGCGCACGTTCAAGCTCGTCGATCAGCTCTCGGGGCGTACCATGGGCCTGCGCGCGGACATCACGCCGCAGATCGCGCGGATCGATGCGCATTTGTTGAACCGGAAGGGCGTGACGCGTCTGTGCTATGCGGGAAGCGTGTTGTTCACCCGTCCGCGCAATCTGCTTGCGACGCGCGAGCCGTTCCAGATCGGTGCCGAAATCTTCGGTCACAGTGGGCTGGAGGCCGATCTCGAAATTCAGGAATTGTTGCTGTTCTGCTTGCAACTGGCTGGCCTGAAACAGATTCGTATCGATCTCTGCCACGCGGGCGTGCTGGAGGCGTTGCTGGAGGGGGTTCCGGCGGCCGAAGCTATTGAAAGCCAATTGTTTGGCGCACTGGCGACCAAAGACGTGCCGCAGTTGCAGGAGCTGACGCGCGACCTTCCCGAGCATGTTCGCGATGCCCTGCTAAGCTTGACCACGTTGTATGGTGAGCCGGCCGAAACACTCGCTCGTGCGCGTAAGGTTCTGCCGGACCTGCCCGGCGTGACGTCGGCATTGAACGACCTGGCATATCTGGCTGAATCGCAAGGCCAGGGTGGCCCGGCGGTACTGTCGATCGATCTGGCCGATCTGCGTGGCTATCAATATCACAGCGGTGTGATGTTCGCCGCCTACGTGGACGGCATTCCCAACGCCATCGCTCGCGGAGGCCGTTACGACAAGGTCGGTCAAGCGTTCGGTCGTGATCGGCCGGCGACCGGTTTTTCGCTCGATTTGCGCGAGTTGGCGGCGATTTCGCCAGTCGAAGCGCGTAGTAACGCGATTTTGGCGCCGGCGGACGATGTGCCGGGCTTGCGTACCAAAATCGACAGCCTGCGTGATGCGGGGGAGGTCGTCATCCGCATGCTGCCGGGCCACGCTCAGGATTTCGAGGAATTCACGGGAGACCGTGTTCTCGTCGAAAAAGATGGCCAGTGGGTTGTGACGCCCCGGTGAATTCGCTGAAAAAAGCGGCACTCGCCTGCGCCAACACGGGTAGAATACGTTTTTAACCAAACCAACTATTGTTATGTCCGGCAATGCTTTGAATCAGGGACGCAACGTCGTCGTTATCGGAACCCAATGGGGCGACGAAGGTAAGGGTAAGGTCGTCGACTGGCTGACCGATCACGCGCAAGGCGTGGTGCGTTTCCAAGGGGGCCACAATGCCGGACATACGCTCATCATCGGCGGTAAGAAGACCATCCTGCGTCTGATTCCGTCGGGCATCATGCACAAGGACGTCACGTGCTACATCGGTAACGGTGTCGTGCTGTCGCCCGAAGCGCTGTTCAAGGAAATCGAAGAGCTCGAAAGCGCCGGCCTGAACGTTTGTGGCCGTCTGCGCATTTCCGAGGCCTGCACGCTGATCCTCCCGTATCACGTTGCCATCGACCAGGCGCGCGAAGCCCGTCGCGGCGCGAGCAAGATCGGCACGACCGGTCGCGGCATTGGCCCGGCCTACGAAGACAAGGTCGGTCGCCGTGCGCTGCGCGTGCAGGATCTGTTCGATCCGAAGACGTTCGCCGAACGTCTGCGCGAAAACCTCGATTACCATAACTTTGTTTTGACCCAGTATCTGGGCGCGCCGGCTGTCGACTTCCAGGAAACGCTGGATAAGATGCTGAGCTACGCCGAGCGTCTGCGTCCGATGATCGCTGACGTTTCTCAAGAGCTTTACGCGGTCAACCGCGCTGGCGGCAAACTGCTGTTCGAAGGTGCACAAGGCACGTTGCTCGACATCGATCACGGCACCTATCCGTTCGTGACGAGCAGCAACTGTGTTGCTGGCGCGGCTTCGGCAGGTGCTGGTGTGGGCCCGCAGCAGCTTCACTATGTGCTGGGCATCACGAAGGCTTATTGCACGCGCGTTGGCGCTGGTCCGTTCCCGAGCGAACTGTACGACGCGGATAACGCCGCCCGTCAGGAAGCCATCGGTCTGCAACTGGCAACGGTCGGCAAGGAGTTCGGTTCGGTCACGGGCCGTCCGCGCCGCACGGGCTGGATGGATGCCGCCGCACTCAAGCGCTCGATCCAGATCAACGGTGTGACGGGCCTGTGCATGACGAAGCTCGATGTGCTGGATGGCCTGGAGACGGTGCGTCTGTGCGTGGGCTACAAGATCGACGGCAAGTCGGTGGATATCCTGCCGCGCGGCGCTGTCGACGTGGCGCGTTGCGAGCCGGTGTACGAGGACTTCCCGGGCTGGTCGCAAAGCACTGTGGGTGTGACGTCGTGGGATCAACTGCCGGTTCAGGCGCAGAACTATCTGAAGCGTATCGAGGAAGTGAGCGGTATTCCGATCGATATGGTGTCGACGGGTCCGGATCGTGACGAAACGATCCTGTTGCGCCACCCCTTCAAGAACTGAAAAACAGCAGGACTGGCAAGACACACCATGAATCAGCCCCAAAACGACGATAAGAACCTCTGGGTCTCGTGGGACGAATACCATCGACTGGTTGAGCGCCTGGCGCTCAAGGTCTATGAGTCCAACTGGAAGTTCGACAAGATCCTGTGTCTGGCCCGTGGTGGCTTGCGCGTGGGCGATCAGCTCGCGCGCATCTACGACGTGCCGCTCGCGATTCTGGCAACGAGTTCGTATCGGGAAGCCGAAGGCACCATTCGTGGTGACCTCGACATCGCTCAGTACATCACCATCACGCGCGGCGAGCTTGAGGGCCGTGTGCTGCTGGTCGATGATCTGGTCGATTCCGGGGTGACGCTTGAGCGTGTTGGCAAGCACCTCAAGGAGCGTTTCCCGAAGGTGACGGACGTGCGTTCGGCGGTGCTGTGGCACAAGGCGTGCTCGAAGGTGGCGCCGGACTACGCGGTCGATTTCCTGCCGACGAATCCGTGGATTCACCAGCCGTTCGAAGAGTACGACACGCTGCGCCCGCATAACCTGTCGGCGTGGATCAAACGTGGGACCTAACAGGTTCTGAGGTACCTGGGCTTGCCGGAATGCCGGTATGCCTGATCGGGGTCTCTCCGGTCATGACAGGCGGTGACATCGAAAGATGCACCGCCTGTTTTGTTTTTGGCCACGGATTGTTCGCGCATTGGACGGTGTGCGGTGACCCCATCGAAGACGCGCTGCGCGGGACTGATCCCCCATCGGCAGTGTATTAGGCGGGCAAAACCCCTTTAGTTTGCCGCTTCATTTGGGCTTGTCGTATGGTCTGATGCGCTATTGCTTCCGTTGATGGCTGACTCCGGGCCGACTGTTTCGTCATGAACAGGTTGTTTCACCTCTTCTTGCTTTGTACCGTAGGCATTGCGAGTGCGATCGCGTTGATCAGCGTGTCGGCACACGCGGCCTCTGCCGTGGCTGGGCTACGCACGGCGAATGGATTGCGCTATGTCTACGTGACCAACCAGACGTCGATGGCCAAAGCCAAGGTGGCGGCACTGGATCGATGCCGGACGCAATTGGCGCCGGGCAGCAGGGGCGGGCGGTGCGACGTGCTGATGGCAGGGAACGGCCCGGCCTATTGGGCTGTTGTGCGTGCCAGCAACGGTGAGGTAGGTGTCGCGTTGGGTGACACGCAAGAATCCGCCGTGCAGGATGCGTTCGTGGTCTGCCAGCGGGGAGGGCAATGCGCTCTGGAGAGCGCTCAGGTCTGGTTCGACAGCGGGCAACGTCCGGGACGGCGTTTGCCGCCGCCCAAAGCGGCACAGGCGGCACCGACGCAATGCCGGATCCCGACGGGGCAGGTGGTGCGAATGCAGACGCAGTGTATTAACGGCGAATGCACCCGGACGTACGAGAATGGCTGCACCGTTCGGTTTCAGGCGGCCAGATGCCTGGATAAGGAAACGCATAGCTACGTCTGGCGTCCCAACGGATGTGACGACGATAGCTAATGGCAGCGTGAACGGTAAGGGAGTGTGCCGCTTGCAGAAAACTGGAGGGGGGCGACACGATCGTAGACTCAAGGGCGCTGACTGGGCGGTGGTAAGACGTCCGTGTGGGCCGCGTGCGTGAGTGCGAAGCACAACCCTGTACGTAGCGGCTTGCTCTCATCATGTGTGGGAACGGAAAACGGGCGTCGACTTTCGTCAGACGCCCGTTTTTTATCGACACGCTCGCCGAGTGTCAGCTTGCCGACATGCCGCTATGGCGAAGCAGGGCGTCCACTTGCGGAGCGCGGCCGCGGAAGGCAACGAACGACTCCATGGCCTCCCGGCTTCCACCGACCGCAAGAATCTCATCGCGGTAGCGCGCACCGGTCGCGGTATCCAGCACCGACCCACTGACCTTGGCTGCTTCTTCGAACGCCGAGTAAGCATCTGCGGACAGTACCTCGGCCCATTTGTAGCTGTAATACCCTGCCGCATAACCGCCGGCGAAGATATGGCTGAACGTGTTCGGCCAACGCGAAAATTCTGCCTGTGGCGTCACATGCAAACGATCGTTGATGCGGCGCGCAACCTCGAGCACAGACTCCTTGCCGTGCGGATCGAAGTCGTAGTGCAGGTGCATATCGAAGTCGGAGAACACGAGCTGACGCAGCATCATCAATCCGCTCTGGAAATTGCGTGCCGCGATCATCTTGTCGAACAACTCGCGAGGCAACGGAGCGCCGGTTTCGACATGTGCCGTCATGTGTTCGAGCACATCCCATTCCCAGCAGAAGTTCTCCATGAACTGCGACGGCAACTCCACCGCATCCCATTCGACACCGTTGATGCCTGCGACACCGGCATCTTCGACCTGCGTCAGCATGTGATGCAGGCCGTGACCGAATTCGTGGAACAGCGTGATGACGTCGTCGTGCGGCAGCAATGCAGGCTTGTCGCCAACCGGTGCCGGGAAATTGCAGACGAGATAGGCGACAGGCGTTTGCAGCGAGCCATCGTGCAGGCGCTTGCGCGTACGGGCGCTGTCCATCCATGCGCCGCCGCGTTTGCCTTCGCGTGCGAACAGGTCCATGTAGAACTGCGCGACCAGTTCGCCATCGCGTTCGATGCGGAAGAAGCGCACGTCCGGGTGCCAGGTTTCGGCGTCTTGCGGGCGGATCGTGACGCCGAACAAAGTGCCGGCGACACGGAACAGACCGTCCAGCACTTTGGGCAGCGGGAAGTATTGGCGAACTTCTGTTTCGGAGAAAGCGTAACGCTGCTGACGCAGTTTCTCCGACGCGTAAGCCGTGTCCCAAGGTTGCAGTTTGTCGATGCCGAGCGACTGTGCGGCAAAAGCCTGGAGTTCTTCCCAGTCCTGTTCGGCATAGGGTCGCGCGCGGCGAGCGAGATCTTCGAGGAACTCAAGGACTTGTGCCGGCGATTCGGCCATCTTCGGTTCGAGCGATACCTCGGCGTAATTCTTGAAGCCGAGCATTTGCGCCTCTTCTCGACGCAGCGCCAACTGCTCGACGACGATGCCGGTATTGTCCCAGCCCGCATCACCATCACCAAACTTGGGACCGAGTTCTGAGGCGCGAGTCACGTTCGCGAGATAGAGCTTTTCCCGCAGAGCGCGATTGTCTGCGTACTGAAGGACCGGGAAATACGACGGGAAATGCAGTGTGAATTTCCATCCTTCAACGCCATCGCGCTCCGCAGCCGCACGTGCGGCCGCCTTGTCGTCGTCTGGCAGGCCAGCAATTTCCTGTTCGTCGGTAATGACCAGCGAAAACTTGTTTGTGGCGTCAAGCACGTGGTCGGAAAATCGTTTGGCCAGATCCGCTTGTGCTTCCTGGATCTCGGCAAATCGCGGTTTCTGATCCTCTGGGAGCTCTGCGCCACCCAACCGGAAGCCGCGCATCTCGTTGTCGAGGATTTTCTTGCGCGCAGACGAGAGTTCGGCAAACTCCGTCCCGGCGGCGATCGCCTTGTACTTATCAAACAGCGCGAGGTTCTGGCCGACGCTTGCCGAAAACTCCGTCACGCGGGGCAGATTCTCGCTATAGGCCGCGCGCAACTCAGGCGTGTCGGCAACGGCGTTAAGGTGTCCGACGATCTCCCATGCGCGGCCCAGGCCTTCGGTGCCGTCTTCCACGGCGTCGAGAATATTGGCCCAGGTCGCCGGCGTAGTGGGATCTGCTGCCCGGTCCACCGCTGCGCGTGCCTGCTCGAGCAGCACGTCAACAGCAGGCGTGACGTGTTCCGGGCGGATTTCGGCAAAACGCGGAAGTCCTTCGATATCGAGAAGAGGATTGGTTTGCGGCGTATTCATGCGTTCGTTATCCACTTGAAGGGGCTTACGAAGAGTGTGGGGGCAACCTGTCGAATTTTCCAGTCGTTTTTTTCAACCGAAGCGATTGGTGATAATCGGTGGGAAAACGCTGCCAAACCTTGTTTTGTATGGATTTTCGGCAAAGCAGATGCAACAGACGCTGGGGTGAGCGCACAATTTGTCACTCACCGCGGACGTGTTTTTCGGGATGTTCCGATGCAATTGCCGGACATTTCGCCGTCAAAACCTGTGGGCTGTTTTGAGCCCCAATGAAAAGGGCGCGCACGACCGCTCGGTCGTGCGCGCCCTGCCATGCAGCCATCTCGTGCCGGTGATTGATGATCAGCCCAGCGCGCGCTCCGCGGCTTCGATCGTATTGACGAGCAGCATGGTGATGGTCATGGGGCCAACACCGCCGGGAACCGGCGTGATAAAGCCTGCCACTTCCTTGACGCCCTGGAAGTCGACGTCGCCGCACAGCTTGCCTTCGTCGTCACGATTCATGCCCACGTCGATGACCGCGGCACCCGGTTTGACCATGTCTGCGGTGACGATGTTGCGCTTGCCCACGGCTGCCACGATCACGTCGGCGTTGCGGGTGTGCGCGGCCAGATCACGAGTCTTGCTGTTGCAAATCGTGACGGTCGCACCTGCCTGAAGCAGCATCATGGCCATCGGCTTGCCCACGATGTTCGATGCGCCAATCACGACGGCGACCGCGCCACGCAGCGGGAATTCCACCGATTCGAGCATCTTCATGCAGCCATAAGGCGTGCACGGGCGGAAAAGCGGTGCACCGGTCATCAACGCGCCAGCGTTCGACACGTGGAAGCCATCGACGTCTTTTTCCGGTGCAATGGCTTCGAGCACCTTGTGGCTGTCGATGTGCTTGGGCAGCGGCAGTTGCACGAGAATGCCGTTGATCTTCGGATCGCGGTTCAATTCATCGATACGCGCGAGCAGGGCGCTTTCCGTCAGGTCTGCTGGGTAGCGATCGAGCGACGAATACAGGCCATTGTCTTCGCATGCCTTAACCTTGTTGCGCACATAGACCTGACTGGCGAGATCCTCGCCAACGAGGACCACGGCGAGGCCTGGCTGGTGGCCACGGGCAGTGAGGGCGGCGGCGCGCGTGGCGACTTCGGCGCGAATGCGTTTGGCGAGGGCGTTGCCGTCGATGAGGGTGGCGGTCATGATGCGTGGATGTCGTATGAAGGATGGGGGCAGGCCCGCAGGCCGGATGCAGCAGCGCCAGTCACGTGGGTGACATGAGCAAAGACCGTATTATAGCGGCGCGATGGGGCCGGCGGGAGAGGGCTGTCGGCCGTCCCGGCGGGATAGGCGCGTGCAAGCGCGGAAGGGAGCGACGGGCGGCTGATGCGCCCGTCGGTGCTGCCAAATCAGACGCCGGTCAACGAATGAGCGCGGCGCTGTTCATGCAACGGCAGTCATGCCTTCGACTGACTCAGGGGCGGGGCGAGCCGCTCGAACGCTTCGACAGCGCGAGACGAAGCAGATCGGCAACGGTGTTGACGTTCAGCTTTTCCATGATGTTGGCGCGATGCGCTTCGACCGTCTTGATGCTGATGCCGAGATCGTCGGCGATCTGCTTGTTCAGGCGGCCGGCAATGATGCGTTCCAATACCTGATGCTCGCGGCTGGTGAGCTTTCTCAGCAATTCCTCTGCCGCTTGCTGTTCCCGATGGCTGCTGGCTTCCTGGCGAGCCTTCGACAGCATCTTTTCGACTTGCAAACGAAGTTCGGCTTCGTCGAACGGCTTTTCGATGAAATCCATCGCACCCTTCTTCATCGTCTCGACGGCCATCGGCACGTCGCCGTGCCCTGTCACGAAGATGATCGGAAGATTGATGTTTCGCTCGATCAACGCGTCCTGGAGCTCAAGACCACTCATGCCCGGCATGCGGACATCGAGGATCAGGCAGCCCACGAGGTTGTTGGGGCGATTGCTCTGGGTCACGTCGCCGCAGAACTGAAGAAAATCGTCTGCACTGCCAAAGCCTCGCACGTGATACCCATTGGCTTCGAGAAGCCAGCGAAGCGAGTCGCGGACAGCCTCGTCGTCATCGACGACAAAGACGGTTTCTTGATCGGTATTGATATTGGGTGTCGTCATAGTCCTCCCCCGGATCCGGATGTCGTATCGCTTTCTAACGGTAACAGAATACAAAAAGTACAACCATTCCGCACGCCGTCGATTTCATTGTTTTCTACCCACAGACGGCCGTGATGCGATTCGATGATCGAACGGCAAATATTCAGGCCCATGCCCATGCCGTCCGACTTAGTACTAAAGAACGGTTCAAACAGTCGTTCGATAGTCGCTTCGTCGACGCCAGGCCCGTGATCGGATACCTGGAATTCGACGGATTTGTCCCGTCTTTCCACGTGCAGGCGCACGGTCGGATCGCGTCGCTGACCGGGCGGCGGCGTATAGCCGTGCATGGCCTCCGCAGCGTTCTTGAGCAGGTTCATCAGGACCTGCTCGATCAGCACCGGGTCGACGTTGATCTGTGGCAGTCCTGCCGGAAGCTCGGTGACGATGCGAATGCGGCGTTTGCGTGCCTCGATCTCGGCGAGGCCCACGGCATCTGCCACGATCTCATAGATCGATGACGGTTGACGTTTCGGTTCGCTACGCTTCACGAACGCGCGAATCCGCTTGATGATCATGCCAGCCCGTACGGCTTGCTGAGACGTTTTTTCGAGCGCAGGCAGTAAGGTTTCCGGCGACGTGCGGCCCGCACGCACCAGCGCGGCGGTGCCCATGCAGTAATTGTTGATGGCGGCAAGCGGCTGGTTCAGCTCGTGGGCGAGCGAGGAGGCCATTTCGCCCATCGTCGTCAAACGTCCCGTAAATTGCAGGCGTTCTTCTTCCTGGCGGGCGAGCTCTTCCGCGTGGCGTCGCGCCGTAATGTCCGTCGCCACCTGCAGCTGCGCGAGGTGTCCGTCGACCCATTGGATGTATTGACGTCGGACTTCGAACCATTTCTGATGCGTGGGCAGGTAGATTTCCTGCGTTTCTGCGGCCGTATCGGTCAGCGACGCTGCGGGCAGTCCGGCAAACGCGTCGACCATGTCGATGTGGTCGAGCGATGTCGGTGATAGTTCGCCGCCGCCGGACAATTCGAGATGGCCCTCGGGGCGAGTGCCGAACAATTGCCGGTAGTAGCGGTTTGCAAAGAGCAGTTCGGCCTTGTCGACGGCGAGCACCGACACCGAGGCATCAAGGCTTTCCAGCACCGTCGTGAATCGTTCGTGGGCGGCGGCAAGTTCTTCGCGCGCCCGCTTGGGTTCGCTGATGTCCGTGAGCGAGGACATCCAGCCGGTCTGGCGGCCGTGGGCATCCACGAGCGGCGAGACGAACATGCGCGCATAGAAAATCGTACCGTCCTTGCGCTGCACTCGAATTTCAAAGCCATGAGACGGCGCTTTGCCACGCAGCGTCATATCGATGCGGCGTTGCATTTCGTGGATATCGTCTTTGGGCCAGTACGGATAGGGCGGTGCACGATTCATGAGATCGGGCTCGTCCCAGCCCGTCATGCGGCAAAACGCCGGGTTCACGTAGGTGATGTGACCCTGAAGGTCGAGCACTCGCATCCCGATCACGATGGAGTTTTCCATCGCGCGTCGGAAAGACGTCTCATTGAACAGCGCCTGCTGTGCCTCGAATCGCTGGCGAGTGTGCCGCCACAGGCTCCATAGACTCCACAGCACGAAGCAGGACAGCCCCGCGATCAACCATACCAGCGTGTTGTTGACGAAGTTGCCGACGGCCGGATACGAGTAGATCCGCACCGCGAGACTATGCCCTGGTGGATCCAGCAGCAGTTCGTAGGAGACGTCGCGAGGCAACGGCGGTCGGGTGGGGGTCGTGGCGAGCTCGTTGTTATGCGTGTCGATGAACGACACCTTGAACTTGTCGCCCAGTTCCTGCGGTAGTTCGTGGATCAGCAGCCCTTCGACCGAATAAACCGCGCTGATGGTGCCGAGAAACTCTCGTTCCCGTAATACCGGCACCTGCACGACGATGTAGCTTGCCCCGGAGGCGTCGTAGATCAGCGTGGAATAGGCGGAGCGTCGGGAGTCGCGCGCTGCGCGAAACGCCACCAGGAGTTCGTCCTCCATCGGGTGTTGCGCCGAGCCTTGCAGACGCGAGGCGAACGGGGAGTCGGCGGGGACGGCCCATTTCGGTCGCTGCGACGCGTCGAGCCAGTTCATGAAGACGATGTCCGCATGATTCTGCATCAACTCGCTAGCCGTGTTCTGGAAGTGCGCGACGTCCTGAGGTTTGGCAGCCGTGTCGCGCGCAAGGGAACTGATCTGGTCCTGGATGGCCAGCATGTTAAGGCGGATCTGCTGCTGCGCCCACGCGACGTTCCGATACAGGGTGTCCTGCTGCTGCTCCGTTTCCCGGCGGTTCAGACTCCACAGGATCAAGCTCATCACCACGAGGAAGATCACAATGGAGACGAGCGGCACCAGCAAGTAGTAATGCGACTCCGCAAACCCCTGCAACCAACGGTTGGAGCGGGCTGGCGTAGCAGC
This sequence comes from Pandoraea sp. ISTKB, assembly GCF_001721285.1. Lineage (NCBI taxonomy): Bacteria > Pseudomonadati > Pseudomonadota > Betaproteobacteria > Burkholderiales > Burkholderiaceae > Pandoraea > Pandoraea sp. ISTKB. The sequence continues at coordinate 168,620 of NZ_MAOS01000105.1, forward strand.
GGACCGGGACGGCGGGGAGGAGTTTGCGAGGCGTGGCGAAAGCATGGCGAGATTGTAGCGCAGGCCAGCCCGTTTCCCGCTGTCATAGTCGGTCGAGCGCTGCTTTTCGGAAGTGTCCGATCTTTTCGGTAAGAATGCCGCTCAAAGTCCTCTCAAGACCGACCGGTACGCTTGCGATTCGTGATCTGATGGGGTCGGCAACCCTTTGATTTTATGTGCACCGCAGCAGAATTCCGTATTGTGAAAATTGCTATCGTAATCTGAAATTTCGCTTGCGAAGGCGGGAATATCCTTCGTACAATGCCCCGGTAAAAATGCCGGTAGGCCCGTCCATGAAGCGGGTTACGACCATTAATGCCAACCCGCTAACGACAGACAAGGAGACACCATGTCCGCCGTACCTGAAGAAGCCCTGAAGATCGTATCCCCTGCGGACGCCGATCCCCAAGAAACGCAAGAATGGCTGGCCTCGCTCGAAGGCGTGCTGGCTGCCGAAGGCCCGGAGCGCGCGCACTACCTGCTCGAGAAGCTGATCGAGTTCGCTCGTATCAACGGTGAGCATCACCCGTTCTCGGCAAACACCCCCTACATCAACACCATCCCCGTCGACCAGCAAGCCCGTATTCCGGGTGATCAGGACGTCGAGCACACGATTCGCTCGTACACCCGCTGGAATGCGATCGCGATGGTGCTGCGTGCCGGTAAGGACACGAACGTCGGCGGTCACATCGCCTCGTTCGCCTCGGCCGCAACGCTTTACGACGTCGGTTTCAATCACTTCTGGCATGCGCCGTCCGACAAGCACGGTGGTGATCTGGTGTTCGTCCAGGGTCACTCGTCGCCGGGCGTGTACAGCCGCGCGTTCCTGCTGGGCCGTCTCGAAATGACCCAGCTCGAGAACTTCCGTCAGGAAGTGGACGGCGGCGGTCTGTCGTCGTATCCGCACCCGTGGCTGATGCCGGACTTCTGGCAATTCCCGACGGTGTCGATGGGTCTGGGTCCGATCATGGCGATCTACCAGGCGCGCTTCATGAAGTACCTCGAGTCGCGTTCCATCGTGAAGACCGAAGGCCGCAAGGTCTGGGCGTTCCTCGGCGACGGTGAGACGGATGAGCCGGAATCGCTGGGCGCGATCGGCATGGCCGGTCGCGAGCAGCTCGACAACCTCGTGTTCGTGATCAACTGTAACCTGCAGCGCCTGGACGGTCCGGTGCGCGGTAACGGCAAGATCATTCAGGAACTCGAATCCGAATTCCGTGGCGCCGGCTGGAACGTGATCAAGGTGATCTGGGGCAGCCGCTGGGATTCGCTGCTTGCCCGCGACAAGCAGGGCTTGCTCATGAAGCGCATGATGGAATGCGTGGACGGCGAATATCAGACGTACAAGTCCAAGGACGGCGCTTTCGTTCGCGAGCATTTCTTCAATACGCCGGCATTGAAGGCCATGGTGGCTGACTGGTCGGATGAGGACATCTGGGCGCTGAACCGTGGTGGTCACGATCCGCACAAGATCTACGCCGCGTATCAGGCTGCGACGACCCACAAGGGTCAGCCGACCGTCATTCTGGCCAAGACCATCAAGGGCTATGGCATGGGTGAAGCCGGTCAGGCCATGAACATCACCCACCAGCAGAAAAAGATGCCGGTGGAGTCGCTCAAGAAGTTCCGCGACCAGTTCAAGCTGCCGATTTCGGACGATCAGATTGCCGACGTGCCGTACCTCAAGTTTGAGGATGGTTCGAAGGAACTGGAGTACATGCGCGCTCGCCGTATGGAGCTCGGTGGCTATCTGCCGCAGCGCCGTACCAAGGCTGCCTCGCTGCCGGTCCCGGCGCTGAACGCGTTTGATGCACTGCTCAAGGCGACCGCCGAAGGCCGTGAGATTTCGACGACGATGGCGTTCGTGCGTATTCTCAATGTGCTGCTCAAGGACAAGGCGCTGGGCCAGCGCATCGTGCCGATCGTGCCGGACGAGTCCCGCACCTTCGGTATGGAAGGCCTGTTCCGCCAGATCGGTATCTGGAGCCAGGTCGGTCAGCGCTACATCCCGCAGGATCAGGATCAACTGATGTTCTACAAGGAATCTGAAAACGGTCAGATTCTGCAGGAAGGCATCAATGAAGCCGGTGGTATGTGCGACTGGATCGCAGCCGCGACGTCGTACTCGACGCACGGCGAGACGATGATCCCGTTCTACATCTTCTACTCGATGTTCGGCTTCCAGCGTATCGGCGATCTGGCGTGGGCTGCTGGCGACATGCGCGCTCGCGGTTTCCTCGTGGGCGGCACGGCCGGTCGTACGACGCTGAACGGCGAAGGTCTTCAGCACGAAGACGGTCACTCGCTGCTGTGGGCATCGTCGATCCCGAATTGCCTGCCGTACGATCCGACGTTCGCGTATGAACTCGCTGTGATCGTTCAGGATGGCCTGCGTCGCATGGTGCAGGATCAGGAGGACGTGTATTACTACCTGACGGTGATGAACGAAAACTACGCACACCCGGCCATGCCGGAAGGCGTGGAGCAGGACATCCTGAAGGGTATGTACGCTTTCCGTCGCGGTACGGACAACGGCAAGGCACCGCGCGTGCAACTGCTGGGTTCGGGCACGATCTTCAACGAAGTGATTGCCGCCGCTGAAATGCTCAAGAACGATTGGGGCGTCGAGTCGGACCTGTGGAGCTGCCCGAGCTTCACGGAGCTGGCCCGCGAAGGTAACGACGTCACGCGTCACAACCTGCTGCACCCGACCGAGACGGCGCGCCTGTCGCATGTCGAGAAGTGCCTCAATGAAACGCGTGGTCCGGTCATTGCATCGACCGACTACATCCGTACTTACGCAGATCAGATTCGTCCGTTCGTCCGTGGCCGCTACGTGGTCCTGGGTACCGACGGTTATGGTCGCTCGGATACGCGTGAAAAGCTGCGTCACTTCTTCGAGGTGGATCGTAACTGGGTCACGGTTGCGGCGCTCAAGGCACTGGCCGACGAAGGCACGCTGCCGGCAAGCAAGGTTGCCGAAGCCATCGCCAAGTACAACCTGGATCCGAATAAACCCAACCCGATGACCGTCTAAAGGCCGCTGCATGCAGCGAGCGCCTGTTGGCCGCCCCCCAGCGGCAGGCAGGCGCATGCTGCATGTCAAGCGCAGCCTCGAGGAGACTGTGGAAAATGAGTCAAGTGATCGAAGTGAAAGTCCCCGATATCGGTGACTTCAAGGACTTGCCCGTAATCGAAGTGCTGGTGAAGGCGGGCGACAAGATCGACGCCGAGCAGGCCCTGATCACGCTGGAGTCGGACAAGGCCACCATGGATGTGCCGAGCCCGGCCGCGGGCGTCATCAAGGCGCTTAGCCTGAAGGTTGGCGACGAAGTATCCGAAGGTTCCGTCATTCTGACGCTCGAGACGGCGAACGGCTCGGCCGCGCAAGCTAATGGTGCCGCGGCACCTGTGCCTGCTGCTGCACCGCAAGCCGCACCGGCAGCACCTGCCGCAGCGCCTGCACCGGCTGCCGCGCCGGCGGCGCCGCAGGCGGCCGGTGGCACGAGCAAGATCGACGTGAAGGTGCCGGATATCGGTGGCTACGACGATGTGCCTGTGATCGAAGTGCTGGTCAAGGTGGGCGACACCGTGACGGCCGAGCAATCGCTGGTGACGCTGGAGTCGGACAAGGCGTCGATGGATGTGCCGAGCCCGGCCGCTGGCGTTGTGAAGGAACTGAAGGTGAACGTCGGCGACAAGGTCTCCGAAGGTTCGCTGATTCTGGTGCTCGAAGGTGCCGCAGCGGCGGCACCTGCTGCATCGGCGAAGGA
>NZ_MAOS01000106.1:0-755 GCF_001721285.1 Pandoraea sp. ISTKB
CCGCCGAGCACCACCATCGAGAGCACGACGATCGACTCCCAGAAAGTGAACGACTCGGGCGAGACGAAGCCCTGGAACGCGGAGAACATGCCACCCGCCACGCCACCGAACGACGCGCCCATGGCGAACGCGAGCAGCTTGATGTTGCGTGTGTTGATGCCCATCGCCTTGGCGGCCGTCTCATCTTCGCGCACGGCAATCCACGCCCTGCCCATGCGCGAATGTTGCAGACGCACGCATACCAATGCGATTAGGACGGCCAACGTGACAAACAGGTAATAGTGGAGATAGACGGGATTTGCTTGCAAACCGAATATCTCGTGATTGCTGAAGAAATCAAATCCAAACAGGGAGATCGGCTCGACGCCGGTAATGCCCTTCGGCCCGTTAGTGATATTCACCGGGCTATCCAGGTTGTTCATAAAGATACGGATGATCTCCCCGAAACCCAGCGTCACGATGGCCAGATAGTCGCCGCGCAAACGCAGCGTCGGCGCACCGAGCAAGATGCCGAAGATCGCCGCGACCGCAGCACCGATCGGAATCGTGAACCACACGGGCACATGCAGGCCGCCCGGGAACAGATGCGCGATCCATTCGAACTGCGATGTAAGGTGCGGAGAACTCAGGAACGCCGTGACGTACGCGCCCACGGCATAGAACGCGATGTAACCGAGATCGAGCAGGCCGGCGAAGCCCACCACGATGTTCAGGCCCAGCGCGAGCATGATGTAGAGCAGCGCGAAGTCGAGCAC
>NZ_MAOS01000107.1:0-671 GCF_001721285.1 Pandoraea sp. ISTKB
GCGGTCATTGAAGCGTCGGACGTGCGTCCGGCCGTGCGCGAGCAGATCGAATCGCTCGGCGCGAAGTTCATCGACGTGCCGTTCGAGACCGACGAAGAACGCGAGATCGCCAAGGGTGTGGGCGGCTATGCGCGTCCGATGCCCGCAGCGTGGCTTGCGCGTCAGGCGCAACTCGTACACACGCGCCTTACGCAGGCTGACATCGTCATTTCCACCGCGCTGATCCCGGGGCGTGCTGCGCCGACGCTGATCGCCGAAGACACCGTCAAGGCGATGAAGCCCGGCTCGGTGATCATCGACCTCGCGGCCGGACGCGGCGCGAACGGCGGCGGCAACTGCCCGCTGTCGGTGGCCGACGAAGTGGTGAAGGTCCACGGCGTGACCATCGCCGGTTACACCAACCTCGCCGGTATGGTCGCTGCGGATGCCTCCGCGCTTTATGCCCGTAACGTGCTCGACTTCCTGAAGCTCGTCATCGACAAGGAAGGCAAGTTCGTCATCGATACCAACGACGACATCGTCGCCGCGTGCCTCATGTGCCGCGACGGTCAGGTGCTGCGTGCGGCATAAAGGGGAAGCGCAAACATGGAATTGATCAATCACACGGTGATCAACCTGATCATCTTCGTGCTGGCGGTGTACGTCGGCTATCACGTGGTGTGGAACGTCAC
>NZ_MAOS01000108.1:0-615 GCF_001721285.1 Pandoraea sp. ISTKB
GCGGTGAACGTGTTCGGGGGCTTCCTCGTCACGCAGCGCATGCTGGAGATGTTCAAGAAGAAGGATAAGGCGCCTGCTAAGGCCGCCAATGACGAAGCAGCAAAGGGAGCGCACTGACATGAGCATGAATCTTGTGACGCTGTTGTATCTGGTCGCGTCGATCTGTTTCATTCAGGCGCTCAAGGGCTTGTCGAATCCGAAGATGGCGCGACGCGGTAACGCGTTCGGCATGATCGGCATGACGATTGCCGCGCTCACGACCGTGGCGCTGATCTTCGAATTGCGCAAGCTGTCGGGCGGCAACTACGCGGGCCTCGGTCTGATTCTGGCGGGTCTCGTCGTCGGTGGCGGTATCGGCGCCTACGTCGCTCGTAAGGTCGAGATGACGAAGATGCCGGAACTCGTGGCCGCCATGCACTCGCTGATCGGTCTGGCTGCCGTCTGCATCGCGGTCGCCGCTGTGGCCGAGCCGGCTGCGTTCGGCATCGTCGCCGCAGGGGAAGCCTTGCCGCCGGGTAACCGTATCGAGCTGTTCATCGGTACGTTTGTCGGCGCGATCACGTTCTCGGGTTCGGTCATCGCCTTCGGCAAGCTCTCGGGCAAGTACAAGTTCCG
>NZ_MAOS01000109.1:0-564 GCF_001721285.1 Pandoraea sp. ISTKB
CGCGGGAAGATGCCGAACATCTTGTCGACGTCCTGCTTGATCCCCGCGTTGTCGTTGCGCAGATACGCCCCCATCTGCATGTTCTCGAGGATGGTCATGCGCGTGAAGATGCCGCGACCTTCCGGCACCATCGCCAGCCCCTGCTTGAGCAGATCGAACGCTTTCACGCCGCGAATCGACTTGCCCAGATACTCGATGTCGCCATCGGCCCACGGCAGCAAGCCCGTGATCGCCTTCATGGTCGTCGTCTTGCCCGCACCGTTCGCGCCGATGAGCGTGACCAGCTCGCCCGGCTGGATGCTCAGGTCGATCCCCTTGACCGCCTTGATCCCGCCGTACGCGACTTTCAGGCCCTTGATCGTCAACATTGCGCTCATCAATGGCCTCCCGAACCCAGATACGCTTCAATCACCGCCGGATTCTTTTGCACATCCTGCGGCAAACCTTCGGCAATCACCTTGCCGTAATCGAGCACCGTCATGCGGTTGCACAAGCCCATCACCAGCTTCACGTCGTGCTCGATGAGCAGGATCGTGCGGCCGTCGCTACGGATCTTGTCGAGCA
>NZ_MAOS01000110.1:0-551 GCF_001721285.1 Pandoraea sp. ISTKB
CACTCGCACTGGGTGCAAGAGACGGGGATGTTCGAGTCGGACAAGCGTCACGACGTCTGGAGCTGCGGCAGTGCTGCGGAGTGCTCGTCGCTTTATGGCGATGCTTACAACAGCGTGGGTGGAGTCATCAATCCGCCAACGCCGGTGGGCAACATCGCGGCGACGATTCAAGCACCGAACCTGACGGTGACGTCGGGCGGCCAAATCGTCAACGTGGGTAACGTGGTGGGCCAGTCGGTATCGCTCACGGGCACGAGCCTGATCAACGGCATCACGACGGCGAACACGTACACGCCGCAAGTGGGCAATGCGCCGCAGGTGATCAGTCTGGCCCCGGCGAACGGCGGTCTGAATCTGACGATCCCGGCAAGCTTGGGCGGCGCAGGGTCGTCGATCCTGACGGGCGCCACAGGCCAGCAGAACGGCCCGAGCTACATCGTGGGCGGATTGGGCGCAACGCTCGATCCGGTGTCACCGCAAGTGTTGCTGTCGAACTTGCCTGCGTCGCTGCAACCGAGCACGACGACGTTCTACTTCTCGCCTCAACAAGA
>NZ_MAOS01000111.1:0-522 GCF_001721285.1 Pandoraea sp. ISTKB
GACCGGCGCGCCCTGGAACAGACGGAACTTGTACTTGCCCGAGAGCTTGCCGAAGGCGATGACCGAACCCGAGAACGTAATCGCGCCGACGAACGTGCCGATGAACAGTTCGATGCGGTTGCCCGGCGGCAGGAATGTTTCTCCGGCCGGGACGATGCCGAATGCCGCCGGTTCCGCCACAGCGGCCACGGCGATACAGACAGCCGCCAGACCGATCAGCGAGTGCATCGCGGCCACGAGTTCCGGCATCTTCGTCATCTCGACCTTGCGAGCGACGTAGGCGCCGATACCGCCACCGACCACCAGACCTGCGAGGATCAGCGCGAGACCCGAGTAGTTACCGCCCATCAGACGACGCAACTCGTAGATCAGCGCAATCGTCGTGACGGCGGCAATCGCCATGCCGATCATGCCGAACGCGTTGCCGCGTCGCGCCATCTTCGGATTCGACAGGCCTTTGAGTGCCTGAATGAAACAGATCGACGCGACCAGATACAGCAGCGTGACGAGATTCATGCTCAT
>NZ_MAOS01000112.1:0-518 GCF_001721285.1 Pandoraea sp. ISTKB
GCGGCGACGATGTCGTCGTTGGTATCGATGACGAGCTTGCCTTCCTTGTCGATCACTAGCTTGAGGAAGTCCAGCACGTTACGAGCGTAGAGCGCAGAGGCGTCGGCGGCGACCATGCCCGCGAGGTTGGTGTAACCGGCGATGGTGACGCCGTGGACCTTCACCACTTCGTCAGCGACTGACAGCGGGCAGTTACCGCCGCCGTTCGCGCCGCGTCCGGCCGCGAGGTCGATGATCACCGAGCCGGGTTTCATCGCCTTGACGGTGTCTTCGGCGATCAGCGTCGGGGCTGCACGCCCCGGGATCAGCGCGGTGGAAATGACGATGTCGGCCTGTGTGAGACGCGTGTGGACCAACTGCGCCTGACGCGCAAGCCATGCCGCCGGCATCGGACGCGCATAGCCGCCCACACCCTTGGCGATCTCACGTTCTTCGTCGGTCTCGAACGGCACGTCGATGAATTTCGCGCCGAGCGATTCGATCTGCTCGCGCACGGCCGGACGCACGTCCGACGCTTC
>NZ_MAOS01000113.1:0-483 GCF_001721285.1 Pandoraea sp. ISTKB
GTCGAGAAGGAGCAGCCGCAACTGGTGATCCTGGGCAAGCAGGCGATCGACGACGATTCCAACCAGACGGGTCAGATGCTCGCGGCGCTCACGAAGCTGCCGCAGGCGACGTTCGCCTCGAAGGTGTCGGTGGCGGACAACCGCGCACAAGTCACGCGCGAAGTGGACGGCGGTCTGGAGACGGTGTCGCTGTCGCTGCCGGCGGTGATCACGACGGACCTGCGCCTGAACGAGCCGCGTTACGTGACGTTGCCCAACATCATGAAGGCGAAGAAGAAGCCGCTGGAGACGGTCAAGCCGGCGGATCTGGGCGTTGACGTGAGCCCGCGCCTGAAGACGCTGAAGGTTGCCGAGCCGCCCAAGCGCAGCGCTGGGGTGAAGGTGGCGGACGTGGCAACGCTCGTCGAAAAACTCAAGACCGAAGCCAAGGTCATCTAAGGGAGACGACGAGATGAGCATTCTGGTCATTGCAGAACACGACAA
>NZ_MAOS01000114.1:0-475 GCF_001721285.1 Pandoraea sp. ISTKB
AGCGATTCGATCTGCTCGCGCACGGCCGGACGCACGTCCGACGCTTCAATGACCGCGCCCAGACGCTTGGCCGTCGCGATGGCTTGCAAGCCCGCGACGCCTGCGCCCAGCACAACGAGACGCGCAGCCTTCACGGTGCCCGCAGCCGTCATGAGCATCGGCATGAAGCGCTGATAAAGGTTGGCGGCGAGCATCACGGCCTTGTAACCGGCGATGTTGGCCTGGGATGAGAGCACGTCCATGCTCTGCGCACGCGTGGTGCGCGGCGCGGCTTCGAGCGCGAAGGCGGTCACGCCGGCGGCCGCCATACGTGCGTTGTTCTCGGCATCGAACGGGTTGAGCATGCCCACGACGACACTGCCGCGCGGAATCCGGGCGAGTTCTTCGGGGGAAGGGGCGCGAACCTTGAGGACGAGTTCTGCGCCCAGCGCGTCGGCAGCGCTGCCGAGCGTGGCGCCGGCGGCTTCGAAGGCGG
>NZ_MAOS01000115.1:0-473 GCF_001721285.1 Pandoraea sp. ISTKB
CCGGCGACGTTGCGGTTTTCCGCCGTCGCACGCATGGCGCGCCCCAGCTTGGTGCGGTTCACGAGCTGCGTGAGGCCGAACATCACGAGGAAGGCCACGACCACGATCACGATGCCCGTGCCGTTGGTCACGGCGCCCGGATGATCACCGCGCGGCGGGATCACGTTCATGGCGTCGGTGGGCAGCAGTTGCGGGAACGAGAGGGGGTTGCGCGACCAGATCAGCATGGCGATCGTCTGCAACAGCAGCGAGACGCCGATAGCGGTGATCAGCGGCGCCAGACGCGGCGCATTGCGCAACGGCCGGTAGGCCACGCGCTCGATCACGAAGTTGGCGATGGCACACACGGGCATACACACGAGCGTGGCAATGGCCAGCATGAGCACCGGGTTCATGTCCGGCGCGATCTTCATCAGCAGGTTGATGGTGGACAGCGCGACCATCGCGCCGATCATCATCACGTCGGCGTGGGC